>JBGQGW010000169.1:0-9109 GCA_041497605.1 Terriglobia bacterium | reverse complement strand
CGCGGCACGCGTTATAAGGCTGGCACGAACGTGGGACGCGGCAAGGATGACACTTTGTTCGCCATGATCACGGGCGTGGTGAAATTCGAGGACAAGGGCCAGATGGGGCGATTTATCAGCATCCTGCCGCTGGAAGCCGCTAGCGCCCCCGCAATCACGGAATCGAAGCCTGCCCCGGTTGCTGCCGATTAAATAAGTGAGATGGATCGGAGGTAGCACAGCCATTCCTGGCTGTGTTAGGTGGCTGATTGCGCAGGCAAGAGTACCTGCGCAACTCCTGGCAACATCCTGGGCCGAGGCCGAACGCATCGTAGGTAGCACAGCCACTCCTGGCTGTGTTGGGCGACTGCTTGCGCAGGCAAGAGTGCCTGCGCAACTCTCCTTAGCGTATCCTTTTCCCCGGCAACCGATTGTGAATGGTGTCGCCACAACTTGCGGTGGCCTTGTCGGAACTTTGGGAGCACTGTAACGAGTGAACCATGTTTGTAGATGAAGCGAAAATCTGGGTGAAAGCGGGCGATGGCGGAAACGGTTGCGTCGCGTTTCGACGGGAGAAGTTTGTCCCGCGTGGCGGTCCTTCGGGCGGTGACGGTGGCGATGGCGCCGGCATCATCCTCGAAGCCAATCCGCACGACAACACGCTGCTGCGCTACCGCTATAATCGCGAATTTCGCGCCGATCGCGGACGCCATGGCGAGGGCTCGAAGTGCCACGGCCGCTCCGGCATCGACATGGTCTTGACGGTTCCGGTGGGCACGGTGGTGTTCGATGAAGACACCGGGGCGCCGCTCTTTGATTTCACCGAGCCGGGACAGCGAATGGTGATCGCGAAAGGCGGGCACGGCGGACGCGGCAACGCGCATTTCGCCAAGCCCTGGCACCAAGCGCCACGGGAACACGAAGAGGGCAAACCGGGCGAAGAGCGGCGCCTGAAACTGGTGCTGAAATTACTGGCCGATGTGGGATTGGTGGGATTTCCGAATGCGGGCAAGTCCACACTGATCTCGCGCATTTCCGCCGCTCGTCCCAAAATTGCCGACTATCCTTTTACGACGCTGGAACCGCACTTGGGAGTCGTCTCGGCGGATACCGATCCGGGCCACGCCGTTGGCGGGCGCACATTTCTGGTGGCGGATTTGCCCGGCCTGATCGAAGGCGCGCACGAAGGCGCTGGATTGGGCACGCGATTCTTGCGGCACATCGAACGCACGCGGCTGATCGCTCATTTGGTGGATACCAGCGATTCGAGCGATCGCGATCCCGTGCGTGATTATGAAATTATCGAAGGCGAGCTGCGGGCGTTCAGCGAATCCCTGGCGGAAAAGCAGCGCATCGTGGTGGCCACAAAGTTGGACGCAACAACCGACCGCACGCGCCTGGAAGAGTTGCGCTCGTACTGCCAGTCGCACGGGCTACCCTTCTACGCGATTTCCGCGGTCACTGGGGAAGGGGTGCGCGAGCTTGTCCGTGCCATGGCTGACGCAGTCGAGCGCCTGCGGCCTGCGGCTGCTTCCGCGAGCACGGCCGCCTCACTCATCGCGAATCCGCCGGCACCGCAGGAACCGGCCGAGCGGCACACGGAGGAACGTTGACCTCCTCCCGCGCGCGTAAATCGCGAGCGTCTGGACGCTCGATTGCGCTGTTCGGCGGAACGTTCGATCCTGTGCATTCCGGCCACCTAGCCGTGGCCAGCGCGGTCCAGCGGCGATTCGAATTGGACGCCATCTATTTCGTTCCTTCCAGCCGCCCTCCCCACAAGACCAAGCGGGAACTCGCGCCCTTCGCTCATCGCTACGCAATGGTTGTGCTGGCCTGCGCCGGCCACCCGGGGTTTTTGCCGTCACTCGTGGAGTCCGATACGAATGGGAACAAGAAACAAATCTACTATTCGATTGATACCGTCGGATATTTTCAGCGCGAGTACCCCGGCGACCGGCTTTATTTTATTCTCGGCGCCGATTCCTTCCTCGAGATTCAAACGTGGAAAGATCACGAAGCGCTGCTCGATAGTTGCGATTTCATCATTGCCAGCCGCCCTGGCTTTCCTTTGGACGAGCTGCGGCATGCGATTCCCACGAAGTTCTTCAAGCCTACCTCGGCCAAGGTAGATCGCCAGACGATCGCCTTGCGCAAATCAATGGTGCATCTGCTTCCGGCCGTGCGTAGCCACGTTTCGTCCACGGACGTTCGCGAGCGGCTCAAGCGCGGGGAATCGATCCATGGGCTTGTGCCCCAACGCATAGAGGATTACATTCTCCAACAGGCTCTGTACCGGTGAACCTGGACTCCGTTTATCCCGAACTCGGCTGGGCCGTCGAAGCGGCTCAGGAAAAGCAAGCCGTGGACGTAACTGTGCTCCATTTGAAGGATCTGGGTGCGTTCGCGGAATATTTTCTACTCTGCACCGGCTTGAGCACACCACAAATGCAAGCCATCGCGTCTGAAATCGAGGAGCAACTCAGCCGCCACGGAGTGCGTCTGGCGCACAGCGAGGGGCGGAACAGTGAGGAATGGATGCTGCTCGATTACGGCAGCCTGGTTGTGCACATTTTCAGCCAGCGCTCGCGCGTCTTCTACGATCTGGAACGTCTCTGGCGTTCGGCAAAGCGCCTGGATATATCGCCGCCCGGCCCACAGGCAGCGGCTGGCGGAATACAGCGGCCATGAGCGCTGCGCACATTGAATGGGTGGCGGTCGATCCGGCTTCGCGCCACGTTCTGGAACTCGCCGAAAAAGTTGCCGAGACGTCAACCACGCTGCTCATCACGGGCGAAAGCGGAACCGGCAAGGATCAACTGGCGCGCTGGATTCACGATTCCGGCCCTCGTCGCGATGCGCCCTACCTGAAGATCGACTGTGCCAGCTTGCCGGCTGAGCTCGTGGAATCGGAATTATTCGGACACGAAAAAGGCGCTTTCACTGGGGCGGTAGCCCGAAAGTTCGGGCGCTTCGAACTTGCCCAAGGCGGCACGATCGTGCTCGATGAAGTGGCGGCGCTCGCTCCTGGAATTCAGGCGAAGCTCTTGCGCGTCCTGGAAGAGCGCAGGTTCGAACGCCTGGGAGGAACGGAAAGCCTGAAGATCGACGCCCGGTTGATTGCGCTGACGAATACGGATCTGGCGAGAGCCGTTTCCACCGGGCGCTTTCGCGAAGATCTCTTTTTCCGGCTGAGTGTGTTGGTGATCTCCGTTCCTGCGCTGCGGGATCGCCGAGCCGACATTGCGCCGCTCGTTCTACATCTTCTTACGCGCCTTGCCGGAGTTCACGGCCGTCCGGAAGCGCATTTGGACCCGGCGGCGATGCGGCTGCTCGAATCCTATGAGTGGCCGGGAAATGTGCGCGAACTCAAGAACGCCATCGAACATGCGTTGACGTTCGCCAAGTATGCGGGGAAAGAATCGTTGCTGCGGCCCGAGGATTTTCCGGCGATCATTCAGCGCGCCGCCGCTCCGAGCATGCTGGGAGGGAATCTCCGCTCGCTGAATGAGATTGAATGTGAAGCGATTCGGGCGACGCTGGAAGCGACGCATTATAAAATTTCGCGCGCCGCGGAAATCCTGGGCATCAGCCGCAAGACCTTGCTCGAAAAACGGAAGAAATACGGCCTGTTGTAGCCATGCCTCCGAACGAGATCCTTCTCCCCTATCGTCGCGAATCACTTGGAACCACGATGCCCGAACTCCGCAGAGATGTTCCATGAAGATTCGCCTGGTGATGCTCGGCAAGACGCGGCGCGCGGAAATTCGCACGCTGCTGGACGACTACCTCGGCCGTATCGGTCACTACTGCGAAATGGAGACCAATGAACTGCGCGAAGCGAGCGACGCGGCTCTGAAGAAATTGAAAATCGCGCCCAGCGCGGCAATTGTCATGCTCGACGCCGCCGGCAAGCAATATTCTTCCGCCGAATTTGCGCGCTGGCTGGGTGCTCTGCGCGATCGCGGCGCGCGCGAGCTGGTTTTTCTTTGCGGCGATGCGGAAGGCTTTCCGGAATCCCTGCGGCGGAGCGTCCGGGAACGAATTTCGCTTTCGACTCTGACGATGCCGCACGAGTTCGCACGCGTCGTTCTCGCCGAGCAAATTTATCGAGCGTTCGCGATTCTGGCCGGCCACCCCTACCCGAAATAGCTCGAATAAGGTAAAACCTAACGATGGCCGTGAAGATCACGCACGACGCAAAAGCCCCAACCGCCGCAATCGAACTGATGATCACGAATCCGCTGCCGGATTATGATATCGAAGATGTCGAGGCCGCCGTCCCGCGCGAAATTGATCCAATTCTTGCCTCGCAGGGTTTCAAGGATTTACTTGATGAAACTCGCGGGATGCTGGATCGTGAACTGGCCGGCAGCGGACTGGAAATCGTGCAACTTACGGGAGCGATTTGCCGCGACAATTCCGTGCATCGACCCGGCATCTGGCTCGTTCTCCGCCAGTCGGGAGCAGCAGCGGACAAACCCATGCCCGAGGCGTCGCACGCAAAGGTTGCCGCCATCGCGGATAAAATCAGTGCTTATTTGCAGCTTTCCTGACGGGACCAAGACGAGTGGCTATTGCGCCCGCATGGGACTTGATTGTTCGCGCGAATTCCGCGCTGGATCCTTCGCTCCTACCTTTGGAAACTCGTAGAAGAATGTTGGCTCAGGATGACGGCCAAAACACAGAAAACAGAACCGGGGGAAACAGTACCACCGCCAGACAGAACGTCTGCCCTCAACTTGGCTTGCTTGACGTTTTTGGTGGGGGCGCTCAGTATTCTTAATTGTTTCGCAGAGTGAAAGGTTGGCTGATTCCATGCCGGAAGGAAAAGGACTTCTGATCGTTTATACGGGGCCGGGCAAGGGCAAGACGACTTGCGCGCTGGGCACGGCGTTTCGCGCGGTAGGACAAGGCCTGAGAGTAATGATGGTGCAGTTCATCAAGGGCTCGTGGCATTATGGGGAGCTAGACGCCGCCGCCATGCTGGGCCCGGACAAATTCGAAATTCGCCCCATGGGGCGCGGTTTTGTGAAGGTGGGCGGCGCGGAAACCGACCCGGAAGATCTGCGCTTGTGCCAGGAGGCATGGGAATTCGGCCGGGAGCAAATTTACAGCGGGAAGTATGATCTGGTTATCCTGGATGAAATCAATTACGTGATCAGCTACAAGATGCTCGACCCGGAGCAAGTGGTGGCAGCGCTGGCGGGGCGGCCGGAACGCGTTCACGTGATCTGCACGGGCCGCAACGCGCATCCGAAGCTGGTGGAACAGGCGGACCTGGTCACGGAGATGCGCGAGGTGAAACATCCCTACACCAAGGGAATTCTGGCGCAGCGAGGAATTGATTACTAGGCGGGAGGCGGTCGGGGGTACGCGCCGGGAGAGGAACGAATTCCAATCTTTGGAGTCTTTACTCGAAGGATCCAGCTTCGAGTCTCCAGCATCGAGCTTCCAGAATGGCTTGGTTTAAGCGAGAAAAAAGATCGATCGATTCCGCGGTGCCGAGCGAGGAGCGCCACGTTCGTACCGAAGGACTTTGGACCAAGTGCGAAGCCTGCCGCGCCATCATCTGGAAAAGGGACCTCGAAGAAAACTGGCAAGTCTGTCCGAAATGCGATTTCCACTTCCGGCTCGATTCCAAGCGGCGGCTCGAGTTGCTGCTCGATGACGGCCAGTGGACCGAACACGATGCGCAATTGTTTTCTTCCGATCCACTCGAATTCGTGGACACGAAACCTTACAAGCAACGGTTGGAATCGACGCGGAAGAAGCTGGGCATGTCCGATGCGATCCTTGCCGTCGAGGGAAATCTAAACGGGCGGCCCATCGTGTGCTGCTCGATGGAATTCGGCTTCATCGGCGGCTCGATGGGCGCGGTGGTGGGCGAGAAGGTGACGCGCGCCATCGAGATGTCCATGGCTCAAAAGAAACCGCTCGTCGTGGTTTCCTGCTCGGGCGGCGCTCGGATGATGGAAGGAACCGTCAGCCTGATGCAGTTGGCAAAAGTGTCGGCGGCGCTCGGGCGGCTCGATGAGGCTCGCATTCCTTTCATCTCACTGCTCACCGATCCTACGACGGGCGGCGTGACGGCCAGTTACGCCATGCTCGGCGATCTGAACATTGCCGAGCCGGGGGCCCTGATCGGTTTCGCGGGACCGCGCGTGATCGAGCAAACCATCCGCCAGAAGTTGCCCGAAGGCTTCCAGCGCGCGGAATTCCTGCTCGAACACGGCTTCCTGGACGCCGTCGTCCCCCGCAAAGAGCTGAAGAGTTATATCGCCTCCGCATTTGATTTCTTCTTAAGTTAGGCCGGGCCCCGCATGAACTACGATGAGGCAGTCCGCTACCTGCTGACGCTGGGCAAGGAACTGGCCGCACCGCGGCAAGCACGCGTCCAGAAATTCGATCTCGCGAACATTTCCATTCTCTCGGAATCCCTGGGTTCGCCGCACCGCGGCTCTCCGTGCGTACACATCGCCGGGACAAACGGAAAAGGCTCGACCGCCGCGATGCTGGATTCGATTTTACGGGCCGCGGGCTTGCGCACCGGGCTCTACACATCGCCGCACCTCGAACGCATCAACGAGCGGATTCGCATTGCGGGAGAAGACATTTCCGGCGCAGCCTTCGCCGAATCCTTCACGCGAGTGGAAACGCACATCGAAGCATTGATGGCTTCCGGCGCCCTCGCGGCGCACCCCACATTCTTCGAGTGCCTGACCGCGCTCGCGTACGACGCTTTCGCGCACGCCGAAATTGATTTTGCGGTCTACGAAGTGGGAATGGGCGGACGGCTGGATGCCACGAACATCGTCACGCCCGAAGTGGCGGTGATTACGCAGATTGATTTCGATCACGAAGCTTACCTGGGACATTCCATCGAGCAAATCACCGGAGAAAAGGCCGGCATCATCAAATCCGGCGGCTGGGTGGTCAGTTCGGCGGAGCGTCCGGAAGCTCGCGCAGTGATTGCCCGCCGCGCCGCCGCGATGGATGCCCGGCTGGTGGAAATTGATGCGATTTTCGAAATGGAAGAAGTGCACGCCAAAGACGGCTGCTACAGCGCCGTCGTTTCGCCGGCGCATTCGAAGAAGAAGATCGCGGTCGACTTGCGATTGCCGGGACGCTTCCAACTGCGAAATGCGCTGGCGGCCATCGCCGCAGCAAGGCTGTTGGCCCAGCGCGGCTTCCCCATTGATGACGATTCGATTGCGCGCGGCCTGGCAGGTGCCCGCTGGCCGGGCCGGCTCGAACGGATGGCCGAGAAGCCCGCGCTTTACCTCGACGGTTCGCACAATCCAGCAGGAGCACGGGAGCTTCTGGCGTTCTGGGATGGGCACCTGCGGGGCCGGAAAATCTTTCTTATTTATGGCGCGATGCGCGATAAAGCCGTGGATGAAATTTCCGGCCTGCTATTCCCGCGAGTGGACACGGTAATTCTCACTGAACCGCACCAGTCACGCGCCATCAGCGTCGAAGTACTTCGCGAGATGACACACCACCACGCGCAAAACCTCGAAGTAGTGTCCGATCCCGTACAGGCATTGGAACGAGTGTTCGAACTCGCACACCCGGACGATGTGATTTTCGTGACTGGCTCGCTCTATCTTGTCGGTGATTTGCGCAAATACTGGCTTGGCCGAGCTCTCACAGCAAACGCCCACACCTTACCCACCCGGTAAGATTTTTCCCATTATTCAGAGAGTGCACCAAAATGCAGCATTTATGCATTTTGTGCGGTTCGCTCGCCTGCGCACACCGTTCACTACCGATCACAACACGGTCACTCGCCCGAGGCATGAATGATTTTGCGTGATCAGACATAAGTCATTCAATTCTTGCTGATTTGTGAGCAACACTTTTCTAAAGGAGGCGTCTAACGAAACAGTAGGAGGTCTATATGACGCGCGAAGAACGATGGCGAAAAATCGATGCATTTGGACGCGCGCCACAGGCTTTGTCGGCGGCTCTCCGTCAATTTCCGAAAAAGATGTGGCTTCATAAACCGCAGGCTGACGCCTGGAGCATCCACGAAATTATTTTGCATCTGGCTGACAGCGAAGCGAACGGCTACATCCGCTGCCGCCGGTTGATCGCCGAACCCGGAAAGCAGGTGCTGGCGTACGATCACGAAGCTTGGGTTGGCGCGCTTGGCTACTCTCACCAGAGCACGAAGCAAGCGCTGGACCTGTTTCGCCGCATGCGGCTGATGACGTACCAGTTGCTGGTGGCGGTTCCCGAGCCGGTATGGTCCAACACCGTCGAGCATCCGGAATTGGGCACGATCAGCCTGGAACAGTGGCTCGAGATTCACGAAAGCCAGGTCCCCCAGCGCCTTGAACAAATGAAGCGAAATTACGAGATCTGGTTCGAAACACATCCGCCCAGGCGGCCCGCAACCAGGCGCCCGAAGGGTGCGCCTCCGGCAGGCACGCGGCTGATCTCACTCAACGCTACACTGTAGGCAGCAGCATCTCCAGAATCTGTGCCCCTGTAAGCTTTCGATACCCTGCCAATCCCCTCGTGTTGCCGCATCCGTGTGCCAATGGTAGGATGGATGCTTCGATGAGCAGCGAAAACCCAGATCGCCCCCGCGTCGGCATTCCGTATCGCACTACAAATGAAGAGGTTACTGGCCAGCGAGTGAAATACGAGATGTATACTCGTGCGGTGCAAGAGGCGGGAGGCGAGCCGGTGGAGATCTCGCTTACCCTTTCTCGCAGCGAGTTGGAGCATGAAGCGCGAACACTCGACGCGATTGTGCTGCCCGGAAGCCCGGCGGACGTGAATCCCGCGTTGTACCATTCCCAGCGCCACTTGAAAACAGCCGAAGATGATGAACAACGTGAACGGACCGATTTCACCTTGCTGGAACACGCTTACGGCGCCAACAAGCCGGTTCTTGCCATATGCTACGGAATCCAATCGTTGAATGTCTTCCGGGGCGGTTCGCTGATTCAAGACATTGCGACCGAAAATCCGACGAAGATCCAGCATCCCTGGGAAAACTCCAAGAGCGGCGCGCCAGAGCCATTTCATCCGGTCCTGATCGAGCCGGGGACACGCCTGGCGCAACTGGCGGGTGCGGCGGAAGCGCAGGTGAACAGCTCGCATCATCAGGCGATTCGCG
>JBGQGW010000168.1:0-9148 GCA_041497605.1 Terriglobia bacterium | reverse complement strand
GGAACGAAGTCGGCGGCATCCGAGCCGGACACGTTTACGCCCGTGAAAGTCAAGGCGACGTTGCCGCTGTTGGTAAACGTGACGGATTGTGTGCTGCTTTCCGCTCCCAGCGGGACACTGCCGAAATCGAGGCTTGCCGGGGAAATTTGCGCAAGGGGCGCAGTGCCGCTGCCGAGGAGCGGCAGGGACTGAGGGCTGCCGGCAGCATCGTCGTTTATGTTGAGCGCGGCGGTCTCGAGAGAGCCTTGCGAGGGAGTGAAGACCACGGTCAGAGTACATTGCTTGCCAGGGGGCAACTGAAAGACGCCGATGGGGCACGTGCTGCCGGATGGCAGAATTGCGAAATCGCCGGCATTCGCTCCGGTGATCGTGGTGCTCAAAACATTTAGTGCAGACGTGCCGCTGTTGATCAGTGCAACATTCTCCGGATTGCTGGAGGCGCCGACGGAGACCAATCCGAAATTCAAATTCACAGAACTGAAACTGACGATCGCAGTAGGGGGCAGATTTTCCACAATCTTGGTGAAGAATGCGTCGTTCATTCCCGTGCCTGTGCCGCAATTCGAGCAATTCAACTGGAAGCCATTCGATGGATGGCTGGCCAGCGGATAGTCCGAGGAATGGGCGGCGCCGGCGATGTAGAGGCCGCCGGAGGCGTCAGCAGCCACGGCGTGCGGCTCGTCGAAATCAGTGCCCGCGAGCAGGGTGGAATAAATCAGCGACGCGGCGCCTGCCTGGGTCACATCAAATTTGGCGAGAAAGACATCGCCCGAGCCGCTGAACGGTTGCAGCGAGCCGGAAACAGGGAAATCGTGCGAGGCCGTTTTGCCCGCGACATAAACGGCCGAAGGGGCCACGACGGCGATGGTTGTGCCCGCATCGTCCTGCGAGCCTCCGAAGTAGGTGGAATAGCTAAGCTGAAGCGCCCCGCTTGATTCCGGAGAAAGAACGCTGAGAAATGAGTCGTTCCCGCCCGCCGCGGTTGCATTCAAAGCGCCGACAGTGCCGCTGGTGGGAAAGTTTGTTGAATGCGTAAAACCGGTGACGTATGCGTTCGGAGGGCTCGCTGTGTCCACGGCAATCGCAAGCCCCTGATCGATGTCTGAACCGCCGAGAAGCGATGCATAAATCAAATCGCCTGGGCCCGCTCCGGCAGGATTCAGCTTCAAGACGAACGCATCCGACACTCCCCCTCCGTAAGCGGCTTGCAAAGGATTTTTTGCAGGGAAACTCGATTTGGCCGGCAAAGACGTCGAGCCAGTGATGTAGGCAGTTCCGGATGAATCCACTGCAATGCCGGATGAGACAACTCTGGCGTTGATGCCAAAGTAGGTGAGGTAGAGCAGCGAACCGGTAGGATCGTATTTCGCCATCATGCCATCGGTGACTCCGCCTCCGTAGGTTGGCTGGAACGCTCCGGCCGTTACCGGAAGCTGCGTCGAATTGGTATCGGTGGTGACGTAGATATTTCCCGTGGCGTCGAGAGCGATGCCGCCGGCAAGTTGGGTCATGACTGCGCCATCACCGCCGTCGAGATAGGTAGCGAACACGAGTCCGCTGCCGGAAGGGTTGAGTTCACCTACAACCCCAGCAGTTGGGCCGTTCTGGAAGAATGATCCATCGGTAACCGGAAAATTCAGCGATGTGGTGGAACCGAAAAAGGCCAGATCGCCCTGCGCGTCCACGGCGACGTAGCCGCCGCTGTCATCGGCATCTCCCCCGACGAACGTGAGATAGACAAGCGAGGCCGCGCCGGAGGCAGTGGTATTGACCTTGGCGAAAAACAGGTCGTGGAGGCCGCCGCCAACGCCTTGCATGGTCGAGCCCAATTCGGGGAACGTAGTGGCAAAAGATGTGCTTCCGCCGATATAGACATTGCCGGAAGAATCCACAGCGACGCCATTGGCTAGGTCATCGCCGAGACCGCCGAGGAGGGTGGCGTAGGTGATGGTGATTGTGGGGTCGATGATCAGAGGTCTCGAGTGATCGTAGTTCTCCGTGGAGAACCCAAAGGTGTTTTTTCCCCGGCGAATGTACCCGCCTGAAATCCGCCGGCGGAATGCACCAACCTGCTGGTAGATCGCCGGCTTGTGAAATTGAATTTCGCGGCTCGGGGCGCGAAGCAAAAGGTTGCCGTGACGATCGAGATGTGCTTGCTTGGCTCCGTTGAACGTGAAGAGGATTCTGGCGGGATCGCTGCCGGGAGCCAGGATGAAATCAAACTCGAGTTGATCTCCGCTGCCGTAAAAAATCAGATCGGTGCAGGGATAAACGTTCCCGTACCGGATGCGCTGGAAGTGTGGAATTCCGGTGCGCCACGCGCGCCGATCCTTGCCGAGCAAGTAATTGGTAATGCCTGGAAGCGGATCAAATCCTACGATCCCGACGTGGGGTGAGGCTCCCACCAGATGCATCGCGATGTTATCGACGAGACTTTTCGAACCCCTATCACCAGTTAAGTTCCCGCGAAAGGTAAAGACGGCGTCGCGGGGCGAAAAGGAGAGGTTAAACCCGCGCCCGCGAGCGAGGAATTGGACGTGCGGACCGGCTTGCCCTTGATTCGACTCGAAACTGAGAGGGAGCGAGGCAAGAGTAGCGCGAACCTCTCGCGGATCAATCGAACCGGGACGAGGTGCGAATGGAATCGGGGTTGGAGGCCGTGGAGATTGTGCCGCGGATCGATTCCGGCCCGGGCTCCGGCGTGAACTCTTCAGGGCCGGGTGATCTGCCCAGAGTAGAGGGAATGCCAAAACGAATAGGAGGAGACAATACAACCATAGAGGTCGAGTGCGCACACGACCCTCCCCGAAGGAGCGGAAGCTCCGCGTACTGCCAGGGAACCTCGAAGAGAGACAGAGCTAGAGTTGTTTAACCGAGCCCGCCTGTTTTGTCAAGAAGTAAGTAACTATACAGCTAATCCAGGAAGACTGGGGAGATGCACGCTGGCTTGCGGACGACTCAGGAAACGGGCCAGGCGAACAATTCCTCGCCCAACTGGATTTCGAAGGAACCTTCGCCGGGCAGCAGGTCGATCGGCAAACCTCCCTGCCAAAGTGCCACGCCGAAACGGAACGAGCACCCTTTGATGGGCACAACATCGCGCTTAATGCTGACTTCCAGAATCTTGTCGAGCGCGATGGAGACCTTGTCGCGGGGATTGAGACGGCAGACGTCATCGTGCTCCACCACAAATCCGATCACGCGCCCTTCCAGAACGCGGATGGAGACGCGAATCTCCTCCGCGGCATGGATCGTGACGCGAAACTCGCAGTCGCGCAGCACGGCTCGCCCCTCCGGAAACAGATCAACACGCACGAAAAAACGATCCTCGGCGAAACCATAAAACAGCGTTTCCATGAAATAGACGCGGCCATGCATCGCTCCCTGCCGCTGATCCGAAGTGTAAATCCCGGCGCCAAGCCACTCGAAGAACGAGGTCTCGCGGCCGTCCACGTTGATATCCAAGTACGCGGAGGGCAAGATCAACCGCGCCCCTTCCGCGCCGGTCTTGATGGGCTGCGCCAGCGACTCGGGGGCTTCGCGGCCAAGAGCAAGGTAAATTTCCGTCAGATGCTTACGATACAGCGCGTCGAATTCCGCGTCATTCGCGGAGCTATTTTCCGGACCGTACCACCAGCACCAATCGCTTCCTTCCGCGGCCAGCACGGATTCGAAGGCTTTCGCCAACTGCTTCTCCGAAACGGCATTCGGCTCGTTCGCCGCCCGCCGCTGGGCTTCCTTCTCGTATTCTTCGCGCGCGTCCCGAAGCAGGTTCCAGGCCTGCACGTCCTCGTTGTGGCCGATCCAGACGTCGAAATTCGCGTTGATCCAGGAGGCCGGGAAAATTCCCTCGAGCACTGGAATCTCGCCGGCTGCCGCAATCGCTTCCGAAGCGGTGAGCGCGCGAATGTCCGGATCATTCTGAATGTTTCGATAGAACTGGCGGAGAAACTCGCGGCCATTGCCGGGATAATATTCCCACGCATTTTCACCGTCCAGAATCAGGCAGACAGTAACCGGACGAGGTCCGTGGATTCGTTCGCCGGCGGCGCGAATGCGGTGATGCAGGTCGTAGGCCGCGCCGGAAGCATCCATGCGCGAATAGACGAAGCCGACCAGGTCCGAAAGATAATGGTCGCGGAAGAGTCCGACGATATCTCTTCCCTCCCGCCGGATCCGCCAGGGACTGTACAATTGCGCCGCACATTCCGGAAAGCCGGCGGCGTCGCGCCAGAAGCTGATATTCAGCGTGCGGCCCAGTACCCCTTCATCGGTGGCGAACCATCGAAATCCCAGTTCCGCCGCGATGCCGAGCGCCTGGTCGGAGACGGAGCCTTCCGACGGCCACAGCCCAACCGGCGGCTGGCCGATCATGCGTTCATGCAGCGCCCGCGCACGGACGAGTTGCTCGCGCGCATCCTGGGGATAGCGAAAGGGCGGATTCGGCAACGGCGTCCACGAATTGGCGATCCGCGCGATGTCCGTATCGCAAACCAGCGGCAGGATGGGATGGTAATAGGGAGTGGTGGAGATTTCGATCTGGCCGCGCTCCGAGCCGCGCCGGTATTCCGGAATCACCCGCCCCAGCAATTCAATTTGCTTGGCGCGCAATTGATCCTTGTCCCGCTCGGTGAAGTCCGCAGCCTTGCGCACCAGCGCGGACACGACGGGATCATTGGCGAGATACTCCTCGTCCATCCAGGCGAGTTGCGAGAGGAGCTGCAGGTCGCGAAGATCGCGCAGGCCGATCTGCGTTGCTGCCGCATCGACGCCGGCGGAACGCACCCAGTCGAATAATTCGCGAAACCGCGGCCAACGCGAGAGCAAGTTATCATGGTTCAACTGGAACGCGCGCACCAGGACCTCGCGCTTATCTTCGAGCGTCAGCGAATCCGCGGGCGCGAAGGCGATCTGGAACCAGGGCTCGTCGAATCTCCCGCTGGCGTATTCTTCGAGCTGGGCGGCCAGTGACGGAACCAGATTGAACGTGGCGTGCACATTGGGAAATTCCTCGAGCATTTTCACCATGCCCCAGTAATCCTTTAGGGCATGAAGGCGCGTCCAAGGAAGTACGTAACGGCCGTTGGATGGGTCGCGGTACTGTGGCTGGTGCATGTGCCAGAGAATGACGAGATGAACGCGATTCATCCGGCCGTATCCTCCGGCCGGGTGCATCGAGAGGTCGTGCTAGAATGTCGAAGCGCTAACATGCGCATCCTTGACCGCTACGTTTGCCGCGAAGTGTTCTCCCACGCGATGCTGGGCCTCGCGGTATTCACTTTCGTTTTCTTCGTGCCACAACTGGTGCGGCTGATGGAGCTGGTGGTGCGTCACGGCTCGAGCGATCGAACCTTATTGTTCGGCTGCTCATTGATCAGCGTACTTCCCTACACCCTGCCCATGGCTGCGCTGGTTGGCGTGCTGATCGGGCTGGGCCGGCTCTCCGCCGATAGCGAAATCGTGGCGATGAATGCGCTGGGAATCGGCTTGCGGCGATTGCTGATTCCGATCGGCATGCTGGCCTGCGGCTTTGCCCTGCTCACGCTGTTCATCACCTTCTGGCTCGGCCCCGTCGCGCTGCGCACGCTGCACCTGCTGGAAGTGCGCCTGGGATCGTCGCAAGCTTCCTACGAAGTGCTCCCGCGCGTCTTCGACGAACGGTTCCCCCGCATAGTGCTTTATGTGCAAGATGTGGACGCCACGGCCACGCACTGGCGCGGAGTATTTCTCGCCGATTCCAATGGCGCAGCGGGTTCACACCTGACGCTGGCAGAGAGTGCAATTGTAATCGCTGACCCTCATGAGGACAAGCTTGAGCTGCATCTTGGTAACGGAAGTACACATGGCTACGATCCGCGCCAGCCGGACCATTACGATTTTACGAAATTCGGCGCGAGCGACCAAACGGTGGAGCTCGTCGATCCTTCCAAAGCGGCTTCCGTTCAGCTCAAGGATTCCGAGCGATCCATGATGCAACTGCTCGATGTGCAGGGACCCGGGTGGCGCGACGCGCGAGTGGAATTCCACCGGCGGCTGGCGTTCCCTGCCGCCTGCCTGGTTTTCGCGCTGCTGGGAGTTCCGGTGGGAGTGCGGCCACGGCGCGGAGGCCGCGCGGCGGGATTCATTCTCACCTTACTGCTGATTTGCGGATATTACTTGATCTTCGTCACGGGCGTGCATATGGCGCAACAAGGCAGCCTGCCGCCTTCCCTCGGCGTGTGGGCCGCGAATTTTTTTACGTTCATCGCCGCGCTGGTGCTGCTGCGTCGAATCGAGCATGCGCGCGGCCAATCCGCGTTTTCGCGCTGGATTGACGCGCTGGTGACCTGGCGCCGCACACCCAAAGAAGCGGCAGTGCCGGCGGCTTTGCCCAATGGCCCCTTGCCGTTGCGCCAACCGGAAAGGGCTCGCGCGAAGAGCCGGGTCGGCGGCTTTCCATTGCTGATCGATCTCTACGTGCTGCGCACGTTTCTGTATTATTTTCTTCTGTTGCTGGCTGGTTTCATCGTGCTGTTCGACGCGTTCACGCTGTTTGACCTGCTCGAAGATATTTCCCGGCACCACATTTCCGTGTGGGTTGTGGCGAACTACTTCCGCTACCTGATTCCCTTGATGATGTATCAGCTTGTGCCTTTGGCGGCGCTGGTCTCGACGCTGGTGACTCTGGGCGTGCTGGCGAAAAACAATGAAATCACGGCGTTCAAGGCGAGCGGCGTGAGTCTCTACCGCCTGGCACTGCCGTTGCTGCTGGCCGGCGCCATTCTTGCCGGCGGTCTTTTTCTGCTGGACGACACCTATCTTCCCTACGCGACGCAGCGGCAGGACGCTTTGCGCAACCAGATCAAAGGCCGCCCGGCGCAGACGTTTTATCAACCCGCGCACCAGTGGATCCTGGGTGAAAACAACAAGGTCTATAACTACGAACTGTTCGACGCGGACCGCAATCTTTTCGGCGGGCTCAGCGTATTCGAACTGGATCCCGAAACATTTCAAATCCGCAGGCGGGTCTTCGCTTCGCGCGCCGAGTGGGTGCCAAACCTGAACACCTGGGTGCTCGAAGGCGGCTGGATCCGCGATTTCAGTCAAAACAAGGTGAATTACAAGCCCTTTCAGATTTCGAGCCTGGAAGAGATTTCCGAACCTCCCAGCTATTTCAAGCGGGAAGTAAGGCAGTCGTTCCAAATGAACTGGCGTCAATTGCGGAGCTATATTGAAGGGCTTCAGCAGGCCGGGTTTGATACGGCACGGCTCTCCGTTCAGTGGCACAAGAAATTCGCCTTCCCGCTGATCGTCCCGATCATTATTTTCCTGGGCGTTCCGTTTGCTTTTCTGGTGGGGACGCGAGGAGCTGTGGGAGGGCTGGCGGTGGCGATTGGGATCGGAATCGTCTACTGGGCTACGGCCGCTTTATTTGAAGCGATGGGTGGAGTGGGCCAATTACCGGCGCTGCTCGCAGGTTGGGCGCCGGACGCAATTTTCGGATTTCTGGGCGCTTACTTCTTTTTGAAAATGCCCACTTGAGATCTTCGCCGGAAATTCAAAGCCGCTTTAATCGAGAAAATCAAAATCTCATCTGCATCGTATTACCCCAACTCTTGCTGGTCGACCGAACCCTCAAGCCGCGTGCGATGTGAACGCAGAGATCTCTTACGCGACAAATCCATTGTGCGTGGATTCCGAAACCCATCGCCGATTGGCTAGAGCAAGAGTCTGGAGATTAGAAATGCGGGATCGCGTTCACTTGCCAGCGCGATGTCTGTCGAGCGTTACTGGGCACGATTCAATTCAACAAAATCCCGCCCGAAGTAGAGACGATACTTGGCGGCTGTGGAGGTGCCGGTCACCTGAAGCGGTACAGGCCTCTTGATCTCCGCGTCCCGCGAGGCATCTACCTGGATCAAATCGTGTGCGCCGAGATCCATGACCACGAACTTGCCACCGTTCAGGAATCCGACGCCATACGCACCCGCCGGCAGCGTGTGTCCTTGGATTTCGAGAGCCACCTCGCTTAGCAGATAACCCTGGTATTTCTGTCGAATCTCGGTCGAGTACCCGGAGTTGTCCACAAGCGCCGCGAGAGTGTATAAGTCGTCGCTAAAATGAATTCCACCCGCGTTTCGCAGTTGTGCGGTCGCCACCTGGCCGCGGAAAAAAACTTTATCCGGAAATAGTTTTGGTCCCACATCATCCGGCTTGAGGACCGTTTCCGATTTCGCTTCCGGCGAAAGGCGGGTGGCGCCGGCCAACTGAATGTGCAATAACGCAGCAATAGGAAGCAGAATTGCGATGGCGATCAAGGATTTCATGCGATCCATCTTGTGTTCTCCCTTCGTTCTACAACCCGAATGCGAATTCCATACGCCAAGTGGCGGAAGATCAGCACAACAACTTCTGAACCTACACCCCACATGTTTCGCCCGTGCACGCGCCGTGCGCCTGTCACAGGCCACGGGGAGAGATTCAATCCAGAATTTCCGACTTGGACCTCTGGCTTGTGCATCGTACGCCTCTCCTGCCCTGGACACAACGAATTTGCCACCAGAGCAGGCCCCAGCTAGATCGCGGGATTCCGACAGCTCGTTTTCGCCGTCTGACGAACCCCGCCTGTTGCCGGGTAATCGATTTCTCAGACATTGCTCCGACCCTCCTCCCTCGGCACCAGATTTTGCAGCCGCAATCGGAGTGCTACCCGCTCGGCACCGGCAGTGCTAGAGATCCGGCGAAGCATCTGGCCAAACAGCTGCCGGTGCAGATGCATCCAACTCGCGAACCAGAATCAGGCCACCGTCGGAGGTCACTCGCGATCCTTGGAAATCGACCTTCAAGGAAGCATTGAACGAGAGCTGAAAGGGCTGGTTCTGTTTCTCACCCCCTCGGTTTGTACCTCCAAGGCGCCTTCTTAGCGTTTTGACCCGCGCAAATACTGATGAAAACTAACGTACAAAGGCTCGTTGGAAAGAGTTCATCCCGGAAATCTGGATTTAAATGAAAACCCGCAATTAAAGTTACATTTCAATTTAGAACCAAAATCAGTTTCTAAGTAGGGGCTATCTGTCAACTTTTCTCAGAATGTTTCGGTATGGGAAATCGCAGGAGGAAATTGCTCTGAGATATACTTAAAGTTAAACTTTAACATTTGGAATTAGCG
>JBGQGW010000167.1:0-9158 GCA_041497605.1 Terriglobia bacterium | reverse complement strand
TTCGTCCGCCACCGGCCCCACGGTGCAAATCCTTTAGGCGTTTCGAATTAGCGCTGCCCTGGGCGCGGCATTCCGTTCCCGCTTTGCCTTTCTTGTCAGCCTGAGGAGCGTATGTTAGCGTTGCATGTTTATTCTGATCGGTGTGGTGGATCCTGTTTCGTGGCGTTTTGAGCCTGATGTCATTCCGAAGGCCGGTTCCATCGGCCTGAGGAATCCCGAGAGAGCGCTCAAAATTACCGGCGAGTAAATTTCTGCCGTACTGACTGCTCCGAGGTGAGGAATTGATTCGCAGATACAAAGGCCGAACACCGCAGATTGCGGCGACTGCATACATCGACGCCGCCGCGGTCGTGATCGGCGATGTGACGATCGGCGAGCACTCGAGTGTGTGGCCGTGCACGGTGATTCGCGGCGACGTCCATTACATTCGCATCGGCGCGCGCACCAATATTCAGGACGGCTGCGTGTGCCACGTGATGAAGGACGAATTTCCGCTGATTGTGGGCGATGGCGTGACGGTCGGCCATGGAGTAGTTTTGCACGGCTGCACCATCGAGTCGCGCTGCTTGATTGGGATGGGCTCGATCATTTTGAATGGCGCAAGAATCGGAGCCGGATCAATCGTCGCCGCCGGAACACTGGTGCCCGAAGACACGGTCGTCCCGCCGGGCAGCCTTTTCATGGGTCACCCCGGTAAGTTTCGCCGCGCGCTCACGGCGGAAGATTTGGAATCAATCGACCTCTACGCCGCGCGCTACGTCGAGTACAAGGAAACCTACCTCTCCGAAGCGGGGGGGCAGGGAAACAAGGATGCAGGGAACTAAAGTGGCCGAGAAGCGCCAATTTCAAGCCATAAAAGGCGTCCGCGACATTTTGCCGCCGGATTCGGCGCTGTGGAACCGGTTCGAACAGACCGCCCGTGAAGTGTTCGCCACCTACGGCTATGCCGAAATCCGCCTTCCGATTTTCGAGCAGACCGAATTGTTCGCTCGCTCCGTTGGCGCCGACACAGACATAGTTTCTAAGGAGATGTACACCTTTTCGGATGCGCTTAATAATGATGATCTGATTATTCTTCTTGTTCAAGAAATGGCTCGCGATGTTGGCATACCAGAGCTGGCACGGCTCCAAACGGAGGATCGTGAAAGGTACCTCCGACTTGCGAAGATGAATTTAGCGAAGTTGCCCCAGTCAACCGTTCAATCGCTGACTCTACGGCCCGAAGCGACGGCATCTGTGATGCGCGCTTACATCGAGCATGGAATGAATACGCTCCCCGGCAACGTGAAGCTTTACTATATGGGGCCGATGTTTCGCCGCGAACGGCCGCAGAAGGGGCGCTACCGCCAGTTTTACCAGATTGGCGCGGAAGTGCTGGGGCAGTCGGATGCGCCGGCAATTGATGCGGAACTGATTGAAATGTTGTTGGTGTTTTTCGAACGCGCCGGTCTGACGCAAACCAAACTTGCCGTTAACTCGATCGGCTGCAAGGAATGCCGCCCGAAATATGTGGAACTGCTGCGCGAAAAGCTGCGCGAAGTTAAGGACAAGCTCGGACCCGACAGCCAACGGCGCATCGAGACAAATCCGCTGCGTGTGCTTGATTCGAAATCGCCGGAAGAGCAGCCCATCATCGAAATGCTGCCTCGCATTTCGGATCATCTCTGTGAAGGCTGCCGCGAACATTTCGCGAAGTTGCAAGAGGAATTGAAGCTGCGCGACGTCAAATACGAGATCAACTGGCGCCTCGTTCGCGGGCTTGACTACTACACGCGCACCACGTTTGAAGTCACTGCAGCGGGCCTGGGCTCGCAAAACGCAGTCTGCGGAGGCGGCCGCTACGACGGTCTCGTTGAACTCCTCGGCGGGCCGCCAACGAAGGGAATTGGCTTCGCCGTTGGCACTGATCGCGCCATGCTTTCGATTCAGGAGAGCAGCAAAACTGCGGCAATCGGCGCTCTCGACGTGTTCGTCGCATGGATGGGTGCCGAGGCCTACCCCGCCAGCGTGCGTCTGGCGCGGAAACTGCGCGCGGAGCGCCTTTCGGTGGAAATTCCTCCTGAGGAAATGAAATTCAAGAAGGCGCTCGGCCTCGCGGATAAATTGCACGCTAAGTACGCACTCATTATTGGTGGCGATGAAGTTGCGTCCGGCCTGTTCACGCTGAAGAATCTGGCCACGGGCGAACAGCAGAAATTAGGCGAAGCGGCGCTGATCGAATTTCTGAAAGTACGGGCGGAACAATAGAGAACTAGCTTAGCAAAGACGCACTCTCCGCTCTTCGTTGTCATTCTGAGCGGAGCGAAGAATCTCTCCGGCAGTGAACGACAAACCGAAGAGAGATTCTTCGGGCCATGAACCGGCCCTCAGAATGACAAGCTACTGCAACATGTTAGTTGAACTGAACCGAGCGGCGCATTTTTCTGGTCTTGAATGTTAGGTAGTCTCTGGATTCTTCGGGCCATAGATCGGCCCTCAGAATGACTGCAACTGCTGGGTCGCAATTCAGGAGTCATAGTCACAGAGCATGGTTCACGAATTTGGAGGGTGGAAACACTTGCTTGAGCCACTGGGGAATTTGAAACGCACAAATTATTGCGGCGAATTGCGCGCCGCGCACGCGGGGCGCGACGTGGTGCTGACGGGCTGGGTGCATCGCCGGCGCGATCTGGGCCAACTGATCTTCATCGACCTGCGCGACCGCGCCGGCATCGCGCAAATCGTGTGCAACCGCGATCAGCATCCCGCCGCGCACCAGAAGGCGGAACAGCTCCGCTCCGAATACGTTGTCGCCATCGAAGGCAAAGTCGTCCGCCGGGAAGGCAAGTCGAATCCGGAATTGCCCACGGGCGAAGTGGAAGTTCTCGCCTCGCGCGTGCACATCCTGAACACGGCGAAGACGCCGCCATTTTCGATTGAAGATGAAACCAACGCGAGCGAAGAAACGCGCCTGCGCTACCGCTATCTCGATTTGCGCCGGCCGAAGCCGCTCAGGAATCTCGCGCTGCGTCATCGGGTGGTACTTGAAATTCGCAAAACGCTCGACGAAATGGGGTTCTACGAAATCGAAACGCCCATGCTCACGCGCTCGACTCCGGAAGGCGCGCGCGATTACCTGGTGCCCAGCCGCATTCATCACGGCCAGTTTTACGCGCTGCCGCAGTCGCCGCAAATTTTCAAGCAGATACTGATGATCTCCGGCATGGACCGCTATTTCCAGATCGTGAAATGTTTCCGCGACGAAGATTTGCGCGCCGACCGCCAGCCGGAATTCACGCAGCTCGACCTGGAAATGTCGTTCCCGCGGCAGCAGGATATTTTTGACGTGATCGAAAAAGTGATGGTGCGCGCCTGCAACGTCGCGGGAATTTTCGCACGGGCCCCGTTCCGCCATCTCGATTACAAAGAAGCGCTGCGCCGTTATGGCAGCGACAAGCCCGATCTGCGCTTCGGCATGGAGCTGCACGATGTGACCGAACTCTTCGAGCCGGCGCGCGAGGCGTTTCACATGGAGGGCAGCGTGCAAGCGATGGTTGCCACGGGAGCGGCGGCGCTCTCGCGCAAGCAGCTCGATGAAATTGTGGAGCACGCGAAATCGATCGGGGCTCGCGGACTGTACACCGTGAAGATCGCCGCGGACGGAATTACGTCCGCGCTCGAAAAGAATCTTGGGGCCGATGGCGTGAAAAATCTTGCTGCCAAAGTGGGCGCGAGAAAAGGCGACATGGTCGTCGCGATCGCCGCTAAGGAACAAGCCAAAGGCAGCGACACAGCCGCGCAAATCGCCGGCCAATTGCGATTGTACCTGGCTGAAAAGCTGAACCTGATTCCTCCGGGCCGCTGGGAATTTGCGTGGATTAACGGCTTCCCGCTTTTCGAATGGAGTGAAAACGAAAAGGCGTGGGTCAGCGCGCAGCATCCCTTCACCGGAATTTATGAAGAGGATTTGGACCTGCTTGAAAAAGAAGCCGAGCGCGGCAAAATTCGCTCGAAGGGCTATGACCTCGTGCTGAACGGCGTGGAACTCGGCTCCGGCAGCATCCGAATTCACCAGCAGGACGTGCAGGAGCGCTTGTTCCGCGCGCTCGGCCTCACCGAAGAACAATTGCGAAAGCGCTTTGGATTTTTCCTGGATGCGCTCACGTACGGCACGCCGCCCCACGGCGGCATCGCCCTGGGAATCGATCGCGTTGTGATGCTACTCGCCGGCGAAAAATCGATTCGCGAAGTCATCGCCTTCGCGAAAACTACTGCCGCGCAAGATCTGATGGCTGAGTCGCCGTCCGAAGTGAGCACAGCCCAACTGGACGACCTGGGCATCTCGCTGAAGCCAGAGAAATAAATTGATGTCACGCATACGCATACTTCCGGAGAATGTCGCTAACAAGATTGCCGCGGGCGAGGTGGTGGAGCGGCCGGCGTCGGTGGTTAAGGAGTTGCTCGAAAACGCGCTGGACGCGGGCGCGAAGTCCGTCCGCATCGAAGTGGAATCGGGCGGAAAGCGCATGATTCGCGTGGTGGACGACGGCAGCGGAATGAATCACGACGACGCGCTGCTGGCGTTCGAGCGGCACGCCACGTCGAAGCTGCGCACCGCGGACGATTTGCTTTCGATTGCGACGCTCGGGTTTCGGGGCGAGGCGCTGCCCACCATTGCGGCGATTTCGCGGCTGCTCCTCGAGACGCGCACGGAAGAAGAAGAGCAGGGAACGCGCGTCGAATTCGCGGGCGGAAAGCTGGTGAGCGTGAAACCGGCGGGAGTGCCGGCAGGTTCGTCGCTGAGCGTCGCGGACATCTTTTATTGCGTGCCGGCGCGGCGGAAATTCCTGAAATCCGAAACAACCGAGCTGGGGCACATCGCTTCGCTGGTAACGCATTACGCGCTGGCGCATCCCGATAAACAATTCCTGCTGAAAACGCCCACGCAGGAAATTATCAACGTCACGCCGGTGGAGCAGCTTTCCGAACGCGTGTATCAGCTTTTCGGGCGGCAGGCGCTCGAAGAACTGCTGGAAATTCCCATGGCGGAATCGCCGGTGCGAGCGGCGATTACCGAGGCTGAGCTCGAGCCCGATGAGCAAACGGGAATGATTCGCGTGCGCGGTTTCGCGTCGCGCCCCGAAGTGCAGCGCACCAACCGGAACGGGATTTATATTTTCGTAAATCGCCGCCTGGTGCGCGACCGGCTGATCCTGCACGCGATCAGCGAGGCGTATCGCAATATCATGCCGCCGAACGTGTTCCCTTCCGTGCTGCTGTTTCTCGAAATTCCCTATGAGGAAGTGGACGTGAATGTGCACCCGTCGAAAATTGAGGTGCGTTTCCGGCATCCGCAATTCGTCCACGAATTTGCGCGCGACGCAGTGCGGCACGCGGTTTCGAACGCGCGGCCCATTCCGAATTTTGCGGGTACACGGACGCCCATTTCCGAAAAGGCGCCGGGCGCGTTCGCGGCCTCAGCCAGTGCCATGGGTGATGGCGGCGCGTCCGCAGGAATGGCGGGACCGCCGCGGGCAGTGATTCCCACTTCCCTCGCCGGCAATTCGACACTTGAAGAAGCCTTTGAGCTGAGTGGCGCGCCGGACCGGCCGCTGCCGCAGCGATTGCCGTTCGATCCCAGCCAGGCTATGGATTTTCCGGTTGCCATGCCTGCAGCTACCGCAACCATCGCGGAAGAAACAGCCGGCGCACCGCGCGAGACCTATTCAACTCCCGGAGCGCTGCCGCGTCCGGAGGACATTGCCGAACTCAAGCCGCTCGGGCAGGTGAACAACAGTTTTATTGTCGCGGTGAACGGCGAAGGTTTGTGGATCATCGACCAGCACGTGGCGCACGAGCGAGTGTTGTTCGAAAAGCATTTACGAGCGCGGCGGGAAGGCGAATTGGGCGGACAGCGGCTCTTGATGCCGCTGATCGCGGAGTTAACGCCGCGACAAATCGCGATCTTCGAGCAAATTGCCGACGAGCTGCGCGCGAACGGATTCGAAGCCGAGCTCATGGGGCAGCGCAGCGTTGCGATTCATGCGGCTCCGGCCGGGATTGCCAATTCGGATGCCGAAAAGCTGCTCGCGGAAATACTGGACGGCATTGCTCGCGAGGCTCAGGCCATTTCGATTGATTCGCTGCAAGCAAAGATTGCCGCTTCCACCTCGTGCCATGCGGCGATCAAGGTGAATACGCCGCTCGACGGAACGAAAATGGAATGGCTGCTCGCGGAATTGGCGAAGACGGAATATCCGATGAGCTGTCCGCATGGCCGGCCCATCGTGCTGCGCTATTCGCTGCGTGAGATTGAGAAGGCATTCAAACGAGTCTGACCACACCAGGAATGAGAAAACTGGTTATTGCGATTGACGGGCCGGTGGGCTCGGGAAAGAGCACGGTGGCGCGGCGCGCGGCGCAACTCTTGGGCTACATCTACGTGGATACGGGAGCGATGTACCGCGCGGTGGCGCTGAAGGCGCTGCGGCACGGGGTGCCGCTCGATGCGACCGAGAAGTTGATCGCGCTCGCCAAGAAGACGCATATCGATCTGCAAGCAGAAGATGGCCGGCAGCGCGTCCTGCTTGACGGCGAAGATGTGACCGAAGCGATTCGCGCCCCGGAAGTTTCGCAGGCATCCTCAAAAGCGGCGGTGATCGCCGGAGTGCGCAAGGTGCTGGTCGCGGAGCAGCGGCGCGCCGGTCAGCAGGGCGGCGTAGTGATGGAAGGCCGCGACATCGGCAGCGTGGTCTTCCCCGACGCGGAGCTGAAGATTTATCTTACCGCATCCACTGAAGTGCGCGCGCAGCGCCGCTGGCGGGAACACGAGCAAAAGGGTGACGCAATCTCGCTCGAGCGTACGCTCGAAGAAGTGCGCGAGCGCGACCGCCGCGACCGCGAGCGCACCGCGTCGCCGCTGGTCCGCGCCGCGGATGCCGTACTGGTGGACAGCACCGCGATGGAAGCGGAAGAAGTGGCGCGATTGATCGTAATGCTGGCCCAGGCGCACGGCGACGCACGCGCGCACGTTACGAATTCTTAGTTTATGAATTCCCTCCAGGAGATGCCATGCATGCTCGAGTGTGGTTTGTGCTTTTGCCGGGGCTTCTCTTGCTTGCTTTGCCGCGCGGCGCTTCAGGACAGAGCATGAAGGCATCGAGCTCTCAGACTTCGAATGAAGCGAAGCGGCTGCGGGATTTCTTCGCCGCCGATTGGAAATATTGGATGGAGCAGTATCCCGAATTTGCGACCAGCGTCGGTTATCCGGGCCAGAACCGCCGCTGGACGGATGATTCGCCGGGAGCGAACGAAGCACGGAACGGACATCTGCGCCAGAGTCTGAAGACGCTCGATGCGATTGACCGCGCGAAGTTGCCCGCCGCCGAGAAGTTGAATTTCGACCTGTATCACAAACTGCTGACGAACGCGATTGAGGGATTGCGCTTTCACAACGACGCGATGCCGTTTGCATCCGTGGTGGTTCACAATCTGTACCAGCCGATCAACCAGCGCGAAGGGCTGGCGCAGGAAATCGGGCAAATCATCTCCGACATGCCGGCCGAAAGCGTTTCCGATTATGAGGACATCCTCGCGCGGCTGAATGGCTTGCCAGTGGTGATCGACCAAACAATGGCGCTGATGCAGGAAGGGCTGCGGCACGGGGACACTCCGCCGGAGATCACCCTGAGTGGTGTGCCGAAACAATTCGAAGATCAGGTATTCGCGAATCCGATGGAAAGTCCGCTGCTTCGCGCGTTTCAGAAATTTCCGGAACGCGTGCCCCGAGCGGAGCAGGAGAGGCTGCGCAAAGAAGCCAAGGCTGCGTACTCGGGAAAAGTGGTTCCCGCATTTCGAAAAATTCACGACTATCTGGCCTCCACCTACATTCCAGCGTGTCGCGAAACGATCGCCATGAACGCGCTGCCGGACGGCGCGGCACATTACGCCTACAACGTGCGCTGGCAAACCACCACGGATCTGACGCCGCAGCAGATTCACGACATCGGCCTTTCCGAAGTGAAGCGCATTCGGGCAGAAATGGAACAGGTGATCGTACAGTCTGGTTTTAAGGGGACTTTCGCGGAGTTCGCCACGTTTCTGCGCACCGATCCGCGCTTCTATTTCACGGATGCGCAGAGTTTAGTGACCGAGTACCGCGATATTGCGAAGCGGGCCGACCCACAACTGGCGCATCTTTTTGGAAAATTGCCTCGATTGCCCTATGGAGTGGTGCCGATTCCCGCGTATCTCGCGCCCACGCAAACCACGGCATACTACCAGCCGGGTTCGCCGGCGGCTGCGCGTCCCGGCAATTTCATGGTGAATACTTATGCGCTCGATCAGCGGCCGAAATGGGAGATGGAAGCGCTGACCATGCACGAAGCCGTTCCCGGGCATCATTTGCAAATTGCGCTGGCGCAGGAACTGGAAGGCGTGCCGGAATTCCGAAAGTATGTCGGCTACACGGCATTCGTCGAAGGTTGGGCTTTGTATTCCGAGAGCCTGGGCGGAGAAATTGGCTTTTACACCGATCCGTATTCGAAGTTCGGACAGCTTACCTATGAAATGTGGCGAGCCGTGCGATTGGTGGTGGACACGGGAATGCACTCGATGGGCTTGAGTCGCGAACAAGCGATTCAATTTTTCGCGGACAACACCAGCAAAACAGGCCACGACATCGAAGTGGAAGTGGACCGGTACATCGTGTGGCCGGGGCAAGCGCTGGGGTACAAGATCGGCGAACTGAAGATCAAGGAATTGCGCGCAACGGCCAATCGAGAGCTCGGCGACAAGTTCAGCGAGCGCGCCTTTCACGACGCCGTCCTGGGAAATGGAGCAGTGCCCCTGGACGTGCTCGAAGCACGAATCAAGGAATGGATCGCGGATCAGAAACGGCGCTAAGCCGGGCTGGACATGGAGGCGAGAAACTCGGCGTTGGCCTTCGTTTTGGAGAGACGGCCAAGGAGCAGTTCCATCGCTTCGACGGTTGAGAGCGGGCTGAGAACTTTGCGCAACACCCAGATGCGATTCAGCTCGTCCGCGGGCAGCAGCAATTCGTCCTTGCGCGTGCCGGAACGGTTGATATCGATGGTGGGGAAGACGCGCTTATCGACGAGGCGCCGGTCAAGATTGATTTCCATGTTGCCGGTGCCCTTGAACTCTTCGAAGATGACGTC
>JBGQGW010000166.1:0-9258 GCA_041497605.1 Terriglobia bacterium | reverse complement strand
GATGAATGCACTTGGCAACCGGCTCGGGAATCAAGAAACCGAATTCCGGTACATCACATTCAACACTTCAGAAGCGTCCCCCATAGGGGGTGGCAAATGCGGACCTCAAGAGTTCTCGCGATCGCACTCGGACTGGTCTCCCTAGTTCTACCGGGTGTTGCCCGGCCGTTACACGCGGATGACTACAGCTATGCGCGCGTGGTCCGGCTGAGCGTGGTCCAGGGCGATGTCCAGATCACCCACACCGACGAAAAAGGATGGGAGCCCGCGCTCATCAACATGCCCATTCAGCAGGGCTACACCATCGGCACCAATAATGGACGGGCGCGCGTGGAATTCGAAAACGGCGCCACTGGGGATATTGCCGAGAACACAGTTTTGCAGTTCACTGATCTCGCGCTTTCCGGCGGCGGCCGCATCACGCGGCTTACCTTGACGCAGGGCACCGCAACTTTTTACGCCAACCTGCAAAGCAGCGATTCGTTTGTGATCCTGACTCCGCAGATCACGGTCACAATCCCCGAACGCGCGGAAGTTCGACTCGACATTTTCAAGGAAAGCAGCTCCGTCAGGGTGCGGCAGGGTGAATTGAACGTGGATACGCCATCCGGGACACAAGCGGTGGCCAAGGGTAGGACGCTTGCGTATAGCAGCAGTGGGGAAATTCGACTGGACCCCAATCCCGCGGCGGACGATTGGGATCGCTGGGTGAGCAGCCTGGAAAATAATCAGAATTCCACATACACACAATCGCAGCAGTATGCGAATGCGCCCTTCCAATACGGTCTCTCTGATCTGTCCACGTTGGGCTACTGGTTCAACGACCCTGGCTACGGCTACTGCTGGCAGCCTTACGGAGTGGGAGTAGGATGGGCGCCTTTCTCGAGTGGCCGATGGATTTTCTTCCCTTTGATTGGCTGGACGTGGGTCAGCAACGAGCGATGGGGCTGGGTGCCGTACCACTTCGGCCGATGGATTCCGACGGCGAATCATGGCTGGGCCTGGATGCCCGGGAACTACAACTATTGGAATCCTGCGCCGGTAAATTTTTTGCGAGTCGGCGGCCGCATCGCATGGAGGCCGATTCTTGATCCCGTGGGACCGGGTCAGCATCCCGTGTCTACGGCTCCGATCGTCGTCGGACCCTCCGGGAAACTGGGAGGAAGAGGCGGCGTTCGAGTGATGAGCAGCGTGCCCGGCAATCAACAAGTGCAAGTGCTGACGGTGCCGCCTTCGCCCAAGGGCAAATTCCCGAAGGAGACTTTCTCTCCAGCAAAGGCGCCGGTCTCGTCAGCGCCTGCTGCTACCCCGGTGGTCGCCACTGGCGCTATGCCTGGAACCGCACCGGTGGCCAGTGCTGGCGGCGGGAGCGCGCTTGTGCCCATGAGTCCTGCGACTCCGCGAGGAGCCGTGATGCCGCGTTCGGGAATTGTTTTTGATCCCGTGGAGCGACGTTTCGTGAATGATAATTCGAGAGAGGCTCGCCCGCCGGCTGCTCCAGCCAGACCTGCTTCGCCGGGTGCGCCTACTGCTCCAGCTTCACCGTCGAGCCCGGCAGGAAATCGGCCCATGTCTACTGCCACTTCGCCGATGCACATTTCGCCCGGCTCAACCGCCCCCGGCCAAACACAAACGCAGCATCCTACGATGACTGCGCCCGCTCGGCCCGTCGCAGCGCCTCCGGCCAGACCGGTTCCCACTTCGCCGCCCGCGCGATCGAGTTCGCCGAGTGCCACACCTCATACGTGGGGATCACCTCAATCGAGCTCGCCGCAATCTACCTCGCCGCGCTCCAGCGCGCCGTCGCCGCAGCCGCGCATGTCCCCTGCTCCGGCGCCTCGTGCTTCTTCGCCAGCTCCATCCAGCGGCGGCCACCCACACTAGATCTGGCAAATTTCAGATGGTATCTTGGGAATTATTGGGTGTGATTTCTACTCGATGATGATCCCTGCGTAGCCAACAACTTGGTCGCGACTGTGGTTGATGTCACCGGAAGTTGCGTATCGAATCAGCTCCGCACGCTTCGCGCCCAGCGCGCGGACAGCGATCAGCATGGTTACAGCCGCTCCATACCCGCACATCGTGATTTCCTCGCGATTCACCGTGTCAAAAAGCCCGCGCGGATCAAGCGCCAGTATTTGTTCAATCGCCAGGCGGTCCTTCACGCGCGTGATTTCGTCGCTCTCATAATGATTCATGTCCGAGCTGGCGAGCACCAGCACAGGCGCTTTCTGTGCCGAGATCACCTGCGCGACAGCTTTCCCGAGTTCGTCGAACACTTCAAAGCGTCCCGTGCCAAGTACAATTGGCACAAATGAAAAATCTCCAGCCAGCCGCTGTAAAAACGGGATCTGGACTTCCAGGGAATGTTCCGAGCTGTGCGCGACGGTATCCTCGCGCAAGGATCGGCAGGCATGCTTCAATTCCGCGGCGAGCGCGCTGTCGATCCTTGCTTCGCCGAGCGGCGTGCGCCACGTTCCCTTGGAAAGAATCGCGACGGGCGCGCCGCGCGGAAAGTGCCGCGGGCCGAGCAGGAGGATTTGCGCCGGCAGACGCAGCTTCCGGAAAACAGCCCCAGCCACATGACCTGAATACATGTAACCCGCATGCGGCACCATGCAGCCCAGCGCGGTTATTTTTTCAGTGTCAGTCCCGCTGGTGAATTGTTCTACCTGCTGGGTGAGTTCACGCGCGTCGGCGGGATAAAAACGGCCGGAAACTGCGGGCTGGCGAACCATGGCATCCATGGCCGTGTCTCGAAGGAAATTCAATCAGCGATCAAATCGGCTTTGACGGCTTGCCCTTGATGGCGATGGCAACATCCTGTCCCTGTCCCGGTTGGTAACGGATCACCACTCTGTCGCCGTATTGATATCCACCCTTGGCGATAATCTTATCCATCTGCTCTTTCACTTTGGGCGAATACGTGAAGGTGTGGATGAAGCGCGTGTCATCGGGGTTGCGCACCATGATGGAAGCGGAATCGGCGTGCAGCACTTCGCCCTTGAATTTCACATACTGCTGGGGTTTCTTAGGCTTGGCGTTGATCTGAATCCCGGGCAGGTCGATCGATTGCGCGCGCGCAGCAGTGCCGCCGGCCGCAAATGCCGCGGCCACCACGAGCGCCGCGAGAATCCTATAACTCTTCATCGAGGGAGATTTTCAGCGACTTCAGGAACTTCACGTCCTGCGGCGTAATCTCGAGTTTCGCCGCCCCTTCGTCTTCGTCCAGAGTTTCTTCGTCCACGCGAATGTGCAGTGATTCCAGGAAGCTGCGATCCTGCTGGGTCATCTTTGCCGCCTCGAACTGGCGGCGCGCCAGGCCGATCGTCGCATCAAGCTTCAAGACAATATCGTAGCCTGCGGCCCGCACGCCGGAAATGGCTTCGGAAATCCGCTCGGAATCAGAGACAGTGTCGTTGATCGCGTGTCCAAGCTCGCGCAGTAGTTGCTTGAGTTGATCGTCCAGTTGCAAGACCGTCACCTCCCTCGCTCGCTGGCCCCATTCTAACCCTGATTTTGTGCCTGACTAGTCCGATTTTAGCGCCCGCGCCCAACCGGTACAACCCCTGTGCCTGTGGACAGGCGCCTCCAGGTTACCTGTCCCGCCCCGGCGCAACACGCCAGAATCCTCTCCGGTGCCGGTTTGTACTAGAATCGGAAGCGCTATGCGCCTATTCGCTCTATTTACGAATGCAGCGCTGAAACCGGGGGGCGGTTATTTTCGGAATTTCTGGCGCACCGCGCGGCAACTTTTCTATGAAATCACCGGAGCGGCATTCGCCACCTTTGCCGTCTCCTGGGCACTTTCGGCTTGGCGCGACTGGCGGCACGGCCTGGCGAAATGGCTCGTCGTTCTGGCACTGGCCTTCACATTCATGATGACTGTGTTTGCCGTCCGCTCGTTCTTAGATGCGCGCCGCATCCGATGACGATTCCTGAAAAACCGAACAAGGCGCCGGAGACCGGCGAGCGCAAGCTGCCACCGCCGGGAACCTCCGGTATTCCCCTGGAAACAGTTTACAAGGCCGAAGACTTGCACAACTGGAATCCCGAGCGCGATCTCGGTTTCCCGGGACAGTACCCGTTTACGCGCGGGGTTTATCCCACGATGTATCGCGGCCGGCTCTGGACCATGCGGCAATACGCCGGCTTTGGCGCCGCCGCGGAATCGAATGAACGCTACCGCTATCTCCTGAGCCGCGGCCAGACCGGCCTTTCGGTGGCCTTCGATCTGCCCACGCAGATCGGCCTCGATTCCGATCATGTGCTGGCGCGGGGCGAAGTCGGCAAAGTGGGCGTGGCGATCGATTCCCTCGAGGACATGGAAACGCTGTTCAAAGATATTCCGCTCGACCGCGTCTCCACTTCGATGACTATCAATTCCACCGCCGCGATCTTGCTGGCGCTTTACGTTGCCGTGGCGAAGAAACAGGGAGCCAACCTGAAGCGCCTCTCCGGCACGGTCCAGAACGACATCCTGAAGGAATACATCGCGCGCGGGACGTATATTTATCCCGTGCGGCCGGCGATGCGCATCGTCACCGATATTTTCGCGTGGTGCCGCGCCGAAATCCCCAACTGGAATGCCATCTCCATTTCCGGGTATCACATCCGCGAGGCCGGCTCGACGGAAGTGCAGGAAGTAGCCTTCACGCTGGCCGACGCGATCGCCTACGTGGAAGCGGCCATCGCCGCCGGACTGAAAGTGGACGATTTTGCGCCGCAGCTTTCCTTCTTCTTCAATTCGCACAATACATTTCTCGAGCAAGTGGCCAAGTTCCGCGCGGCGCGCCGGCTGTGGGCGAAATTGATGCACGAGCGGTTCCATGCACAAGATCCGCGTTCCCTGATGCTTCGATTCCATGCCCAAACAGCCGGCTCCGCGCTCACGGCGCAGCAGCCGGAAAACAACATTGTCCGCGTCGCGCTCCAGGCGCTGGCCGCCGTGCTGGGCGGCTGCCAATCGCTCCACGCGAATGGGCTCGACGAGGCGTTGGCGCTCCCCACGGAAATGGCGGCCCAGATCGCGCTACGCACCCAACAGATCATCGCCTTCGAAAGCGGCGTCGCGAACACTGCCGACCCGATTGGCGGCTCCTACGCCATCGAGCGGCTAACCAACGAAATCGAAGCGGGAGCTGAAGACTACATCCGGAAAATCGATGCCATGGGCGGGATGCTGCGGGCGATCGATGCCGGGTTCGTGCAGGGAGAAATCCAAAAAGCTGCCTACGAGTATCAACAGGCCGTCGAACGGGGCGAGCAGGTGGTGGTTGGCGTGAACCGATTCACAAGCGACGAGGAAAAAACGATCCCCACGCTGCTGCTTGATCCTGAAATCGAAGAATCTCAAGTGCGGCGTCTGCATGCCTTGCGCGCGCACCGCGATGCGGAAAAATGGAAAGGTGCACTAGCCGAAGTCGAGCGGCGCGCCGCCAGTACAGCGAATCTGATGCCCGCGATCCTTGCGGCAGTGGAAGCCTACGCCACCGTCGGCGAAATCTCCGACGCCCTCCGCCGCGCTTTCGGCGAATACCACGAATCGGTCGTCATTTAGGCAACTTGGCTTATTTCTATTCACGCTATTTGCCGCTGCAAGGCCGCAACTTTATCCGGTCCCCAGTGTTATATTTAGCGGGACCGCTTTTGTGACAATGTATCCGGGGAGGCAGATATGAAATCCTGGCATTCTAAGTTCCTTGCAGTGCTTTTGGCTCTGGTAGCGTTTGCAGCCGTGGCAACTCCGGCGAGCGCAGCCGGCCATCGTCATCATCATCACAGGCACCATCATCATCGCAGGTAGCAATACTCCAGACCCTGACGATTGCTCTGAGCGGCGAATGGAAACTCGTTCGCCGCTGTTTCACCAGTTTTTCTTCTCTCAACGCCCTCTGTGCTCCATGCCTTCCCTGTGTTAAGTTTTAGTCGCAATCAATTCAAGGTTCATCATGCGGCCAAAAAAGCTCCACGAGAACAAACCGTACGGGCGACGGAAGATAACGACCGCAGCCGAAGCGGTACGTTTCATCCGCTCCGCCGGATTTTGCATGCTGTTTCCGATCAAGAAACTTCCGCTTCTGTCTCTCTATGAAGCCGTAAAGCGCGGCAAACCGCCGCGGGAATTTAGCTGGGATCGTGATGTCGAAAAACTTTGGGGATGGAAAGATCAGCTCGGCAAGCAGCGGCGGGCCTACTACGGCAAATATTTTCGCGGGCGCGGGACATTTATCTCTCGCGAGTTTCTGCCGCACTTTCTGGCGATGCGCGAAAGCGCGCTCGCGCCGGACGAGTACCAGCGGTTCCATGCGGCCGGGAGGATCAGCGGGGAAGCGTGCGCCATTTGGGAAGCGCTTGCCAGGCATGGTCCGCTGGCCACTCTCGAATTGAGGCACGCCTGCAAGCTTGATTCGAAGCGCGGCAACGTGCGGTTCAAGCGCGCGATGCTGGAATTGCAGTGCCTGCTCGTGGTTGTGCATTTTGGCACCGAGCAGGAAACGGCTGCGTGGGCGTCCGGCCGATTCGAGTTGACCAGCCGCGCATTCCCGGATGCTGCGCATGCGGCCCGTGGGATAACACTCAAGGCCGCGCGAGCTTCCATTGCTGCGAAATATCGCGAATGGCATCCTGACGCGGAGCCGGCCCGGATCGCAAGACTATTCGGTTGGTCAAAAACCGAAGCCCTGGCGGCTTGTTCGCAATGAAATTGATTCTTGCATCCGGATCGCCGCGTCGCGCCGAAGTCCTGCGAAACGCGGGCTTCCCGTTTGAGACGGTCTCAACAAACGCCGATGAAGCTCGCCGGGAAGGTGAATCCTCGGACTCTTACGTCCGCCGGTTGGCTGAATCGAAAGCCCAGGCTGCGGCAGCACGCATCACGGGCGAAGCACTGGTGATCGGCGCGGATACGATCGTGGAGATCGATGGTTTTGTGCTGGGAAAACCCTCGTCAGCGGAGGAAGCCAAACAGATGCTCACTCGCCTCTCCGGATGCACCCATGGAGTGCTCACCGGACTCGCCGTGATTCGTATCCCCGGCGGCGAAGCAAGAATCGAGGAGGAACGAACGCGGGTCACGTTCGCATCAATGACGCAAAAAGAAATTGAGGATTATGTGGCGAGTGGCGAGCCGCTCGACAAAGCCGGGGCCTACGCGATTCAAGGCATCGGCGGCCGGTTTGTCACCCGCGTCGATGGCTGCTACTTCAACGTCGTTGGCCTGCCGCTCGCGCGTCTTTACCGCATCTTGCGCGACTTCGGCTGGAGCGGCAGCGCCACTTCATAGGTCTTCGATCCGAAGTTGTGTATCCGCGCTCTTCCACGCGGTCATGAATTCGCGCCGTGTCCAATCGGCATCGGCAGTCTTTTTCTGCGCCACCAGGCTCTGCCACAATCCAAATAGAGAGCGCCCGTTCCGCGGGTTGCGTTGTAGATCATCGCGAAATACCTTTTCCGCTTCGGCAGTTTGCCCATCACGCAGCAGCGCGCCGCCCAGTGATTCCCGCACGGGATAATACCAGTCGGGCGGTTCGTCATAGGCGAGGCCGTCCTGAATTTCCACAGCCTTGCGCCACGATTCAATCGCTGCTTTGCGGTTGCCGGAAGCCTCTGCGATTCGAGCGTCCAGAATCGCGGGCGCAAGTCCGCCCAATAGCACCTTGGCTGTGTTGAACCCGAGCGGGGTATCGGCCGGCAGCGCATCAACGGAGGCGGCGAGCGCCTTGCGCTCCAGCTCGGCAGCCTTTGCATCGCCTGTCGCGGCAAAGGCCACGCCGCGCGCAAAGTGCGAGAACGCAGTTTCAACCTGCATTTTGGGATCCGGCTGCGGCAGGGCAAGAATGTCGCCCCAGCGATTGAATCGCAGCAGGACGAAGAGCGGCGTCGCAAGAAAATCCCCCGCCATCGAGGGAGGCATCTCCTCGGCGTGCGGAGCAACATTCGCCACCACTTCACCGGCTGCTTTTTTGGCATCCTGGAAGCGGCCCTCCTGCATGTAGGAAAACGTGAGGAAATGAATGTTGTGAGTCGTGTACATCATCGGATACACGCCCTGGGATTTCGTCGCCGCGATGTAGGTGCGATCGGCGGCCACGGCCGCTTCATTGCTTGACGCGGACGCCGCGTAATCTCCCGTCCGGTAATAAATGTGCGCGGGCATGTGGACCAGGTGGCCGGCGCCCGGCACCAGCGTTTCGAGTCTCGCCGCGCTGGGCAGCGCCCGTTCGGGATGCGGCGACGCTTCAAGCGCATGAATGTAATAGTGATTCGCGCCGATGTGATCGGGATCGCGTTTTAAAACGGAGTCGAGCACGACGATGATTTCTTCCGTGCCTGGCGCTGGCGTGCCATCCAGGTTCCACAGATTCCAGGGACGCAAGTCCATCAGGGCTTCCGCGTAAAGAGTGGCCGCGTCGAGATCATCGGGATATCGTTTGGAAAGTTCGCCCATCGCGTTTGCGTAATTCCGTGCCAGTTTCTTGAAGTCCGGCTTCGGATCATTTGAATAGCGCTCTGCCATGGCATTGATATAAGCCTGCTCGTTTTCGGGAGCTGCCGCGGCGAGCGTCTTCGCTTTCTGGATCGCCTCGAAGGCCGCTTTCTCGCGGTCCGTGTCCACGTCCACGTTGTAATTGGGCCCGAGGACCAGCGCCAGGCCCCAATAAGGCATCGCCGCTTTAGGGTCCAGCTCGGTAGCCCGCTGGAAGGAGCGCGCCGCTTCCTCATGATTGAAAGCGTAATCGAGCGTCAGCCCTTGATCGAAAAATCGCTGCGCCTCCGGGCTGGTCGTGGAAATCGGATGGTGGTGATGGCCCATCCCCGACAAGATTGCCGCCGGCTGGTTCGAGGCCATCCTGGTATGATGCTCCTGAGCCGGCAAGGCAGAGGTACATATCAATGCAGCGAACAAACAGAAAAACGCTCTCATGAGCAGCCTCCGGAGCGATTCGATTTCAGCGGATTCTATGCAATGAAGCGGTGCGGGGTCAATGCGACGCACTCCATCGTGCAATTTCGAATCGCGCCGGTTGGCATTCAAAAAGATTCTGCAAAGGGACACAATGGCACAAACAAGAAAACGCTAAGTGGCAAGGATAGAAGAATTCGTTCGAGGACGGGTTACTTCTTATCCGCCGCTGGTGGCGTTGAAGTTGTGGTCGGCTGGCTACCCGAAGCCGGCGGAGCCGTCGGAGGCTGATCGCGCATGCCATCCTTGAATTCGCGGATACCTTGTCCCAAACCTTTCATCAATTCCGGAAT
>JBGQGW010000165.1:0-9263 GCA_041497605.1 Terriglobia bacterium | reverse complement strand
GAGCGCGGAGAGAAATAACGGAGATGAAGCCGGGCTTGGAGTTGTTTTAGCTTGATCGTTTTTGATCTCTGAGCCGGGAGATGGCCCATTGGGCGTGTTCGACGATTGTTGGTTCCGGGCTTTTGGCGAGACGCTCAAGCAGGATCATGGCGCGCGAGTATGCGTGGGACTCTTGCGGAAGATTGGCATTGCCGATGGCGACGCAGGCATTGCGGACTAGGCCGCGCCATTTTGCGCGTTTCATCGAACTGCCGCGAAACATTTCGCGGAATTCTTCTTCGGTCAGAGAGGCCAGCCATTCGAGTGGCGGCGCGTAGAGCGAATCTCCATTCTTGCCGGCATCCGGCAAATCTGCGCGTTGCGGTGTGGAATTTTGATTACCGTTTTTCGGGGCGATTTTGCGCGGCATGAATTCCGCGAGAGTGGTGGCCGGGGCATTGCGGTTCCAGGGGCAGACGTCCTGGCAAATGTCGCAGCCATAAACCGTGCGGCCCATCGAAGGGCGAAATTCTTCGGGGATCGAGCCGCGCAGTTCGATGGTCAGGTAGGAAATGCATCGCCGCGCGTCGAGCACGTAGGGAGCGGTGATCGCTTCCGTGGGGCACGCGTCGATGCACAGACGGCAATTGCCGCAAAGATCGGGCGGCGGTAGTTCGCCTGTGCCCAAAGTTGGCTCCAGATCGAGCGTGGTAAGAATGACGCCGAGGAAAAGCCACGATCCCAGGTCTTCATTGATCAGGCAGGTATTCTTCGCCAGCCAGCCGATTCCGGCATACTTCGCGGCGATGCGTTCGAGGATGGGGCCGGTGTCGACGTAAGCGCGCCCATCGAATGTGATTCCGGAAAATTCCGCGCGCATGGCTGCCAGAAGAGTTTCCAGTTTGCTTCCGAGAATTTCGTGATAGTCGTCGCCCCATGCGTAGCGCGAAATCCATCCGCGCGGGCCGGCGGAATCGTGATCGGCGGACGATCCCGCTGCCGCTTGTGTTGAATAGGGCAGTGGGGTGTTGTAGTTCAGCGCGCAAACAATAATGCTGCGGATGCCTTCGAGCGCGCGATCCGGGGCCAGCCGCCGGGGATCACGCAAATACTTCATTTCGCCGCCATAGCCACGTTCGAGCCATTCCGGCAGATGCTCGAGTTCAGCCAGCGCATCGGGCGCGGCCACGCCACACAGGTCGAAACCGATGGCCCGCGCCTGGGAAGTGATCCAGCGCGTTCGTTCGCTCGGGAGCATGGAGAGGATGATAGCTCCGAAAACTTCCGCGGCGAGTGGAGATTGCGCGCAAGGAGCGAGTGATTCGTAATTGGGTGATTAGTTGGGTATGATGCTAGCTGTATCCCGCGAGCACTGATACAATCCCCGTTCATGGCTGACTGGCGACAAATACAAGCACGCATACGCAAAGCGAAAACCGGAGCAGATCCGCTCATAAAGTTGGGTGAACTGTTCGCGAAGACGCATGACGCGATGGTTGCCTGGGAGATGGCGGTGATCGAAGAGAAAGCAGGAAACCTGGAAGAAGCCATCCGCCATTTTACGGTTGCGGTGGAGCGATTCCGGCGCAGCGAGTGGAAGAAAAAAGCCGAAGAGGCTTTGACCCGGCTGGGTGCGCCCATTCCGGTTTCTGCTTCCTTGACAAGTGAAAGTCGAAAAGTAGCACCGTCATCCACCGACACTTCCGCTGCCGCCTCGGACGATGGGCAACTCACTCTCGGGATTCCTGGGCCGGCCACCGAGCCACAGGTAGCATCCGAACCGGGTGAACCGTCTTCGGAAAATACTTCTCCCGCAGCCAGTAGCACTGGATCAACGGAAGCGGGTCCAGCCAATGGGCTTCGGCGCCGGCGTCGGGGACGTCGTGGTGGCCGAGGGCGGCGGCGCCCTGGTTCGGCCGCCACTCCAGGTTTGCCCGCGCAAACATTCGCGCCATCGGCACGAACAAAGGAATCGGCGGTCGAAGTTCCCCCGGCACGTCCAGCCGAGCGCCCGCCGGAAAGGGCGCCTGAGCGTGCCGATGAACGGCCCTCGGAAAAACGAGTGGAAGCTCCGGCTGCGACAAAACGAGCTGAGAGCGAAGCACCCACCTCCAGCTTGGATCGCATGTCGCACACCCGCCCGGGCGAACCGGCCCTGGCCTCCCGTTTGGCACAGCTTGAATCTTTGTTGCGGCGGCTGACTTCCGGCCCGCTGCACACGCTAGATGAAGCCGACGATGCACCTGCGGGACCCGGCGTCTTCCTTCTTTCGGATTCCGATCTGATCACTTCCTATTATGTGGAAGATTGCAAGACGCTGCGTGTCGCTTTGGGACATCTGGTACGGGGCGGACGCGGAGCCCAGCGGGAAACCTCAGTTCGCTCGCGTCTAGCCGAGCACTTGGAGATCAGCGAGGCGAAAGTCTCACAATACTTGAAGCAGCATTGCGTCATTCGCTGGATTCAACTTGACGAACAAGCGCCGTATCTGGCGCATTTTGCTATCGCGGTTTTACGTCCGCCGCTGAACTTCGAATCGCTGTAATCTCCCGAAAATAGAAGAATTACGTCTGGATTCCTGGCGCCATTGGCTGCCTGTAGTTACCGTTTAACCCCCCAAAGCTACCTTTGGACGGTTGCGGCTAGACGAAGGTCCCAGCCAAAGGCACACTATGGTAGGCTAGTAGTTTACACGGGGGTCTTACCGCTCGAAGCCGCTTCGTCCGCGACGGAGAGCTGGCCAGGCCGGGGGATCTGCTCGAAACCGCACGCTTTTCAAAAGGAGATGTACGCATGTCTAGTGCAATCGGCAGACGGGTGTGGAAGAGTTTCGACTGGGCTGTTTGTAAAACAGCCGCAGGCACCTTCAACACGATCCAGTTCTTCAATAAGTACAAGCCAAACCCTGCATTTACACCGAAGTGGTCAGAAAAACCAATGTTGAAGTCGTGGGAGAAGAGCAAGCCCACGCTCGGCTGGCCTCGGACCACGGATTCGCTTTGTCCCGGCTGCGTGACGGAAGCCCGCGACGCCATATTCAATGGCACCAAAGACTATACCGACCTGATGCACGAGAAAGTCGGGGAGATCAAAGCGCAGATCATCGAGCGCGACGGCCAGGTCTGGATGGTGAAAGAATGCCCCATCCACGGGAAGTATGAAGACCTCATGGCTGTGGACGCAAAGTTCCTGGAGTGGATCGAGAAGAATTTCCCGGGCCGCGACATTCCCGCTCACGCGGACGAGGCCCTGCACAAGCACGGTTCCAGCACGGTACGGTATGGCCGCGGTTCAGTGCTGACCGTGGACCTGACCAACCGCTGCAACATGATGTGCGATCCCTGCTTCATGGATGCCAACCAGGTGGGTTACGTCCACGAATTGAGCTGGGAAGAGATTCAGGAAATCCTCGAAAACGCCACCAAGATCAAACCCCGGCGCCAGATGTCGGTGCAGTTCTCGGGCGGCGAGCCCACCATGCATCCCTATTTCCTGGACGCGGTGCGCTTCGCGCGCAAAGTGGGTTACAACAGCGTGCAGGCGGCGACCAACGGCATCGAATTCGCCAAGAGCAAGGACTTCTGCAAGAAGGCCTTCGAAGCCGGTATGCGCTACGCCTACCTGCAGTTCGATGGAATCGGCAACGACGCGAACAGCCACCGCCAGGTGGGCAACCTGTTCGATGTGAAACTTCGCGCCATCGAGAACATGCACGAGGCGGGCATCGAGATCGTGCTGGTGACGACCATCATCAATAACGTCAACAACGATCAGGTTGGCCCCATCGTCAAGTTCGCCATGGAAAACCCCAAGAAAATCGCCTTCGTCTCCTTCCAGCCGGTCTCGTTCACCGGAAGGGACGAGGACATCACTCCGGAACGCCGGATGCGCCAGCGCTATACGCTCTCGCACCTGGCCCAGGACGTGAGCAAGCAAGTGGGTAAAGTAGAGCCGACGCGCGACTGGTTCCCGATTTCGTTCGTCAGCACCTTTGCGGGCTTCTCGGACCTGGTCCACGGACCGGATTCCCAGTGGGGCGCGCTTTCCTGCGGCTGCCACCCGAATTGCGGCGTGGGCACGGCGCTGATGATCAATAAAGAGACCAAGGAATGGGCTCCGGTACCGCGATTCCTCAATGCCCCGCAGCTTACCCGCGATGTGACCGCGATCACAGATGCCGCGCGCGGGAAGAAATTCTCCAACTTCATGATGGGCATGGCTCTGCTGAAGAATTACCATCCCTTTCAGGCGCCGCCCAGCCTCACGCTCAAGGATCTCTTCAAGAAGTTCGATAAGACCTGGGCGCTGACCAAGGACTCCGAAAAGAAATATGGAAAGACGAGCCCGGATCGCACCTATCAAGACGCCATGAAGCGCCGTCAGACCGACCCGTGGAACTTCCTTTTCATCGCCGGGATGTGGTTTCAGGATCTGTTCAACTACGATTTCCGCCGCACCGAGATGTGCATCATCCCCTACGCCACGCAGCAGGGCGAAATTTCCTTCTGCGCGTACAACACCGGCATCGGCTGGCGGAAAATCATCGAAAACATGTACAAGAACGCGACGGTTGCCCAGTGGTACAAGACTCATGGCAAGCATGAGATTTATGCCAAGGGCAAGAAGGTCGACCTGAATAGCTACGAGCACTCCCTCAGGATCGACAACGAGGATGCAACTCGCGTTCGGCACCTGGAGCACGACATTCCGCAGACCGCGGCGGAAGAAGACCGCATCCGGCGCCGCAAGGCGAATGAGGAAGCGGCCAAGGTGCGCAAGATTTACGAAGAACTGGTGCTGAAGAAGCCCGCCGAGACCGTGGTGCAGATTGGATCGATGGAGACGCTGAAAGCGGCGCTTCCGGGCGGGTCCACACCGCTGGTTACGCTGGGCGGCAACGGCAATGGCCACTCGAATGGCAACGGGAACGGGGCAGCAGCCAAGCCTGCAAAGGAAGTTGAGGAAACCGTCGCCGGCGACTAAGTTTGTACCATCCCGCAGGGCAGCTCTTCCGACGCCTCCCAGCAGCTTGGGGGGCGTCGGTGTTTTTAGGTTGTCGCAGGCCGTCTTGATATAATTCAGGCCAGGGAGACGATTACTCATGCCGATCTACGAATATGTTTGTGAGGAGTGTACGACGCGTTTTGAACGTGTGGTGATGTCGAAGAATGGCAAGCCGGAGTGCCCGAAATGCGGCAGCCGCAAGGCGGCGCTGCAATTTTCCGTCTTCGCTGCCCATGGCGGCAACGGGAGCTCGGCTTCGTCCAGCCCCAGCGAGTCGGCGCCGTCCGCCTCCGGTTGTGGTTGCACGCCGAGGGGCTGCGGCTGCCACTGACGAACTGCTCAAAAAGATTCCCATGATGCCGAGCTATTCATCTTTGCTGCTTTTCGTGACGGGAGCGGTCATTCTGCTCGTGATTCCGGGCCCGGCGGTGCTGTACATCGTCAGCCGCAGCATCGGCCAGGGGCGCGCGGCGGGATTAGTCTCGGCGGGTGGCATTGCGGTGGGCACACTCTTCCATGTGGCTGCGGCAACGCTGGGTCTTTCCGCTCTATTGATGTCCTCGGCCCTGGCCTTTCAATGCGTGAAGTATCTAGGGGCGGCTTACCTGATTTATCTGGGAATTCGCATCCTGCGGCGCGAGGACGGGCAGCATCTGGAAGCCGCCCGCAGCGAGAGGCGCCTCTCGCACGTCCTTGGACAGGGCGTGCTCGTCAACCTGACCAATCCGAAGACTGCACTCTTCTTTCTGGCATTCCTTCCGCAGTTTGTCGAGCCGGCGCGCGGGCATGCTACCGCCCAGATTTTCTTTCTAGGGATCCTCTTTACTTTTATGGGCTACTGCAGCGATTCGGTGTGGGCGCTGCTGGCCGGAACGCTGGCCGGGCGGATTCGCGGCAGTGCCCGCTGGCGGCGCGCGCAGCGAAACCTATCCGGCGGCGGACTGATCGCGCTCGGCCTCGCTTCCGCATTCTCCGGCGCACGATCCAAGTAGCTCCAGCGGCGCCAGCCTGTGCCCATTACTTCATTTGCCATTCGGCGTAGAGCTTGGTAATCGCGGGGCCGATGGTGTATCCCCATGCAAAAACCGGGAAATTCTTGAACTTGTCGGGCACCACGTAATGCTCGGAAGCCTCCTGAACCGGCACGCCTGCCTTGAACATTTTCTCGGCCTGAGCCGCGATGTCGTCGAACACTTCGCGCAAGGTGGCGATGCCTTCTTGCCCGCAGATTTGGCCGTGGCCAGGAACGAAAAGCGTGTCCTTATCGAATGCCGCGAATTTCGCCAGGGTCGCGCGCCACCCGGAAACAGTAGCCTTCTCGTCGAAGCACACCGGATACCACCCGCTGAACAGCAGGTCGCCCGCGTAGACGACATTTTGTTCCGGCACACGCACGATGATGTCCGTGCCGGAATGCCCGGGATAGGATTCGAGCACCGCTGAAAGCCCGCCCAGGTCGATGGTCATGGGCAGCTTTGTGGGATCGATGGGGTGATTGGGAAGCGAGACCACCGTCGCACTGACTACCTGGAACACGCTTCCGGTGGCGTTCAGATCGCTCTGAGCGTGCTGCCGTTGCGATTCGGATTTCGCATCTTTGACGCGCTTTTCGAGAGGACCGAGTGCCACTGCCTTTTCGAGGCCCTGCATCACCGCATAGTTCTCCACCATTCGTTGCGCGGCGGTCGCGTGGGCCCAGAGTTGCACGCCATTCGCACCATAAAACGAATTGCCCATCGAATGATCCCAGTGGTAGTGCGTGTCGAGCGCTGCGCGCACCGGAACCTGGCTCACTTGCCGCAGGGCATCCATTTGGAACGAAGCTCCCGCCGGGCTCGCGAATCCTTCGAGGAGCAGCGCCCCATCGCGGCCGGCCAGAAAGCCGCCGTTGCAAACAGTTTGGAAGCCCTTCGAAAAATCGGAAATTGTCGCGTAGAGTCCGTTTCCAACCTTGCGCACTGACGCGAATCCCTTATCGACCAGTGGCGCCTGCGCCACGCGAGAATCGTCTTCGAGTGATGCTGCCAGGAGCGGAAGAGGAATCAGCTTTGCCGCGGCATAGAAGGCGCCGAAGCAGGATGTGTAGCTGAGAAAATTGCGGCGCGAAAACGGCTGGGAGTGATCGATCATTTTTATCCTCGCTCGGACTGAGGTTGGGAGTGTAGTTCTTCGGACGCGTATTTTAGCAGCGCAATCGTCTTTCCGCTCGCGCTGCGATACGTTCGCGCGAGGAAGCCATCGACGGTTGTTTCCTGGGCAAACGCTGGAACGGCGAAAACGCCAGGCAACAGGAATATGCACGCGAACCGCATCATGCTCTTAAACGTTGGGCGCATGGGCTTTCGGCACCTCATTATTATTTTTTCACCGCACCGCGAACCACGCGAAAGCCCGTGTAGAGAATGTCGGCTGGCGCATAACGCGCCTTGGGATCGGAAGCACGATCGGCGCTGCCGCCCATTGTTTTGCCTTGGCCATCTTTGGTGGTTACCCATTCCGCTACGTTGCCGCCGAGATCGAGGACCAAAGCTTCGCCGTCGCCGCCGGCTGGCGAAAAACTGCCCACTTCTTTCAGCAGCGGCGTGGCGCCGTTGAGATCGCTGACCTTTGCTTCGAGACGGTGTGCGTCTTCCGGATTCAACGCATATCCGGCCCAGTAGTCGAGAGTGTTTTCGCCACCGTGGTCCACATACAATTTCGCCTCCTCCTCTTCGGCCGGCAGTCGAAAGGGTTCGGCGGTCATATCGGCGAGCCACTCGGCGTAGGCTTTTGCTTTTTCAAAGGAAATCGCGTTGGCGGGATAGTTTTCCGTACCCGGCGCAAACTTGTAGGTCTTGTCGAATGCCCCATACTGGGCGCGCGTCACTTCGAAGCGGCCCACTTCCAGATCGCCGTGTTGCACCACTTCAGGAATCACGAAACTGGGCGGCGGATTTTCGGGGATCGATGGCGCGCGAAATTCGACGCCGTAAGTATTGCCGAATTTGTGGATCGAGCGGCGCTCCAGAGCCACATCGAGCGGTGAACCTTTTTTGAACGCCTCATTTGCGGGCGGGGCTGTCTTGAAAAGATATTGATCGAACCAGGCCATCTCTTCCGTCACTTTGCGGATTTGATGGCTCAGTTTGCGCGGCCCATGCGGCTCGCCGGGAAAGAGCATGAATCGCACGGGAACTTTGCCGATGGTGTAGAGCGTGCGGTAATGAGTCCAGCCTTCTTCCGTCGGCACGTTGCGGTCCGCGCCGCCGAAGAAGATGAGAGTCGGCGTGCGGACTTTCTCCATCTGGAAGATGGGCGATTTGCGGATATAAAGCTCGGGATCTTCGAGCGGCGATTTGCCGAAGTAGTAGGAATCGAAAGCCTGGCCAAAATCGACGTTGGCCCAGTCGCTGATCCATTCCACGTCGCCGGCGCCCACCGCCGCGGCTTTATAGCGGGAAGGATTCGTGATCATGAGCTGAATGGAAAGAATCGAGCCATTCGACCAGCCCAGCGCGCCGATCCGATCGGGGTCGATCAGGCCGCGGCCGATCAGGTAGTCCACGCCCTTTTCGATATCGGGGATTTCCAGTTCGTAGTACTTGCCGCAGCAGATGGATTCCACCCACTTCAATCCGTAGCCGGAGCTGCCGTGGTAATTCGTTTTCAGCACGAAGGCGCCGCGCTGGTTGAGCAGGTTCTGAGAATAGGCGTAACTGTCGCTCCAGGCGTCGTGGTCGGCGCCCGCGGGGCCTCCGTGCGTCGCGGTGATCAGCGGGTAGAGACGGCCTGGATGATAATCGTGCGGGTAATAAAGGATGCCTTCCACCTGTTCGTCGTTCGCGCCTTTCCAGTGGATCACTTCGGTTTTCGCAATTACGCGATCCTTGAATTGCGGATTTAACTCGGTGAGTTGCACCGCATCGCTGACGCGAGCGCCGTCGAGCCGCGCGTGGTAGAGCTGCGCCGGGGTGCTCGCGGTGGAATGCGAATAAATCAGAGTGTGGGCGTCGTCACTCAAATCAATGCTGAAATAATTTTTGTCGTGCTGGCCCTGGAGAAATTCGTGTGACCACATTGTGCCCCGGCGCGTGTAGCGCGCGGGCTTGAAACGGACGCCATCCTGGAGGAGCGCCACAAACCCTTCGGGCGTGATTTCGAAAGTAGAGCTTGCGCCATTCTCCCAGCCGAGATCGACCTTCGCCGTTTGGCCGGACGCAATATCATAGTAATAGACCAACTCGATAGTTGCGGTGAAGAACCGTGGATCAGAGGTGTAAGGCGCGACGGCGTAGAAGCCG
>JBGQGW010000164.1:0-9381 GCA_041497605.1 Terriglobia bacterium | reverse complement strand
CCTTACAAAACGGAAGACGAGGCGCTGGCCGACGCGTTGCGGCTTTCGCGCGCGATGACCTACAAGGCGTCGCTTGCCGAATTGCCCTGCGGCGGAGGCAAAGCGGTTTTGATCGCGCATGACGGCCTGAAGCGCGCCGCGGCGTTTGAAGCATTTGGGTTGATCGTGGAAAGTTTGCGCGGGCGATTTTTCACCGGGCAGGACGTGGGCATCGTCGAAGGAGATCTGGCCGCGGTGGGCCGCGCGACCGGTTACGTGGCGTGCGAATCGGGGCCAGAACTGGGCGACATCAGCGAGCACACCGCGATCGGCATTTGGCACGGGATGCGCGCGTGCCTTGATTTCGCGGGGCTGCGGCAGGCGCGCGTTGCGATTCAAGGAGCCGGCAGCGTGGGTGTGTGGCTGGGGAGGATTTTGAAACGCGAGGGGATGGAATTGCTCGTCGCCGATATCGACGCGGCGCGCGCGGAACAATTCGCGAAAAAAATTGGCGCGCGCGTGGTGGCGCCTTCGGAAATCTTGTCCATCGAGTGCGATGTGTTCGCGCCGTGCGCGCTGGGCGGAGTGCTGAATCGCGAAACGATTCCGCGGTTGAAGGCGCGGATCGTGTGCGGCTCCGCGAACAATGTGCTGGCCTCGCCCGAAGATGCGGACGCGCTCAACCAACGCGGAATTTTATATGCGCCGGATTATTTGGTGAACGCAGGCGGATTGATTCGCGGCGCGGATTTCTTTTTGTTGAAGCTGCGGGATAGCCGGCCGAGCCTGGAGCGCATTTACGATCGCATGGCGCGCGTGCTGCGCATCGCGCGTGAAAAAAAGATTTCCACCGCGCGCGTCGCCGATGAGCTGGCTGAAGCGCGGCTGAAGAAAGCGAAGACCTTTCGCGATTTGTGCTGGGGAGCACCGTCGCCCTCGCCCGCGGGAGCCTGTAAGTGATCGCGGGATCGAACGGGCGGCGTTGCGGTATCTGGAGTATGCATATATATAAGGATAGCCGTCCACGCGACGGTTTCCCTCCGGCGCCGGCATGCGGCGCGGGCCGCGGCGCCGTTTTGCATTGGCGCTCCGGGCGAAGCGCGATAGAATTAGTCGCAGATGGTTGTGCTGCGTAAAAAGTGACGCAGTGTGCAGTCGCCGCGTCTCTAAGATATTTTGGGACGCAAACAGCGCGCCCGTAGCTCAGATGGATAGAGCACTAGCCTCCGGAGCTAGGGGTCGTGGGTTCGAATCCCTCCGGGCGCGCCACTCTTTTTTGATCCACACTGAGAGTTAGTTTCCGGCAGAATCTAACACGCCAGAAGGGGAGATTGGCCGTGAAGCAGAAGCGATTCAACGTCGAATAGATCGATGTAACAGAATGTGCTGGCTAGAAAATTTTAGAAACCTCGCGGCTCCGTCAGTCTAATCCCTGCCCAGGGTAATCTCGGCTTCGAAATTGCAGCTTACTGCTACTCTCACCGCACTCCCATCTCCGCTGAAGTCAAACAGGGAAAACATCCGGAAGAATGGGTGTATACTCCGGCCACCCGAAAGAGCGAACGAAACATTCGGACGAGGAGTTTCTCAACCGGGAATACCAACCTACATTTGAGCCTGGCTCGGGCGCTGGGTCCACGCGGCCCGGCCAGCTCTCAATTAGTGAGGGCGTGATGAAGCAAACCTTTGCTATCGGCATCGGAGGTGCAGCCGGACAGGGTGTCGCCACCCCGGGCGACATTTTCGCGAAGATCTTCAGCCGGCGCGGTCTCAACCTCAACGCCTACAACGCCTATCAGTCTATTATTCGCGGTGGCCACACATTTCTCACCATTCGTACGGGCCCGGAAAAGATCACCAACATGGGTGACCGTATCGACCTGCTCATTCCCCTCAACCAGGACAGCATGGATCGCCACCTGAAACTCCTCACTGCCGGCGCCTCGTGTATCTACAATGCCGACACGATTAAGCCCGGCTCGGCCGCTGACGGCGTGCAGCTCTGCCCACTTCCGGTTTCAGAGTTGGCCGACATCACGCGCAATAAAGTTGCCCAGAACACCCTCGCGATCGGCGCCGGTCTCCACATGATGGGTATCGGCTTCCCGGCACTCGAGGAGGCCCTCCGAGAGCAGTTCAAGAAAAAAGGCGATCACGTGATTGCAGAAAACGTCGGGGTTGCGCGCGCCGGCTACGATTACGCCGCCGCTCACTTCGCCGCCTTCCCGAATCCGCTTCCTAAGACGGACAATCGCTACGCGATCCTGAGTGGCAACACTGCCATGGCCATGGGCGGCGCCGCCGCCGGAGTGAAGTTTTATTGTGCCTACCCCATGAGCCCAGCGACCGGCGTGCTGCACTGGATGGCAGCACACGCGCGCAAAGCCGGCATCATGGTCCGCCAGGTGGAGGACGAAATCGGCGTGATTAACATGGCCATCGGCGCGGCTCATGCCGGCGTCCGCGCCATGTGCGCAACCTCTGGCGGCGGCTTCGCCCTGATGAGCGAGGGCCTCGGCATGTCCGCCATGATCGAAACCCCCGTCGTAGTCATCAACTGTCAGCGCGCCGGCCCGTCCACCGGCGTTCCCACTAAGACTGAGCAGGGCGACCTCTGGCAGATGCTTGGCGCTGCATTTGGCGATTATCCCCGGATCATCGCAGCTCCGATGGACATTGGCGATTGCTTCACGCTCATCAATGAGATATTCAACCTCGCCGACCGCTTCCAGTGCCCCGGACTCGTGCTTTGCGATCTCCTCTTGTCGGAAGGCCGCCTCAGCGTCCATCCAAACGACCTGGATTTCAGCCCACCCATCGATCGTGGCGAGCTCATCACCACCGCCAACGGCGCCACCTCTGCGGCTCCCACGAACGGCGGCTACAAACGCTACAAAATCACCGACAGCGGCATTTCACCTCGCGCTGTTCCCGGCGTGCCCGGCCACATTCACACGGCGGCCACCGACGAACACCAGGAAGACGGTGTGATCATCAGTGATGAGTTCACCAATCCTATCAAGCGCCGCGCCATGATGGAGAAGCGCATGCGCAAGGTGGCAGGCATTGAAGCCGCTGTTTCGCCGCCCGCGCTGCTGGGTTCGCGCGATGCGGACGTGACCTTGATCGGCTGGGGTTCAACCAAAGGGGTAATCGAGGAAGCTAGTGAACTCCTCAACGAACAAGGAGTCTCTGCCAATCAGCTCCAGATCCGCTGGCTAGTGCCGCTGCATGGCGAAGCCATTCTCGAAATCCTGCGAGGCTCGCGCCACACCATCATCATCGAGAACAACTACAGCGGCCAGTTCGCGCGCTACCTTCGAAGCGAAACCAGCTTTGTGCCCGACGGCCACATTCGCAAGTACGACGGCGAACCATTCATGCCCCACCACATTGTCGACGCCGTGAAGGAACAGCTCGCGGGGAAAACGAAACTCTCGGTTCCCATGCACGAGATTATGGTCTGAGGAGGAGACGCACATGGCGAGCACTGTACAGCGTTCCAGTCAACTGACCATGGCCGATCTGAAAGGCAAAGTCGATCCCGACTGGTGCCCCGGCTGCGGCGATTTCGGCGTGCTCGCCGCGCTTCAAAAAGCCCTGGTCGAGCTGCGGATACCGCCCCACAACGTCGTCACCATCAGCGGCATCGGCTGCTCCTCCAACCTCCCCGGCTACGTGAACACCTACGGCATGCACACGCTCCACGGCCGCGCCCTCGCCGTGGCCACTGGCCTCAAGTTAGCCAATCACGAGCTCACGGTTCTGGTGACCGGAGGTGACGGTGACGGTTTCGGGATCGGCGGAAACCATTTCGTCCACTCCATGCGCCGAAATGTCGACCTGCTCTACATCGTCATGGACAACCAAATCTACGGCCTGACCACCGGCCAGACCTCGCCCACCAGCCGCGTCGGCATGAAAACGAAAAGCATGCCCTTCGGCAACATCGAAGCGCCGGTTAACCCCATTTCCCTCGCCTTAGCCGCAGGCGCCACTTTCGTTGCTCGCGGCTTCAGCGGCGACCAGAAGCATCTCACCGAACTGATCAAGCATGGGATCGAGCACAAGGGCTTCTCGTTCCTCGATGTCTTCAGCCCCTGCGTCACCTACAATCACGACAATACTTTTCAGTGGTTTCGTCCGCGCGTGAAGAGACTCGAGGACGACTCCGCTTACGACCCGGCTGACTGGACCGCCGCGATGGAGAAATCTCTGCTCTGGGGCGAGGAAATCCCCATCGGCAAATTCTTCGAGCGCACCGACATCCCCACCCTTCACGGAGCCGAGCCGGTGCTGAACGAAGGACCGCTGGTCCATCGCGACCCCAGGGTGCCTCTCGACGTGGCCCGCTCGTTCATCGAAGAGCTGATGTAGCGACGCGCAGGATACCGGTCAGCTCACCACGCTGAAAACCGCAATGCGCAATGAGAGTGTAATTGTTTTGTGCGCGCACCCGGCAGATTCCTGAGGACAGGAATGGTGAAGCAATGCGTCTGCGATCTGGGGAACACTGTTGCGGCCGAGGCAAGCCGGGGCCTGAAAGCTGTTCCGCTCGCGTTTCCGTCGGCGTGTGGTAGAGTCCCGGCTGGCGACTGTCCCATTGCTCCGTTCTTCACAAACTCCGTAAGAAGCCAAGGAAAACCACCATGATTTATTTGATTTGGGTTGTGCTGCTGGGAATCTTGGCCGGGTGGCTAGCGGGCCAGATTATGAAAGGAAGTGGATTTGGCGTCTTGGGAGACTTGGTGGTCGGGATTCTCGGTTCACTGCTCGGCAGCTTCCTATTCGGGTTGCTCGGGCTGTCCGCCTATGGGTTGCTGGGCAGGCTAGTAGTCGCCGTTGTGGGCGCCATTGTGTTGCTGTGGCTGCTCCGGCTGATCAAGAAAGGGTAGAGCGAACGGCTGTTGATCCGTTGAAATTAGTCTGAGTGGATATTTTACCCTCTGAGAGCGCCTGCGCCGGTTGTTGTTCGACTTCAGGGGAAGTAGGAGTAGAATTATTAAGAGAGAGACCGCCGAGGAATCGGCGCGTTGACTTGCTGGTTTGGAATGATCCAAGATGTCTCCGAGGAACGGACACGTTGCCTGAATTATCCAACCTCTTAGAATCTCGCATTGAGCAAGCGCGATCGCTTGAACAGATCCGGAAAGAAGACCTGCGCTCCGGAGATCGTGTCCTCGTGACGACGAGGAATTCCGTGTACACGATCTGGGTGCTCGACGATGGGTCGTACTGTGTTTGGGGCGGATGGTTTGACCGGATCGGTGAATCGCCGCAGCGGGTGAAAATCAACGGCTGCACCTGGGGCGGAAGTGCCATCAAGAATGACATTGTCGCTGCCCAAGGACTTCGCCTGGAATTCGGGAACAGCGTGCTCACAACCCAAGTGAAGCACATCCGCGTGATTCGAAACAAAGTAGAATTTTCCCGCAATTAGATTTAGTCCCGCTCACCATCATCGAAACGCAATTCTCGCCGCAATTCTCGCCGCATTGACTTGCTCGCGGTTGCGAAATAAGATGCGCATCTAATGGCGGAATCTCAGTCCTTGATCGGCCGAACGATTTCCCACTACCGCATCCTGGAAATACTGGGTGGCGGCGGAATGGGTGTGGTCTACAAGGCCGAGGACACACGCCTGGGCCGTTTCGTAGCCCTAAAATTCCTACCGGAGGACATGGCCCGCGACCATCAAGCGCTCGAACGTTTCCGGCGCGAGGCCCAGGCCGCTTCCGCACTGAATCACTCGAACATCTGCACGATCCACGATATCGGCGAAGAAGACGGCCGGGCATTCATCGCCATGGAATTTCTGGACGGGCGAACGCTGAAGCATCGCATCGAAAGCAAGCCGCTGCCGCTCGAATTGACGCTCGACCTGGGGACACAGATCGCCGACGCGCTCGATGCCGCGCATGCGCAGGGGATCATTCACCGCGACATCAAGCCCGCGAACATCTTCGTCACCAAGCGCGGCCAGGCGAAAATCCTGGACTTCGGCCTTGCGAAACTCACGCAGCCGGGAGCGCCGGCGGCGAGTGTCGCGTCCATGGCCACGGCGGCCGAGGGACACCTGCTGACGAGCCCCGGATCAACCGTTGGCACCGTGGCCTACATGTCGCCCGAACAGGTGAGTGCGGAAGAACTCGACGTACGCACCGATCTGTTCAGTTTCGGCGCGGTGCTTTACGAAATGACCACGGGCAAGATTGCATTTTCCGGCGCCAGCGCTGGCGTGATTTTTGAAGCCATCCTGAACCGCACACCGCCTGCACCATCGAACCTGAATCACGATCTCCCACCAAAGCTGGAAGAAATCATTCTGAAGGCGCTGGAAAAGGATCGTGAGCTGCGCTACCAGACCGCCGCGGAGTTGCGAGGCGATCTGAAGCGCCTGAAGCGCTCGCTGGATTCCTCACGAGTGGGATCTTCGAGCACGAGCTCAAGCGGGACGATGCCGGCGGGCGCCGCGATTGAAGCAGCCAGCGCCGGCGGGCGCGGGATTAATTGGAAGCGCATCAATTATCTTCTTGTGGGGCTAGCCGTCGTTCTGGGATTGGTCATCGGCTATGTCGGTGGCGTGGCGAGAGTGCAGAGCCCCGTGGAATCGGCGGCGCCGGTTTATCATCCGCTCACGTTTCGCCGCGGCTTGGTTAGCTCCGCTCGATTTGCTCCGGATGGAAAAACTGTAATTTACAGCGCGTCGTGGGAGGGAGCCCCGCTGCAGCCCTTTACGACGCGGCCAGAAAGTCCGCAGTCCCAGGAGCTTCAGCCCGTCGGCGCCGATATTTTGTCGATCTCTTCCACCGGAGAGATGGCGCTGGCACTCGGAAGTAAATCGTTCGGCTTTCATCGGACTGGGACTCTGGGACGAGTGCCGCTGGTGGGCGGGGCGCCACGAGAAATTGCAGAAAACGTTGCGTGGGCGGACTGGTCACCCGATGGGAAATCATTAGCTGTCGTTCGCGAAGTCAACGGGCGGCAGCAGCTCGAGTATCCGTTGAACAAAGTGCTCTATGTGGCCGATGGTTGGGTCGGCAATCCGCGTGTCTCCGCGGATGGAGAATGGATCGCATTTCTCGACCATCCAATTCTGAATGACGATGGCGGCTCAGTGGCTGTGATCAACCTGGCTGGAGAAAAGAAAACGCTATCGTCTGGATGGGATAGCATCCAAGGGTTAGCCTGGTCCCCTGGCGGCGAAATCTGGTTTACCGCGACAAACACGGGTGGTGATCGTTCTCTGTTTGGAGTCAATCTCTCTGGCCGGGTTCGATTGCTCGTGCGCGTGCCGGGCGAATTGACGCTCCTCGACGCGGACCGCGAAGGAAACGTCTTGATGACTCGTGGAAACGATCGTTCCGGAATGCTTGTTTTCGCACCCGGAGAAACCAAGGAGCATGATCTTTCCTGGCTCGATTGGTCCACGCCGTACGATATCTCTCGCGATGGCCGCACGATTTTGTTTTCTGAGGGTGGCGAGGGCGGCGGACCGAAATATGGCGCCTATCTTCGCAGAACGGACGGATCTCCCGCCGTCCGGCTTGGCGATGGCAGCCCAACTTCCTTGTCGCCCGATGGCAAGTGGGTGATCCAACGGCCTAATGTTTCGCCCGCGCAGTTTTTTCTTGTGCCAACCGGCGTTGGAGAGCAGAAAGCACTGACGCACGACGACATCAATCACCTGCGCGCTACCTGGCTTCCGGATGGGAAGAGTTTTGTTTTCTCCGGAAACAAGCCAGGACACGGCGTCCGCCTGTTCGTGCAATCAATCGATGGCGGGCCGCCGAAACCCATTACTCCGGAAGGAGTGTCACCAGCAGGTTTTCAAGTCTCGCCGGATGGAAATGTGATAGCTGCCGTAGGCTCAGACCGTCGGAGTTACTTTTATTCCATCTCGGGCGGGGAACCACGGTTAATACCAGGGATGATTGAGGGCGAGCACGCACTGGGCTGGTCCACCGATGGACGCTCGCTGTTTGTACTCCGTGGAGGCCCGCCACCCGCACCCGTTTTCCGCCTCGACATTGCATCCGGGAAAGAAGTGCTCTGGAAGGAATTCTCGCCGGCTGATCCTGCTGGCATCAGTGCGATCAATGGCGGCGAGGTCGTACTGGATGGAAAGGCCTACTTCTACTCCTATATCCGAACCCTTTCTGATCTCTACCTGGTCACCGGTCTAAAGTAAGAGGCGTGGGAGTTGATCGCGCTCCGATAAAGTGCATCGGGGTGCGAAAACCGCACATTTGCTTGCTTTGAGGCGCTAGAGTAAAATCCACGGGCCAATGACAGACACTTCCTCGATTATCGGCCGCACCATCTCCCACTACGAGGCCCTGGAAACACTGGGTGGCGGAGGCATGGGCGTGGTCTACAAAGCCAAGGACACGCGCCTGGGCCGGAGTGTTGCGCTGAAATTCCTGCCTGATGACATCTCACACGATGCCCAGGCGATCGAACGATTCCGCCGCGAAGCGCGCGCCGCCTCCACGCTCAATCATCCCAACATCTGCACAATTTACGATGTTGGAGAATTCGAAGGCCGTCCGTTTATCGCCATGGAGCTGCTCGAAGGCCAGACTCTGAAGCACCGTATTGCCGGGAAGCCCATCGAAATATCGGAGCTCCTGGAGATCGGCATTCAGATCGCTAACGGGCTCGATGCGGCGCACTCGAAGGGAATCGTGCACCGCGACATCAAGCCCGCGAATATTTTTCTGGTGGAACGCGGGCAGGCGAAAATTCTGGATTTTGGTTTGGCGAAGCTAACGCCCGCGGTCCGGCAAGCCGCCGAATCCGTGGGCGCCGCATCCATGCGCACACAGACGCACATCATCAGTGACGAGCAACTGACGAGCCCGGGCACCTCCATGGGCACGGTGGCGTACATGTCCCCGGAGCAGGCGCGCGGCGAAGAGCTGGACGCCCGCTCGGATTTGTTTTCGCTGGGTGTGGTGCTTTACGAGATGGCTACCGGGTCGGTTCCGTTCTCTGGCACAACCTCGGCGCTCATATTCGACGGAATCCTGCACTCCGCACCTGCGCCTGCGAAGGAGTTAAACCCGCGCCTGCCCGTGGCGATCGAAAGCATTCTGAGCAAGGCGCTCGAGAAGGACTCTGACCTGCGGTGCCAGACTGCTGCCGAACTTCGCGCCGACCTGAAGCGACTCAAGCGTGACATCGAATCGAGCCGCCGGCCCACTGCTGAGAAGAGCGTTTCGGGTTCCGGGGCGCACGTGGCTGCCGCCAAGCAAAAATCAGTCGCGGTGCTCTACTTCGAAAATCAGAGTGGCGCGAAAGAGGACGAATACTTCCGCGACGGGATTACGGAAGACATTGTTACGGAGCTTTCGAAGATCGCGCAACTGGAAATCTTTCCCCGCTCGGAGATGCTGGCAT
>JBGQGW010000163.1:0-9531 GCA_041497605.1 Terriglobia bacterium | reverse complement strand
TTCGCGACCGTTACAATCAGCGCTGGATCGTCCAGCGCCTGGGCTACCTCACGCCAGCCCAGGCTCGCCAGCAACTCCTTGCACTCGGAGTCGCTGCATGAATACACTCAGTTCAGTGTCCAAAAAATCCGGGGCTAAACAGCCTGAATCAAAATAGGCACGTCAGGATCGGCATCCTTCCACAGCGCGAAGAAATCCTGATAAGCGATGCGAGCTTTCGACGCATCTCCCTGCAATTTATATACGCGGCCGAACCCAAGATGCGCCAGCGGAATATACGGCGAAATGAGTTGCGTTCCGCGGCGATCCACAATTTCCTGGAATTAAGCGGCTGCTTTCTTGCCAAATTTCGCCTGCAGATAGGCCTCTCCGCGCAAATAAGCAGGCATATGAAGCCCCGTCAGGCAATGCAGGCTAGTGGTGAAAGTAGAGGTAGGCGATCGCGGCAATTGCCACAGCCATGGCAGCAAATTCGATGATAACTCTGCTGTTGAGCCGCGCGCGGGCGGGAACAACCGTGTAGGAAACTTCAGTTGCTGGTTTTTCGGAGGGAACCGCGGCATCTACATCGGCACTTCCGGGCTTGGCGGCGCGTACTGAATCGGTATCCCGCTTGATCCTGGTATTCTGGCCGTTCATTTCCCGGAATCCCTCTGCGATCAGTTCTCGGCAGTGCTCGACTCATCTTAAGGGTGCGCGCGCATGCGAGTCAAACTAGCGCTGAGTCTGAGGACCTGACCGAACTCTCTTAAGCTGCGTTGACGGTATTGGAGGCCTCGCCTACAATGAAATTTGTCCGCGCGCGCGTGATGCAACGCGGAGTCGGCAAAACATCCTTTGAACTGGCAATCTTGGCCTAAATGATGGCACCCCACAATGTTTGAGAATCTTACCGATAAATTACAGCGCGTCTTCAAAAACCTCCGCGGCCAGGGAAAGCTGACCGACGAGCACCTGGAAGCTGCACTTGGCCAGATCCGCGAGGCAATGCTCGACGGCGACGTCAACCTGGGTGTGGTGGACGAATTGATCGAACACATCAAGGCCAAGGCCGTCGGCGCGGAGGTAATGCTGCAGCTTTCGCCCGATCAGCAGGTGGTGAAAATCGTCCGCGACGAATTGGCCGATCTGCTAGGCCGCGAGGCCAAGCCGCAATTCGCTTCGCGCCCCCCGTCGGTTTGGTTGCTGGTGGGATTGCAAGGCGCCGGCAAGACCACCACCACCGGCAAGCTGGGCAAATGGCTCGCAGAGCATGGACACCGGCCACTGTTGGTTTCGACAGATGTCTACCGCCCGGCCGCTCGTGAGCAGCTTGCACAGGTCGCCAAGGCCACGGGTACGCCTCTGTGGCCAGGGACGGGGACGAACAAGCCGCTCGAAATTGTTCGCGGAGCAGTCCGCGAAGCCAAGCTGGCGGCCTGCGACGTAATCTTGGTGGACACGGCGGGACGGCTGCACATTGACGATGAATTGATGTCGGAGCTGGGCGAGCTGAAGCGCGAACTGGCCCCGGCCGAGATTCTGTTTGTTGCCGATGCGATGATCGGTCAGGACGCGGTGAGGTCGGCGGGAGAATTCCACCGGCAGCTTGGTATTACAGGTGTAGTACTAACCAAGCTTGACGGCGATGCCCGTGGCGGCGCGGCGCTTTCGATTCGCAAAGTGACGGGCGCGCCCGTGAAATTCGTGGGCGTGGGAGAAAAGTACGACGCTATTGAGCCTTTCTATCCCGACCGGATCGTTTCCCGCATCCTCGGAATGGGCGACGTGCTCACGCTGATTGAAAAAGCGCAGCAGCACGTGGATGAGAAGCAGGCACGCGAACTCGAGCGCAAACTTCGCCAGGACGATTTCACGCTGGAAGATTTTCGCGACCAGTTGCGCCAGATTCGCAAGATGGGGTCTCTTGAATCTTTGCTCGGAATGCTGCCCAAAGTCGGTCCGTTCGCCAAGATTCCGAAGGATACGCAGGTGGACGAGAAGCGGCTGGGGTCGGTGGAAGCCATCATCAACTCAATGACTGCGGCAGAACGTGGCGACCACAATTTGATCGACGGCAAGCGCCGCAAACGCATCGCCCGCGGCAGCGGGACCACGGTTCAGGAAGTGAATCAGGTGCTCCACCAGTACGCCGACATGCGCAAAATGATCAAACAATACGGCAAGATGGCCACAGGCAAGATGCGTGGGATCGGCAAGCTCCCCGCCCAGCAGTAGTTCTCCCCAAGGGCGCCACAACCAGCCGGATTCGTTGACTTTTTGGCCGGGAAAATTTCACGGTAGGCGAAATGGCTTGGATTCGCTATAATCGCTATCCCTTACGAACAGGAGGAAACACCGAGTGTTGGCTATTCGCTTGGCGAGAATTGGAAAGAAGAAGAGACCGACCTACCGCGTCGTCGTGCTGGAGAAGACCCGTCCGCGGAATGGCCGGTTTGTGGAAATCGTGGGAACCTATGACCCGCTCGTAAAGCCCCACCTGGTGAAACTGGATGCCGAAAGGATCAAGTATTGGCTCGGATGCGGCGCCCAGCCCAGTGAGACAGTTCGAAGTTTCCTACGTAACCAAAAAATCCTCTAGAGCGTCGAATCCTTCAGTGATCGACAGGCCCGGCTCCTAATCATGCTGCTGTGGGTGTGTCCCGGCCCGCAGCCGGAGGCCCCTCCACTAACTTGGGCGTTCACGAAGGAGAGGGAATGAAAGATCTCGTTGAAGCGATCGCGAAAGCTCTAGTGGATCATGCAGACCAAGTTCAGGTTCGAGCGGTAGAAGGCGAACAAGTGACCGTGTTGGAGCTGCGGGTCGCCCCCGATGACCTGGGAAAAGTGATTGGCCGCCAAGGCCGGACGGCTAAATCGATTCGGACCCTTCTAGGCGCTGCCGGCATGAAATTGAAGAGACGTTTCACGCTGGAGATTCTGGAATAAAAGATAGAATGGTCCCTTGTGGAAGCCAATGATTCGCCCCGCGTTACCCTTGCGCGCCTGGTCCGCCCTCACGGCCTGCGCGGAGAAGTGGCTGCCGAGATTCTGACCGATTTCCCCGAACGGTTACTCCGATTGAAAAATGCCGATTTATGGGACGGCCGCACGCCTCCACGTCGCGTCGCCATTCGAAAATGCTGGCTGAGCCAGAGCCATGGCGGCCAGGCTGTCTTTCACTTCGAGGGCTCCGATTCGATTGATGATGCGAAGCGGCTGGTTGGCTTGCAAGTACAGATTCCGCTTGCCGACCGGATGCCGCTTGGGTCCGGACAGTATTACGTCACCGACTTGATCGGCTGCGAAGTGTGGGAAGAAAGAGGAGTCCTGATTGGCCGCGTCAAAGACGTGGCGACCACCGGGACGTCCGTGCTCGAAGTAGAGACTTCCGAGGGCGAACTACTCGTTCCATTGGCCGAAGAAATCTGTGTGCGTATCGATACTGCCACGCGCCGCATTGATGTGAGGCTGCCAGAAGGTCTCCGCGAACTGAACCGCAAATCCTAGAGACAACGAGTATGCGCCCGACCGTCATTCAGGGTGGCGCTCTCTGGCCCGAGGAAACCCTCATTGCTTCGTATTTTCGCGAAGCAGGACTTTCAGCGTAAACTGGGGTTGGCAAGAGCCACGATTGGGGATTGCGTTTAGCGCAGGATATTTCGCGACGGCCCCCGGTTGCGATTCCCACAATTCCTATTGCGCGTGCGTAAGGCGATGGATGCCGCATTGACCGCCCGCGGACTGAACTCATGCGATTCGATATCGTCACAATTTTTCCGGAATTTTTCAGTGGGCCGCTGGATTTCGGCATTGTGCGCCGCGGTCGAGAAGCAGGCCTGATCGAAGTACGCGTGCAGGATCTGCGCGAATTCACGCACGACCGGCATCGAACCCTGGATGACCGGCCGTTCGGTGGCGGCGAAGGCATGGTGCTGAAGCCCCAGCCGATCTTCGAGGCTGTGGAATCGCTCGCCGGTCCCGGACTATTGCCTCCCGCAACCCGAGTCGTGTTGCTTTCCGCTTCCGGCAAGCTATTCCATCAAGAAACGGCGAGGCGATTCGCGAAATTCGAGCGGCTGATATTGATCTGCGGGCGTTACGAGGGTGTGGACGAGCGCGTGGCCGAACACCTTGCCACCGACGAAATTTCCATCGGGGATTTTGTGCTCTCCGGCGGCGAATTGCCCGCTGCCCTGGTCCTCGATTCAGTGACGCGGCTGCTGCCCGGCGCTCTGGGTAATGAAGCGTCTGCGGTGAATGAATCCTTCGCGGCTGAGGAAGCGGTCCGGATGCGAGAAGCTGCGGTAGCGGACCAGAATTTTGGGTATGCGAATCAGAAGAGCCGGATCACGAATCACGGCATCCTCGATTACCCTCATTACACCCGGCCTCAGGAATTTCGAGGCTGGGCCGTGCCCGAAGTCCTCATCGGCGGCAACCACGAACAAATCCGCCGCTGGCGCCGCGCGAAAGCCATTGAAAAAACGTTGCGCAATAGGCCGGATTTGCTCGACGAGGCGTCCCTCAGCGCCGAAGATAGCCGCCTGCTCGAATCCGCCCGGAGCCGATAAACTTAAGCGCGTTTTTCGAATCCTTGCCGAGCAATGCCTTCTACAATTTTCCAATCAACAAAAACCCTCTGGCTGTGTGCACATATCACAGGAATGCTCTCAGCCTAGAGGTGCAGGCGAGATATTTGTTCCGCTGATTCCTTCATCCAGATAGGGCCTCCACAACAACATCAAGATTACTGCCGCTACGAAGAATGGTGCGGCGACTTGTCGGCTGCTACCTATGAAGCGCAGCGCGAGACCATACAAGGAGACGGACACCGCCATGACCATGCTAAATAAGTTAGCCTTTCGCCATTGACCAAGGGCCTTCGCATCACCTGCGTCGCGTTGCAGCCCTTCCAACGCCGAACGCAGAAGTTTCCTTCGAACGGCAAACGTGATGACCACCTCCGCGACTGCCATAATCGAGAAACCTTCGACGAAGATGGCGGGCGCAACTTCGGTAGGTCTCAGCATGATCTCGGCCATATATGCGTATCCAACAATAGCCGCAAGCAGAATGACGTGAATGATGCGCATAGACCGGAGCGAGGCGCTCTTCATTGTCCTTGTAACCACAGGCTGTTCTTTGGGAGCGTTCTTGAGTCGCAGATAAAGAAAAAGGAGGAATCCCATTGTTGCGAACTGGATGGTGAGCTGCAGCACAATCCTCCACCAATCAATGTCGCTAAAGGTTTCATGCCAATTTGCTAGCTTCCAAATCAGGTTCAGGGAATCTGCGGCCAGGAGAAGAAATAAGGCTCGCCTCTGCCAAACTCCAGATTTCATCACAACCTCGCTGACCCCATCCGGCTTCCTGATTCCCGCGATAGTCCCACATGACCCTCCATTTTTCCAATGCTTCGCTCATCTCCCCGGTAGCGCCCGAAACGCGCATATCGGGAGCCGAGAAGCTGAGGAAGCAGAACTATCTAGGAAAAACAGCCTCTTTTCGCTATACTTTGCGATTGCCATTAATGTGCTGGCCCCGCCTGAGTGGGTCTGCCGGGAATATCTGCCATGAATCGAACTATCGCTAAAGCGCAAGAAGCCATGCTTCGCAAGGACCTCCCGAAATTCCGCCCGGGGGATACCGTGCGCATCAACGTCCGGCTGAAAGAGGCGGAAGGCGAAAAGGAACGCATCCAGCCGTTTGAAGGCGTGGTGATGGGCCGCCGCGGGGTGCTCGCAGGCGCCAGCTTTACCGTGCGCCGGGTCAGTTTCGGGATTGGCGTGGAACGTATCTTCCCGCTGCATTCTCCGATGATCAGCTCGATCGTAGTGGTCCGGCAGGGCCGCGTGCGCCGCGCCAAGCTGAATTACCTGCGCGGACGCAAGGGCAAGGCCGCGCGAATCAAGCGCGTCGAGCGAGTGGCCGTGCCGACAACGACTCCCGTCGCAGAATAATTCTGGTTTTCGATTCAAAACGAAATCTTCAACAATTCCCACGAATAGAAAAACTCCGTGGCGCGCCTGCGCTCCTTGGGCGTGCTGCTCTGCGCTGTGCTCTTCCTGCTACTGCGCGTCTCCCTTGATTGCTTATTGCTACCGCGAATCCTTGTGAAGCCGTGTGCTAGAATCCCGCCGACATGGGACGCCAGTGTTCATCCCGCTATGAACGAGAAGCCCGCCACTGCGGCTGGCAGAGAATCGCCGGACTCGACGAAGCTGGGCGCGGATCGCTGTTTGGTCCTGTAGTAGCCGCCGTTGTGATTCTGAACCCGAAGCGAAGAATCGTCGGCCTGGACGATTCCAAAAAGCTGCGCCCGGAGCGCCGCGAGCAACTGGCTGAGCGGATCCGCGAGCATGCGCTGGCATGGGCGGTCGCTGAAATCGATGCGAGCCGCATTGATGCCTGGAACATCTATCAAGCGAGCCGCCAGGCGATGGTCCAGGCACTTTCCCGGCTTCAAATTTCTCCGGATTATTTGCTGATCGATGCCATGGAGCTGGACCTGGCAATCGAGCAACGCTCGCTGATCCACGGCGACTGCCTCTCCGTTTCCATCGCGGCCGCGTCCATCCTGGCGAAAGTGGAGCGCGACCGCCTGATGGTGAATTTTGATCAGATTTATCCGCAGTACGGCCTGGGGAACAACAAAGGTTACGGCACGCCAGAGCATCTGGAAGCCTTGCGGCAGCATGGTCCATCGCCGCTGCATCGTTATTCTTTCGCTCCGGTGCGGGAAGCAACCTGCTGGGCGGCCAACGCGACGCAGCCTCCTTTGCCGCTTGCCGTGCCGCTGCCCGTTCCTTCCGGATCCTAGCAATCTGCGGAAAAATCCGTTTCGAAGTCATTCCGAGCCCGTATTCTGGGCGAGGAATCCCGCACAAATCCCAAATGCTTGAGCAAAAGTTAAATGCTCCGCCCCCCATCCAAGCTGACCATTCCATCCGAGAGCTTCCGAAGCGACCCCTCTTCTTGCCGTGCATCTTCGGCTTGTAGGGGCCGGCTTCAGCCGCGCCCTCGCCCCTCGTGAGCAAAACTTAAATGCTCCGCCGCTCATCCAGGGTGGCCATCCCATCGGAGAGCGACCATCGACTTTCCGCACCCTGCTAAAAACAACACGGAAGTTCTCCCCAGGTACTGTTATCGTGTTTCAAACCCTTGCAAGACGGTTCGTTGACCCCGCTTTTTCGCGTGTGCTAACGTAGCCGGGAGACTTCCTTGCCCGTGTCTGCCGGCTAATCCGCGCCGCCCGCGGGGGTGGGACAGCCGAGAGTTATAGATGACCTACAACAAGAGCAAAGCCCAAGAATCGGCGCTGAAGTATCTGCAACAGGGCAAGCTCGCCCAGGCCATCGCGGAATATCAGCAAATCCTGAAGCACGAACCGAAGGACCAATCCACCCTGATGACCCTGGGTGACCTGCACGTCCGCCAGGGCGACACCCAGCGCGCCACCGATTGTTTCGAACGGCTCGCGAACGTTTTCCTTCACGACGGTTTCAACAGTAAAGCCATCGCCATCTACAAAAAGATTGCCAAGCTTGCTCCGGCGGAAACCTCGCCGCTCGAACGGCTGGCGGAACTTTACGTCCAACAAGGCGTACTGAGCGAGGCCCGGACGCTCTTCCTGCAACTTGCCGAAATTTACATGAAGGCGAACCGCAGCCAGCAGGCCGTGGAAGCGTTGCAGAAATTGCTGGAAGTGGAGCCGGATAACCATCGTGTCCAACTGAAGCTGGCCGATCTGTATCACGCCATGGGCCAGAAAAAGGAAGCGGCGCTTGTTTGTGTGAGTTTTGCGCGGCGATTGCTCGATCGGGGCGAAGTGGTGGAAGCGCAGAAATTGGTGGACAAGGCGCTGGCCGGCGATCCAGGCAACGTGCAAGTAATCCTGTTGAAAGCGCAGGCGCTCTCCGCCGGCGGACAGACGCAAGTTGCCATCTCGCTACTCGAAAGCCATTCCGATTCCACGGGCGGCGGGGAAATGACGGCTGTGTTCCTGGATCTCCTCCTGAAATCGGGGGACATGCCGCGCGCGGTGAGCCTGGCGCAAAAGGTGCTGGCGCGTGGCCGGCAACATTACCAGCATGCTTATGCCGTGGCGTCGGCATTACTCGAAGCTGGAAAAGCCGAAGATGCACTGAATCTGCTGGAAGGAATTCGTGACGTCTTGATTGAAAGCGGCGAGCAGGAACATCTCGCCAAGGCCCTCACCAGTGCCGCCGAGCAATTACCCGGAAGTCTGGAGCCGCGCGAGTGGCTGGTCGATCTTTACCGGAAGACGAGTGATTCTTTCCGCCTTGCGGATGCCGTGAAACAACTGGCGGAAGCGTACAGCGCCGCCGGCAGATTCAAGGAAGCGGAAGCACTGTACCAGGAACTGCTCGAGCGCAACCCCGAAAACGAAGAGTTACTCAAACGATTGAACCAGGCGCGCACGCAGACCGGCCGCGAACCTGTCAGCGTTTCGAGCGCCTTGGAAGAAGAAGCCCCGGCGGAAGAACCGGCAGCTCCGGTTGTGCTGCCGGAACCGACGCTGGACGAAGATACCCAGCGCTATGTGACGCAGGCGCTGACCGATGTGGATCTTTTCTCCAGTTATGGGCTGGCGCAAAAGGCCGTTCAGCTTCTCGAAACCATGCTCCAGCGAGTGCCCCACCACACGCCTACACTCGAGCGCCTTCTGGATTTGTGCGTGGGCGCCGGAAATGAACAGCGCATCGCCGAGATTGCTGCCCGGCTCGAGAAGATTTATACAGAACGAGGAGATACGGCGAATGCCGATCGCTTTGGAGAATTTCGCCGGCGGTTCCAGCGCGCGGCGGGAGTTCCGGCCGAGGCCGTCAAGGCCGCGCAGCCGGTAGCCACGGACGTGCCGGCGCCCGCGGAATTTGCGGTATCCCCAGTTGAATTGCCCGCCGTGGAAGAACCGGTGGCGGAGATGCCTTCGATTGAGCCGCAGGCGCCACCTGTGCGAACAGCCATTGCCCCGCCGGTGATTGCCCAACCGAGCGTGGAAGCAGCGCCCGTGCCGGAAGCGTCCGCAGAAACGGATTTCGAAATTGATTTGACCGAGGACTGGGCGTCGCTCGCCGAAGAAATCGAAAAGGCGGGTACGACGCCAGGCGAGACACCGGCCTCCACCTTGCCCGCAGAAGCGGAGCCCGCGGAAGCGCCCGCCGGGAATATTTCCTCCCTGGAAGAAGCTTTCGATTTTGAATTGGAGCTGGTTCCTTCCACCGCCGGCGTCGAAGAAAAAGAAGAGCAGTCCGCGATGTCGCAGGATCAGTTCTTGAGCGAACTGGCGGCAGAGGTGGAAGAACTGGAACGATTGCCGGAAGAGGCCGCTGCTCCGGCAAGTTCAGCCGCCGCCCCGGCGGCGCCAAAAGCCCCTGCGGCGTCGAATGGAGATAACGTCGATCAACTGCACGATGTGTTCCAGGATTTCCGCACCGAGCTGGAAGAAATCGGCGAAGAAGACGAAGATCTGGAGACGCACTACAACCTGGGGATTGCGTATCGCGAAATGGGCCTGCTGGATGAAGC
>JBGQGW010000162.1:0-9568 GCA_041497605.1 Terriglobia bacterium | reverse complement strand
TTCCAGCGGGGACAAGCCCGCGGAGGAACCAGTGCTGATCAAGACTTAATGCTAGCACATTTCAAGGCGGCAAGGTTGGGAGCGGAAGTGTCCTCGGGGGACTACTTTGATTCGCTCACATCTCCGCAGGCGCTCGCGAGGACGACGCGGTTGAAGCCATCGCATCGGAAGAGATAGTATGGCGATTCAAGCGGGCTGCGTTTGCCGGTTGAGGGCAGCGTGGACAGTTTATCCGCGGACCGTACCGTCAGCGAATCCGCGGCGCGATTCCGAATCATCTTGTAAGGGGGCCACCATGCTTCGAATGCGAGGAAACACCATCCAGTGGCTGGGCCACAGCACGTTCAAAATTACGACACCATCGAACCAAGTGATCCTGATCGATCCGTGGATCGATACAAACCCGGTTTGTCCCGAAGAATGCAAGAAACTGGACCGCGTCGACGTGATGCTGATCAGTCATGCGCATTCCGATCATTTCAGCGATGTGGTGCCATTGGCCAAAAAGTATAAGCCGCAAATCGTGGCGATTTACGAGACTGCCATGTGGCTCAGTTCGAAGGGCGTGCAGAACACGCTGCCAATGAGCAAAGGCGGCACGCAAAAAGTTGGCGATATTGAAGTCACCATGGTGCACGCGATTCACTCGAACAGCATCGAGGACGACGGCCATCTGATCTACGCAGGCGAACCGTGCGGATACATCGTGCGCCTGCCGGGCGGATTGACGCTCTATCATTCGGGAGACACCACGGTATTCGGCGATATGAAGCTGATCGGCGAACTCTATTCGCCCGAACTTGCCTGCCTGCCGATTGGCGATCGCTTTACCATGGGTCCGCGAGAAGCGGCCATGGCCATTCGCCTGTTGAACGTGCGCCACGTGATTCCCATGCACTTTGGGACGTTTCCGGCGCTGACCGGAACGCCGGAAGAACTGCGCCACCAGACGCAGGACGTCAACAACCTGGAAATTCATGCCCTGAAGCCGGGTGAATCGATCGGTGAAGAAACTCGCGCGGCGAAGCACAAATCGGCCGAGTAAACGGGAGAAGATCACAAATGGCGGGAGAAATTGTCAACAAAGCAGTGGAGAAGTATATCTATGGCCTGTTGCCGCGGCGCGACGCGGTGGTGGCGGAGATGGAACGTTACGCGTCGAAGCACGACGTGCCCATCATCGGCCCGGCGGTGGCGCGGCTGCTGTATCTGCTGGCGCGCGTCTCGGGCGCAAAGCGAATGTTCGAGATGGGCTCGGCCATCGGATATTCCACGATCTGGCTGGCGCGAGCAGCGGGGCCGGAGGCCGAGATTTATTACACCGATGGGGACCCGGCGAACGAAAAAAGGGCGCGAGACTACGCGACGCGCGCCGGCGTGGCGGACTACATTCGATTCATGGTGGGCAACGCGATCGACTTGATCGATGAAACGGCTGGAGAATTCGACCTGATCTTCATTGATGTGGATAAGCACCAGTATCCCGCAGCTTTGAAAAAGGCTTTGCCGCGGCTGTGCAGCGGCGGTCTGCTGATCACCGATAATACGCTGTGGTCGGGCCGCGTTACGCGTCCGGCGAAAAGCAAGGACAAGGAGACGCGAGGAATTCAGCAATTCAACCGGGCGGTCTATTCCTCGAAGGAACTGTTTCCGGTGATCATTCCGCTGCGCGATGGCGTTTCCGTCTGCCAGAAGAACTGACGTGCCGCGGCCCTAATTGCCGCGGAAGAAGTTGCGGAGGAAGAAACCCAAATTTGCGGGACGTTCGGCGAGGCGGCGCATGAAATAAGGGAACCAGTCGCGGCCGAACGGAATGTAAACCCGCAGGCGGTAACCTTCACGAATGAGTTGCTCTTGCAGATCCGTGCGAATACCGTAGAGCATTTGGAATTCGAATTGTTCGTGGCGGATGCCATTTTTGGCGGCGAAATCCTTGGTCGCCGCGAGCATATTGGGATCATGGGTGGCGATGCCGTGAAAGATGCCGCTCGGCAGCAGCAGGCGCATAAGTTTGACGTAATTCGCGTCGACATCGGCTTTCTCCGGAAACGCAATATCGGGGGGCTCTTTGTAAGCGCCTTTGCAGAGGCGCATGCGGCAGCCGATGGCGATTAGATCCTTCACGTCCTGCTCGGTGCGATAGAGATACGACTGGACCACCACGCCCACCGAATTGCTTTTCGCGCGGACGCGTTTGCAGATATCAATCGTGCGCTGGGTGTAGGCGGAGGCTTCCATGTCGACGCGCACAAAATTGTTGTAACTCGCCGCGCGAGCGATGATCGATTCGAGCAAATCTTGACAGAGCGGCTCGCTGAGATCGAGGCCGAGCTGCGTCAGCTTGAGCGAAACATTGGCGTCGAGCTTTTCGCCGGCGATGCGATCGAACATGGCCGCATAGGACTCGGCCGCCTGGCGGGCTTCGGCTTCATTGGCCACGTTCTCGCCCAGATAATCCAGGCTGACCATGCGGCCGGCTTGATTCAGCGCCCGCGCCGCAGCTAATGCTTCTTCGAGAGATTCGCCGGCCACAAATCGCCGCGCCATCCGCCGACTGGCGTCGGTGTGGGTGACAAAATGCGCCAGGCGCCGGCTTCCCGACAAATGAAGCAGGATGCTGCGGAGCATCAGCAAAGGCTCCGCGGCGATGATGCTCTAGGGGATGGACTGGGGAAAGTGGGCATCCAAAGGAAATTATGCCCTGCTGGAACGGACGGCGCTAGTCTCCTCAACCTTCGTGGTGCGCTTCCAGGAACTTCTCGGCGTCCATGGCGGCCATGCAGCCGGAACCAGCGGCGGTGACCGCTTGCCGGTAGACGTGGTCCTGCACGTCGCCGGCGGCGAATACGCCTTCGACGTTGGTCTTGCTGCCATTCCTGGTAAGTAGATAACCGGATTCGTTCATGTCGAGCTGGCCTTTATAAATCTTGGTGTTGGGCTCGTGGCCAATGCCGATGAACAAGCCGTCTATGGCCAGGGTCGAAGTCTGGCCTGTATCCGTATTGAGCAACCTCACACCTTCGACGTTCTGCTTCGTGTGCCCCAGCACCTCTTCAACGATCACCGGTGTGATGAAATGAATTTTTGCGTTCGATCGGGCACGATCGAGCATGATCTTGGACGCGCGAAATTCGTTTCGGCGGTGCAGGATATTGACGCGCTTCGCAAACTTTGTGAGAAAGGTCGCCTCTTCCATGGCGGTGTCGCCGCCGCCCACCACGGCGATTTCACGCTCGCGGAAAAAAAAGCCGTCGCAAGTGGCGCACGTGGATACACCGTGGCCAAGCAGCTTGCGCTCCGATTCGAGGCCAAGCATGCGCGCCGACGCGCCGGCCGCGATGATCAGCGTTTTCGTTTCGAACATTTCATTCCCGGCCGTGATCTTGAAGGGACGTTTGCTCAAGTCCACGGCGGTAACGGCGCCGGATTTGAAAATCGCGCCGAAACGTTGTGCCTGATCGCGCATGCGCTCGATCAACTCAGGGCCAAGAATGCCTTCCGGGAAGCCTGGGAAATTCTCGACCATGGTCGTCAAAGTAAGCTGCCCGCCGGGTTCGTGGCCGTCCAGAACCAGCGGCATCAGATTCGCGCGCGCGGCATAGATGGCTGCGGTGAGACCGGCGCAGCCGCTGCCAATGATGATGACGTTATGCACAATATTCTCCAACGTATTGGATTCAGCTTGGGTGTCTTACGATGCAGCTCAGGAAACGCGCTATCTTAGCACTCCGCCATTGCAGGCCGCCTCGGAAACTTTATCGCGGCGGGCCGTTTCGCAGCCGTGCGACCACTCTTTCCTTCACCCCCCAGAAGTTCAATCGGGGCGGGAATTCCTGAGCCACCATGACAACAACCTATTTGCGCCGGGCCCGCAGCGTGGGCAATAATATCGCGAACTCGAGTTCGACCAATGCTCACCCCTTCGCAAATGTTTGCGTTCTTCAATGAACTTGTGTTCGTGTTGTTGGGCGCTTTACTGATTCTGGTTGCCCTCACCGGCCGTTTCGCTCATCCGGGCCATTCGAAATTCTGGATCATTCTGGGTGTGGTGCTGCTCTACTGGGCGCTGCGAATCTGGATGCGAAGAACCGGGGTGCAGCCTCGCTGGACGCTGCGGGTGCGAGCCGGTTCGCTGGCGCTGGTGGGGGCGCTGGTGCTGGTGATTGCGTGGCTGCCATTTTCCTACGGCGCGCCGCTGCTGGCCACCTCAGGCTGTGTGCTGGCGCTGCGCGGAGTTCTGAGCGCGGCGCTGCTCGCTCGTATGCCGCGAAGCCCATCGACTTGACGAGGCATGGACGGGCCAAGAACCGGGCGGTGGATCACGAATCGTATTCCCAGCTATTCGCTGGACTGTATAATCCCACCGCGCAAGCCAGCCCTGGTTTCGAATCTCGATTCGATTGACACCACTTTTCGGAAGTAGAGGATCGGACGATTTGGAGGAACAGACATGCTGAAAGAATTCAAAGAATTCGCGATGCGGGGAAACATGCTCGACATGGCGGTGGGCATCATTATCGGAGCCGCTTTCGGAAAGATCGTCACCTCGTTTGTCAGTGACATTCTGATGCCGCCCATCGGTTTGCTGATGGGCAAAACCGATTTTTCAGGATTGTTTCTGAATCTTTCGGGCAAGGTCTACGCCACGCTGGCGGAAGCCAAGGCAGCAGGCGCAGCCACCTTGAACTATGGAATGTTTCTGAATACCGTCGTCGACTTCCTGATCGTGGCCTTCGCCATTTTCCTGCTGGTGAAGCAGGTGAACCGTATGTCCAAGAAGCCCGCTGCTCCGCCCGCGGCTCCCACCACGAAGGAATGTCCCTATTGCATATCGGCGATCCCGATCCAGGCTGTGCGTTGCGCCCATTGCACGTCCGAGCTACGCGCCGCCTAAGGTCAGCGAGAAATCAGTATCGAGTGCGACGTCCCAAACCTCGACATGGATTTCTAATACTTCAGGAGAAGGATTACGACGGATGGGAGGCGCGGTGTGCCTTGATTTCGTCCAGGTGCTGTTTCAACCGCTGGAGGACATCCTGTTCGAGGCCGGAATCAATTTCTCGTTCCACTTCCGCCAGGGCGAAGTGAACGATGTCATGATGGTGCAGTTCTGTGCCGCCCAATTTATCGCCGAATTGCAGCCAGAGTTTGTGGAGCAGATCGATCTCCTTGGGCGTGAGGCGCGGCGCGTGCGGACCCAGGTAGAAAATCTGCTCTTCGCCGGTCGGCGCAAAAATTTCCAGGATGAACTGCGGCCGCGGCTCCGGCAAACGCTCCCAGGAAAGGCCAATTTTGCGGGCCTGTTCCTCGATCGGCAACTTCGAAGAGCTTCCCGCGACAATGGCAGAAGACTCCAAGTTGACCGCGGCGCGCAGAATTCCATCCCACAAGTCGTTGGTCGAGGCCACGGCCAGGCGGATCGGTTTCCCTTCTTTTTCCGCCATGGCCAGAACGCGCGTAAAGAGCAGTTGTTCGATGGTGCTGAAAAGCTGGTCGGGCGTCAGGTCGTATTCGCCGGAGGCTGAACGCCGCAACAGGCGCATGTGCAGCACGACAATGTCCTGCTGTTCCGTTTTCACGCGCCGCAGCACTTGCTCCAAATGGTACAGCGCGTAATAGTTGCTCACCGGCACCAGAATGTTTCCCGGCCGGCAGCGCACCGTTTGAGGCGAAAGGTCCGCTTCCTGCTCCAGGTTGAATTGATCCAGTTCCACGTGCGGCCCGCTCGCTTTGCGGCGGACCATATATTCAGAAACCTCGAACACGGTGAAAAGTGCGACGGTGAAGGTAACCCCGGCGATGGTCGCATCCGGCTTCGTGAACAGATTGATGACCGCCATCCCGAACAAAACCAGGGTAATCAGACCGAGACCCACCGGAATTTCTCTCCCCGCGATCTGGAAATTGAGCGGGACGCGATACTCCCGGTCCTGGGGATGGGTATAGCGCAGCACCAGAACCGCCGCACCCTTCAGCGCGAAGCTCCAAATTACCCCGAACGCATAAAGGTTTCCAAGAAACGTCACGTCGCCACGGCTGATGAGGATGGTGAGGAGCTGAAGCCCCACGACCATGTTGATGATCCGGTGGGAAGTCCCGAAGCGCGGGTGCGGATGGCGGAACCAGTCGGTCAGCACGCCATCTTCGGACACGCGGTTGAGCACGCCGTTCGACCCTACAATCGCCGTGTTCACCGCACCCGATAGAATCAGGGTGCCCACAACCACCACGAATACGTGGAAAGCCAGCCGCATCCAGAACGGCCCGACGAGATGCATCGAGAGCCCGCCGATCAAGTTGTCGAAGAAGTGCGGCCGCACGCTATCCGGTATGATCATCACGGCGAAGAAAGAAACCATGGACGTGAAGATCAGGCTGTAGACGAAAATGATCAGTCCGGTCTTTTTCAGATTCGGCAGCTTGGGATGCTCGATTTCGCGGTACACCTGCGCGAGCGATTCTTCGCCGCTCATCGCCAGCACCGAATGGCCCAGGCCGACGAAAATGGCGATCAGCGTCACCGTCTGCGGCAAGCGGCTGCCGGCAAGCCAGCCCAGCGCATTCTTGGTGAAGTGCATGTTGCTCAACAACGGCGCGGGCGGCAGTTGGCCTCCGCGGACCCACAGGGTATAGCCGCACCAGGCGATCAGCATCACCACCATCACCGTGGTGAACTGCATGATGCGCAACGCCTTCTCACTCGACTCCGGAATCCCTTTGATATTTTGGCGCCAGAAGTAGATCGTCACGGCCACAGCAAACCACATGGCGGCCGTATTCACATCCAGATGGAAATCGAGGTGAAAGTAGGGAAACAACTCGTTGAGTACGCCCACCAGGTATAGCCCGGCCGCCACCGCGCTGATGGGGCCCGTCAGCACGTAATCGAACATCAACGCGGATACGGACACCTTTGCCAGCGTTCCGCCCAGCGCCTCTTTCACCACGCGGTACACGCCGCCGCGGACGAACATCGCGCAGCTCTCCACGTAGATGGCCCGTACGGCGTAGGAAAACAACATGATCCCAAGAATGAACCAGGGAGCCGACTTGCCCAGGGCGTCCTCGGCAATGCCGCCCGCGTAATAGGCCGAGGAGGCCAGGTCGTTCAGTACGATCGCCGCCGCACGCCAGAACGAGATGAAACTGAGCATCGCCGTAGTGGCGATCAAGACCTGTACGCCCGGTCGCGCAGTGCTTTGCGATGGAGTCGGACCCTTGGGAGTGGAGGACATGAGTTAGGAGGTGCGGGAAAGAACTATACGATTAAACGAAGGGAAAGAAAAGTCTTGAGAGGAACAGCGATGCACGAGTGGATACGGAGGTCACGCGCGAAATTCGCGGGCGCAAGCTTCGCAAGGGCAAATTTCGCGTAAATGCTCGAAGCTGAAAATCCCGGCGGTATGGCCGTCGGAGAAATTGATTTGGACGGCATAGCTGCCCACGGCGGAAGCGGAGCGGGCCGTTACCTTGGGTTTGTACATCGGCAAAAGCGCCGAAGATAGGGTGCCGGAAAGAGGGCCAGAGGGGGTTCCGCCGGACGGGCTGGATTTTTTCGCTCGTTCATCGTTGCACAACGCGCAGGGGCAATGATCGCGCAGGTAGGGAAAATCGTAGTGGCTGGTGTGGCCATCGGACCACGTAACGTCCACACCTGTGCCTGTCGAGACGTTGACCTTTATCTCGATTGGTTTTTTTCGCGTGTCGAGCGGGATGGGCATCGGTGTTTATTTCAAGCCGGAGGCTGCAATCCGGACGCCGGCGCTCAATTGCGCCAGCCTCCCGTGCGCCAGATCAATGCGCCGGTCGGCCAAGCAGCCGATGGAAGCGGCGTGCGTCACCATCAGGATGGTGTGACCTTCGGCGTGCAATTGCCGGAAAAGATCGAGCACGATTTCTTCGTTGGCCTCGTCCAGATTTCCTGTGGGCTCATCGGCCAGCAGCAGCTTGGGATGATTGATCAGCGAGCGAGCCACGGCAACTCGTTGCTGCTCCCCGCCGGAGAGTTGCGAGGGCAAATGCTCGAGCCGGTCTCCCAGCCCAACGCGGCGAAGCGCCTCACTGGCTTCCCCTTCGTCGGTGGTGCTGTGAAAATACTGAGCCAGCATCACGTTTTCGACGGCGCTCAGGTAAGGCACCAGGTGGAATTGTTGAAAGATGAAGCCGATTTTTTCCGCGCGAAAACGAGTGAGGCCCTTTTCGTCGAGATGGACAATGTCCGTGCCATCGACCACCGCCCGGCCGGAAGTGGGCGTGTCGAGCCCGCCGAGAATATTGATGAGCGTGGTCTTGCCCGAGCCGGAGGGCCCCATGATTGCGATCCATTCGCCGGATTCCACCTGCAGGCTCACGCCGTCGAGAGCGCGAACGTTGCCGTATTGTTTGGTCAGGTTCTCGACTTCCACAACGGGCGCCATCATTCCCCTCGCAAAATGATTGCTGGACGCACCCTGCCGAGCAGGCGCAGCGGCAGCGCTCCGGCCAGAGCAATGCCGATCATCAAGGCCATCGTGATCGGAAGCACTTCCAGCCGCGGTGTGATCGCCGCGCCGAACACGCGCTCGCCGATCCAGCGGGAAAGTCCGATGCCGATCAAGTATCCGATCAGGCCGCCGGCCGCACCCAGCACGCTCACTTCAGAAAGGAAGAGCGCGACGATCCGGTCGATCGATCCACCGAGCGCTTTCATCATGCCCACGTCTTTGTGGCGCTCCATGGCAAGGGCGGCCATGGTGGCAAGAACGCACAAGGCCGTCAACACCAGAATCAAAACCACCATGGCAAAAATCAGGAAGCGGATCCGGTCGAGCAAGCGGCCCTCGGCTTCCGCAATTTGTCGGATCGGCTTCACCTGAAGAGAAGGCAGCATCGCGCCCAGATGATCGGCAAAAGTTTGAATCTCTTTCGAAGAGCCGGCCACGCTCAGTTGCACCAGCCCGGCGCGGCCCGCGCGGCCGGCGAGTTGTTGCGCGACCGGCAAGTTCACAAAAATTTGATTGTCCTCGGTTCCGCCGGCATCGGCGATGCCTGCAACGGTCAGCTTCACTGTGCGATCGAGATAGCGCAATTCGACCGGACTTCCCGGCGTCACGCCCAATTGCCGGGCGGCGCTGCGTCCAACGATGCACCGCCCGAGATCGGCGCGGGAAGAAATCCATTGGCCTTCCAGTTTCCACCACGGCTCGATTTTTTGTGTTTGATCGAGCCAGGTTCCGGCGACCACCACCGGCTGGCCGTTTCCACCCTGCGCGACGAGATAAAGGTACGGCGCAACGGCCACCACCGCCGGTGTGCGAGCTGCCTCGATCTTTGTAAGCACCGACTCCTCCAGCAGATCCGGTGAGCCGGTGTTGCCCTCCTCTCCCGCGGCCGCGCCGGGCGAGGAAACCACCAGATTCGCTCCGAGAGTGCGGAATTCCTGCGTCAGCTTGCGCTCCATATCGAGATCGAGGTTGATCAGCGCGCTGGTCACCGCTGCTCCGCTGATCAAGGCAAGCAGCGCCACCGCCAACCGTGCGCGGCTGGCCCGCAGCAAATTCCACAGCAGCCGTCCGAACATTTATTCGCC
>JBGQGW010000161.1:0-9625 GCA_041497605.1 Terriglobia bacterium | reverse complement strand
GCTGCGCTATCCGTGGCCGGGCAATCTGCGCGAACTTGAAAATTTCGTCAAGCGCTACGTGATTCTCGAGGACGACGAAGGCAGCTTCCGTGAATTGCTGGAAATGGCCGCCACTCAGCAGCGCCTCACTCCGCGGCATACGGAAGAACAAGTGACGCCAACGCGCGAACAGGGAGGGCTGAAGGCGCTGGTGCGCGGCTTGAAAGACGAGGCGGAGATGGAAGCCATCGCCGATGCGCTCGAGAAAACAAACTGGTGCCGCAAGGATGCCGCGCGCATGCTGGGCATTAGTTACAAGGCATTGCTCTACAAAATGCGCCAGTTCAATCTGGACCCGGGCCGCGCGGCGCGCAACGCTCGCGCGCCTGAAGTGCCGGCGCCGGTCACGAACGATAACTAGTACGGTTCAGTTCCCACCTTTCGGGAGGCGGCCGATCGCCGCCTCCCATTTTTTTCTAACTTCTTTCCACTTCCGCCCAAATTTAATTTGTAATTTTCGTCGTGCAGGCAAAAAAAGATTTGCCCCGTGGACTCAAGGGAGCGAATGAATGCACCCGTCTGCGCCGGATTCCATCGCGGGGGAGACCAGTAAATCAATCCTTGGCCTGGTCCTATACCGCTGCAATATCTTTCACATTCAAGGCACAACGCTTGGTCAAATGACCATGCCAGCGGACATGATCCAAATCGGGATATCCACAGGCACGTCTTCATTCCCCTCTACTGCCGGTGAATAAATAATTCTGCATCTCCCGCGTAATTCGGAGATAATTGCTATTTGCTGTGGTCAAAGGAGTTGCGAGGCTTTCGAATTTGAACTTCAAGCATGGGAGCAGCCGCCCACAAAATTCTAATTCCCTCGAAGATCATTATTCTTTCGAGAGCGTTTGGAACAACGATTGCTGCTAGTAAAGCGGGGGAAGGTACGCCTAATTTTGTCTAGGAGCAGCGGGAATGACGGAGCGTCGCACAGCTCGCCGTTACGACTTGTCTCTTCCTGTCCATGTCCGGATTCCGCTTAATCGGGAACCCGCGTCCCACACAGGTCAGACTCGTGACATTTCTACCCGGGGGGTTTATTTCACCGTTAGTAAAGAACTCTCTCCCGGGACGGAACTCGACTTCACTCTTACTCTGCCGGCCGAAATCACGCGGGGCACGGAAGTTTTTGTTCGCGCCCACGGCAAAGTAGTTCGGGTGGAGAAGAGAAGCGATGATGGCCATGAAACGATCGGGGTTGCGGCCATTATCGAACGATACGATATCATCCGCGGTGAGCCAGTCTAAAACGAAGTCTGGGCACGCCGGACGAGCGGCCCGCTCGCGTGTGGCGGAGTGTTCTCAGAATCAAACCCTACTAAAATTAATGAATTGCGGAAGGAAATGGAATTTATCTACTAAATTTCATTTTTTTTGCTGAGATTTCGTCGTTAACCATCGAGTGAACCAGTACAAAGCAAGATAAGCGCACGGGCCCGCTCGCTAGCCTCCTAGCTGCCTCTCGAACGAAGAATCTCTTGCGCACCTGCCGGGGTCGTCCTACCATGCAACCATCTTCTGTCCGAGGAGGGTCCGATGAACGTATTGGACCTGATTGCATCCCGCAAAGAAGTTTATTCGCTCAGTGACGAGGCCACCGTACACGATGCGGCACGCTACTTGCGCGACAAGAAGATTCGCGCCGCTGGCGTCTGCAACAAAGAAGGGAAGCTGGTCGGTGTGGTTTCGCAAAGCGATATTTCCGACAAAGTGGCCGCTGAGAATAAATGTCCGGCGTGGATGAAAGTCACTGAAGTGATGACTGCGGATCTTGTCACCGTTCCGCCGGAAACGCCTCTCGACGCTTGTCTGCGGCTGATGGAGCAGTACAGCATCTACCACTTGCTCGTCGTCGACGAAAAAGGACGATACCGCGGGGCGATTTCCGTCAGCGACTTGCTGAACGTGATTTCCTCCGATCACAAAGCTCGAGCGGACCTGCTGGAAGATATAATCTTTCCGAAACGATAGTGATCCGGCGGGTCTCCGGGCAGCAGCGTTCACGAGTTTATTCCAGCAACCGCCTGAGCACTTGTACCAGCCGGGCACGCGCCTCGTAGCCCATTCCCGTAAATTCCACTCCCATCCCTGTGCCCTGCTCGCTGTTGCGGACGACTGCTCGCGCGCGAACGTCGCCGCCTGGCAATTGAAAGAATAATTTCAAGAGCGAACCAACTTCGGGCGGCTCGGGAGTTTGGATAAACAACCCGCCAAGCCCCATCGTTTCAATTTTCGATACGATCCGATCGCCTCCGGCCTGCCAGGCGACCAGCACTCCTTTCGGCAATCCGACGCGCGGATACCTCCGCTGTTTCTTTGTGGCAGGCATGTCTGTGCTTGATGCAAAGACTAATCCTCAATTCGAAAATGCGAAAGCGACTTCTGTCCTGGTTGTGTGGAAACGGCCATGTTCTCCTGCGGACTGAAAGCCATTGGATTTCAGTGTTTCCCACAGATCGCGCAAGTCTTCTTTCCGATGAACACAGGAAGCCAGAATGCAGGGGAAAAAGCCGGGCCGTGCGAAGGCTATCGTGTTTTTCCACAGGCGATTCGTCTGAATTGGCGAACTGGAAGTTAGACTTCGACAAAAATGTGATCCTGCATGGACATTCGACATATCCGTGCATCACAATGGAATATCAACTGCTTACGCAAGTCTTCTGCGCCATTCGATTTGTCTAGGCGACCCGTAAGTCCCTCTTAGCATGGCTCCCGTGTCAAAGTGCATGGTGGAAAAGTCGATTCCCACATGTGAAATGATTTTCATTCAATGTGCGCGAAAAGTGTCATTTTGTCAAAAAGTTTTAGTACTCTCAATACCCGCCGAATTATCATCGCAAACTACAGATGCTAAATACTTTATAGATTCCCTGGCTTTGATGATCGCCTCAAACATGCTGCAATTCCCTTCATCATGACTTTGGGCGTCCGAGTGCACAGTATACCCGCGAAGCTTAAGTGTCCTAGTTCTCAGGCCTGTTTCAAAACGAGAAGGAACGGATGGAGTTTTAGCTAAGCCCAATAGTGGCTTAAGGGAAAACACACACAAACCAATGAATGCCGTCTCCAGTGGCTTCTCACCAGGTCGAATGAACGAATTGCCGCCCGATGATGTCGTGTTCGGCCGTTCGGAAGCGATGCGAACGATCCGGCAGAAGGTCGAAAAGGTCTCGGGCACAAACGTCCCCGTCTTGATCCAGGGAGAAAGCGGCACGGGCAAGGAGATTCTCGCCCGGTTAATTCATCGCAATTCTGCCTGCGGCACCGGACCTTTCGTCAAGGTTAACTGCGCCGCGATTCCCGGCACTTTGCTCGAAAGCGAACTATTCGGCTTTCAAAAGGGCGCATTCACCGGCGCCTATGCGGACAAGCCCGGACGCGTGGAAATGGCGCATCACGGGACTTTGTTCCTGGATGAAATCGCCGAAATGGATTTCGGCCTGCAAGCCAAGCTTCTGCAACTGCTGCAGGATGGGCAGTTTTGCCGCATCGGCGACCAGGAAGATAAGCGCGTGGAAGCGCGCGTAATCTGCGCCACCAATCGCCAACTGGAAAAGGAAATCGCCGGCGGAACTTTCCGACAAGATCTGTTCTATCGAATCAATGTGATCAATATTCAGATGCCGCCTCTTCGCGAACGCCGTGAAGACATTCCCGTATTGATCGACTACTTTCTCGTCCACTTCAATCAGCGTTTTCAGCGGCAAGCGCCTCCTTTTTCGCGTGAAGTCATCGATACGTTCCAAAGAAAAGATTGGCCCGGAAATACGCGCGAAATCGAAAATGCGGTGGCGCGTTATGTGATCCTGGGCTCCGAAGAAGCCTTCCGAAACGAACTGTTCGAGCGCAAGCCCGCGCCCGTCAATTTTGAGATGCGAGAAGATGGCTCGATCCCGCTGAAGTCAATCGCCAAGCAAACCATCCGAGACATGGAGCGCACGCTGATTCTTCGCGTGTTGCAGGCGAACCATTGGAATCGCCGCAAGACGGCGGAAGTGTTGAAGATCAGCTATCGAGCACTGCTCTACAAGATCCGCCAGGCAGGGTTGCCACCCAAGCGAACGCCACGAAAGCCCATCGTCAGCGGGGAGACTCCGAAAAGTTCAACGGCCGAATAGGGCCTGCGCTAGTGGTTCATCGGAAAGGCTTTAGTTTCAGAGATCCGAAAAAACTTAATAGTACTAAAACTATAACGGAACATAATTGTCCCAATGGTGAAAAGGTTTTCACCCGCCGATGATAGATTACCGGAACAAGTCTCTATGTAATTGAAAAGAAAGACCGCGTATCGGAACGGCATGGTCACAAGGTTGCATATATAGGCCAGAGCGGTCCAGGGACTGAATAGACAGACGAATCGATCAAGACCTAGGCATTGCCACAGGGGTTGCCACTCACATGCTGAGAATCGGTGGACAGAGAGTACCACCCAAGACACTTCTGATGATCGCGTCGGATGTTGTCCTGATCGTTGGCGGCCTTCTGACTGCGACTGTTCTTCGATTTTATAACGGTGGGATGGTCCGTCCCACGCTGCATGCCAGCGAAACCTTCTGGCGGTTCGCCATTGTAGTCCTGGTCTGCGAAATCTCCCTCTATTACAACGATCTCTACAGCTCTGAAGTGCTGAATCGTCGCAATCTTGTGGTGATTCGTCTGTTGCAAGCGCTCGGCGTGGCCTGCGTCTCGCTGGCCCTGCTGTACTACCTGGAGCCAAACCTGAGCCTGGGACGGGGCATCGCTGCCCTTGCCGCTCCCATGATTCTGGGAGCCACGCTCGGCTGGCGAACCTTGCTGGATGAAACAGGCCTCTTCTTCCGCGGTCCGGAACGCGTACTGATTCTTGGCACGGGACCGGCGGGAATCGAACTGGTGCGCGAAGTTTTGACGCGCCCCGAATTGCACATGAAGGTCGTTGGTTTCCTCGACGAACACGGTGAAAATATCGGCAAATCGCTCGTAAATCCGGGCATTATCGGCGCCGTCTGCGATGTGGAAAAGATCGTGGAGCGCGAAAAAATCGATCGCGTGGTTCTTTCGTTGAAGGAACGCCGCGGGATGACGCCAGCCCCGCAGTTGCTCCAACTGAAGTTCTCCGGCATTCGCGTGGAAGACGCGCATTCCTGCTATGAAGGCGTCACCGGCCGCATTCTGCTCGAACGCCTGACTCCGAGTTGGTTGATTCTTTCCGACGGTTTTCGCAAATCGGCATCTCTTTTGGCCCTCAAGCGTTTCGTCGATTTGTTCGTCTCTTCGGTCCTGTTGCTTCTCGCCCTGCCTGTGATGGCTATGACTGCTCTGGCTGTGTGGCTGGAATCCGGATCGCCAATTTTGTTCCGCCAGACGCGCGTCGGCTTGGCCGGAAGGCCCTTTGATGTCTTGAAATTCCGGTCGATGGTGCAGAACGCGGAAGCGGATGGCCCCAAGTGGGCCGTGGCAGGTGACGCGCGCATCACCAGAGTTGGAAAATTTATTCGTAATTGCCGGCTCGACGAACTGCCGCAACTGATCAACGTGTTGCGCGGCGAGATGAGCCTGGTGGGTCCACGACCGGAGCGGCCCCATTTCTGCGAGATGCTGGAGAAGCAGATTCCTTACTTCGGACAGCGCCACGCGGTTCGCCCTGGCGTGACGGGCTGGGCGCAGATCAAGTATCCGTACGGATCCACTGTTGAAGACGCAAAAGCCAAGCTGGAGCTGGATCTCTTCTACATCAAGAACCTGTCTATTACGCTCGATTCTGCGATCATTTTCGAAACCGCCAAAGTGATGTTGCTTCGCCGCGGCGCGAAGTAGCTAAAGTAGCAACCTCCACCAGATTTGCATTCCATCGGCCATAGGTTTGCCTGATGGAAATCGTTTTTCCGCGGAAGGGAAAAGGATTTCACTTTTCCCTCCCTGGAAAGTAACAAAAAATGACCGGGCAGTAAGCCATTGAATCAATGCAGCTTAAATAGGCTTAGGACCGTGCATTTGGCATCCTGCTTGCTTAAATACTGACGAGACTTTCCCACCATCTGCAAAGTGTGGGTTGAGCGATTCAAGGCGACATAAACGACAGGAGAAATAGGGATCTTATGAAGCGCAGAATCGAACTTCTGATGGTGGTGGTGGCGGTTGGAATCTTTGCCGGAGCCGGCCAATCGGCATGGGCTCAAGGCGCGAAGGGCAAGCCAGCCCAGCACGCGCAGAACTACAAGGCAGCGGCGCCTGTCCCGGACGATTGGCGCTCCGCCGCGGCCACTGCTCAGGCGATCAATCCGAATGAATACACCGTGGGTGAAGCCGATATCCTGGAAATGAGCGTTTGGAAAGAGCCGGAGCTCACCCAGCGAGTAGTGGTCCGGCCCGATGGAAAGGTTGCTCTGCCGCTCGTAAATGAAATGAAAGTTGCGGGCATGACGCCTTTCCAGATTCAGCAATTGCTTACCGACAAACTGAAAGCCTATTTGGTGGCGCCTCAGGTGACCATCACGGTGGCAGAGATTCACAGCAAAACAGTCTATGTGACGGGCGAAGTGAACCGCGCTGGGGAATACCCGCTGCTCACGCCCATCACCGTGCTGCAACTGATTGCCCGGGCAGGCGGCCTGACGGCTTACGCCAATAAAAAGGCCATCTTCGTCATGCGCAACGTGGACGGCCACCAGGTCCGGTATCAGTTCGACTATACCAGCGTTATTCACGGGAAGAACGGCGACCAGAACATCGAACTTCGTACGGGGGATACAGTCGTAGTTCCATGAGGCGGATGATGAAGACACGATCGATTCGAAATTTCCTGTTGGCATCAAGCCTCGCGGCCGTTCTGGGCATGGGCACCCAGACGACGTGGGCACAGGATCAGTCACAAAGTTCCAACTCGAAGCAGGATTCCACTTCGAAGCGCGATGCGAATGCGGCCCCGGCGGCTCCGGACGCGCGAGTCGATTCGAATGTTGCGGCGGCAACGGGAACCGATGAACCGGTGCCGAACGCCGCGCCAGTTCACTACGCGCCAATGCTTGGCAGTGATCGATTGTTCCAGATGGGCTCGGGACCCCGGCTGCAGCTTCTTTACGGGTCGTCGTTCACCGGCACCTACGACACGAATCTGGGCAGCACTGGAAGTGGCGGCGCTCTCTCTGCTTGGATTCCGATGATCGGTTTGATCGGAAACACTCCGCGCTCACATTACATGCTCCAGTATTCAGCAACCGTGACGGATCTGAAGAACGGAAATAACGGAGTCCAGGCTTACCACCAGGCAACTATCTACGCAGGTGGTGAGTTCAACCGCGGATTCGGCTGGGACATGAGTGCGTCGGGCCACTATGGATTGGACCAACTACGCCTCCTGGGCGGCCTTAGCTTCGGAAGCGTGCAAGACGTCGCCGTCGCGTCGGGGAGTAATTCCGCGTTCGCGCTGAACAACCAGCCGGTCTCCTACATTGACGATTCCGTTGGATTCCACTGGCGCCCCAGCGCGACTCAGAGCTTCAACGTCTCTGTCGCGCACACCTATTACTTCATCAGTTCTGCGACACTCGGGCACTTTAATCTGGTCGCCCTACATCTTTCCTATCAGCGCGACCTGAACCGGAAGTGGAGCATTGGCGCATACGAAACCACAGGACACAACTTAGACAAATCAAGCTGTACATATGCCAATGCCGGAGGCAGCCTGGTAATAAGGCCGACGGAGCGTTTGACCATCAGCGGCGGCGCGGGTCCAACGTTTGGTTCCACTGGTTGTTCCCCACAACTTGGTTATAACGGCTACGGCTCGCTGGTCTACCAAGCGGGCGCGCGCTCGGAGTTCTATATTAACTACGCTCACCAGATGTACGCTGCCGTCCTGCTGCCGGTTGGCCAGACGCAAGACAACATCACCGTCGGCGGCGTCCGGGGAATCACGCCTCACTTCCGATTGCGAGCCGACAGTGGATATATGAACCTGAGAGATGCCGCCGGCAATCCCGCGAGTAATGGCTACGGATTATTTGCCGGCCCGACGGCGGAATGGAATCTGACGCCGAGCATGATTCTGTCGTGCTCCTATCACTATTATTATCAAACATTTGGCATCGCTCCGCTGGCGACAATCCAGAACCGTAGTCAAGTGTTGGTTTCCCTGGACTGGCAGCCGCAACCGAAAGGACTGACCAAGTAACAAGAACCAACTGAACGATATCGACGACGAGCAATTCATTAAAGGGAGTTACGGAATCACATGAGCACTGACACGATGGACCAGCCGATCGAGCTAATGAAGGAATACTGGCAGAGTGTTCGCCGGAGCGGGTGGTGGGTTTTCTTGACCACCCTCTGGCTTACTCTGGCACTGATCGTGGTGATTGCGCTGCTGCCCGATCAATATCAGGCCACAACCACCATTCTGGTCGACCCGCAAATGGTCTCCGACCAGTACGTCACTCCCCCCATCAAGGAACTTCTGACGGACCGCTTGCAGACCATCACGCAGCAAGTCCTGAGCACGACGCGGTTACAAGAGGTCATCGATCATTACCATCTCTATCCGGAGCTCCGCCAGTCGATGTCGCGCGACCAAATCGTCAAAGTGATGCGCGAGAACGTTAACATCGAAGTGAAGCATGCCTCGGGCAATGGTCCTGGCTCCTTCACCATTACCTACCAGGGCCGCAACCCGGTCGTGGTGGCGCAGGTGGCCAATGACCTGGCCACGCGGTTTATCGCCTGGAACCTTCAGTCCACCGAGCAGGTGACGGAATCGACCACTCAATTCCTGAACGAGCAGCTCGTTGAAGCGAAAGGCAATTTGGAAACCCAGGAACAGAAGGCTCGCGAGTTCAAAATGAGCCATCTGGGCGAAATGCCGGACAACTTGCCCGCCAACCTGGGCACGCTCGGTCAATTGCGCGCGACGTACCAATCCAATAACGACGCGCTGAACCGCCTCGAGCAGGAACGTTTTGAACTTACTCGTCTGCCGATCGCGCTGCCCCAAACTGGTAATAACCAGTACGTCCCAGGGCTCAGCCAGCGCGAGCGCCTGGCGATGGAACGCGATAAGCTTGAAGACCAGTTGATGGACCTTCGCCGGCGCTACACGCCGACGTACCCGGAAGTAATCGATCTCACGGCCCGCTTGCAGCACGTGCAGGAAGAACTGAAAGCGCTGCCAGGCGCCGATTCCAAGCTCGCCGCTGATCCCAGGGATCTGTCGCCCACGGCTGTGCGCTTGGAACTGATCTCGCGTGATATGAAGCGCTTGACGGAAGAGCAGAGAACACTCGCGCAGCAGATGGCCGCTTATCAGGCCAAGGTCGACGCGATGCCTTTGCGCGAGCAGCAGCTTACCGATGTGACACGCGATTACGATATGTCAAAGGATCAGTATAAGAACCTGCTTTCCAAGAAATACGCCGCGGAAATGGCCGGAGACCTGGAACGCAAGCAGAAGGGCGAACGGTTCACGATCCTCGATGCAGCGGAACCGCCGCAAAAGCCCGTCAAGCCAAACCGTGCAGTCATGATGATCGGCGCGCTCTTCGGCTCGTTTGCGTTCTCGATCGTTCTGGTGATCGCGAAAGACAAGTTGGATCCTCGAGTTCGCGCGGAGAGG
>JBGQGW010000160.1:0-9688 GCA_041497605.1 Terriglobia bacterium | reverse complement strand
ATGACCTTTGTCGAGCGCATTCAGCACGAACTCACGCAGGCAATGAAGGCCAAGGACGAGCTGCGCCTGAGCACCCTACGGATGATGAAATCGGCGCTCAAGCTGAAGGAAGTGGAAAAAATGCGCCCGCTCGACGACGCGGAAGCTCTTCAGGTCATGCAGACGCTGGTGAAACAGCGGCGCGAATCGGTGGAGCTATTCACCAAAGGCAACCGGATGGACCTGGCCGATAAGGAAGCAAAGGAAATCGTAATCATCGAAGGCTATCTGCCCGCCGCGCCGAGCGACGCCGAAATTTCCGCGGCCATCGAAGCCGCCGTCAAGGAGACCGGCGCCAATTCTCCCAAGCAGATGGGCGCGGTGATCAAAGCAGCGAAGGTGCAACTCGAGGGTAAGACCGTGGATGGCAAAATGCTCAGCGATCGAGTGCGTGAACGCCTATCCCGTTAAACCGCGAAAATGGAAAATCGCGATTGAAATTTCGCAAAAATCGCCGTACGCAAACCCGTGGATGCCCGTGTCTAATTCCATAAATATTGGAACGCAACTCCGAGCGTAAACCGCAAACTTCTTGCCGTGCCGCTTCCTGAGACCATCGCCGTAAAATTCACCGAAGAAGAGGCCGAATATCTGAGTGTGCGGCCGCTGGTCCGCCAGACATTTCGCTCCGCGGAACTGGTGGACATGATCCTTTCGGTGACGGGCAAGGATGTGGCGCGCATCCAGCAGATTCTGCGCTCGGGTACCGTCGTCTTCCACTTTTACCGGTATTGGTGGCAGGGATTCGAATCGGACGCGAAGGAACTCGGCGCGCTGCTCGAAAAATATCCCGACGCCGACCCTTCGCGCCCGTTCCGCGCGGAGGAGTGCACGGCGGTGCTGCTGGAAACCGGCGGCCACGGGGCGCGGCGTCCGCTGGAGTTGCCGCGCGAAGCCGCTTCGGCGAAACGCCTGTTTCGCACGCGCAGCTTTTGGGATTGCCTGATGGATCTGGCGCGGCCGGAGGCCGGCGCGCATCCGCCCGTCGCAATGCCCGCGTATCTGGAATATTCCTACACGCGCCAGGCCGACATTTTTGTTCGCAGTCTTTCCGCCACCGAAGCGGCGGCGCTGGCGCAAGAAGCAGAGCGCCTGGCGCCGCGTGCATTGCGCGCCCGGATGAAGCCGCTCCCTAGCGTTTCGCGCATTCTTTTTATATTGCCCCGGGAGAAATAACCGGCAGGGCCCGGCCATTTCGAAAGATGCGAGGGATGGGGAGAAGAGGTTCTAGGGAGAAGAGCGGCGGAGGACGGCGCTGGAGCGCTCGTCGGAGGCGATCTGGCGGAAGAATTGTTTCAGGTCGTCGAGGCCCTTGGTCGGGACCATCACGTCCTTGATTTCGTAGGTGCGCTGATAGAAGAGCACGTTGCCCTTCACTTCGCACTTGCTGGAGTATTCACCGAAGCTGTAGTCCGCTTTCACCGGATCGGGAATGTCTTCCACGATGAATCCGGGCGGAAGCTGGATTTCAATCACGTCGGTTTGCAAAGTGGAGGATGAAAATTCCACGGGATATTTTCGCTGCTTGATCTCCAACAGATCGGAGCCCTTAGCGCCAATCACGCGAGGCCGGAGCACCAGCAAATTGCCTGCGGATTTGGCGTAATTTTCCGCGACGAAGTGGTATTGCAGCGTCAGGGTCTCATCGAATTTGTCCAGGCCGTCGACCGAAGCCTGGGAAAGCGAAAAACCGGCGAGGAAAGTGCCGAGAAAATCTTCGATCACTTTTTGACGGTCGGCTGATTTGGCGCCCAGAAATTGCGCGCGCTGTTCCGCCGCGGGCGCGGCTCCTTTCTTCCGAGCCTTGGTCGTCCTACAGCTACCAAGTCTACTCGGAAGAGGGAGCCGACATCGACATCCAATCAGCCCCTCAGGTTCTCTTAAGCACATTGCGCCGGACCACCCGCCAGTCATGAAATTCCGTCATCTCGGCGCGTCCTCAGCGTAGCCGCCACCATTCACTTTCTATTCACTATTCATTCCATTTAACTTGCCATGGAGAGAGGACATCTCTGGGACGGTTCGGTTCTCCCAGAACCTCGAACTCACCTTCAACCCGCGTTGCCTTGCCTCGTCCCGATGCAAGCGCCTGGTCCAAAAGCCGTCTGGTCTCATCGAATCGGTTCCTATCTTGAGGCAACGCCGGATGCGTATCACGATTCACCTTGCCTAGGTCAAACGCTGCGCGCCACCGTAAGAAAATCTCCCAGTTTTCTATGGCTGCCTTGAAAACTTCTTGGTGAAGTGCTGTCAGAAGGTATGAATTTGAATAGTCATCGCTCTTCTCATCGAAGAGGCATTCGTAGAAGTGCGGTTTGCCATGGAAATTGGCGACACCACTGCGAGGGCCATCATGGTAATCGCGAATGGTGAAAACTGCCTCGTAACCTAGTTTAGGCTTGCTTGCTACATTAAAAGGGTGCAATTCTGTCCCTCCTGAATCTCAAAATCACCAACCTGATTATGGACAACTCTTATCGGTTCCCCCAATCCTGGGGTTAAGGCTTAGGGGGGTTGGCAGGATTTGGAATTACCTTCATTAGGCTGCTGGCTTTTTCAGCCGTGACACCGCACATTGTACAATGATTAGGATTATTGAGTGTGGGGCTGGGCTTAACTTCACCTCCAGCATTTCTGACTTCACCGGCTGTGGTTACTCCCACCTGACTGTTCTTGATGCCCTGTGAAAGCTCCGCGGTACTTTTTCCAGGAGCACTGTTAACTGACACTCCTTGGAGATTTCCGCTCGCATCAGTCGTAACACCTCTTCCGTTAGTGAAATTCTCAGGAGTGTTCAAACCTCCGCGAACTACAACGGCATCGTTTGGAAGGGACTCGGGAGCTACATCCTCGACAGCTCCGGTGATTACAGCGCCTACCACAATTGCCGGGCCTAGTTGGTTTGTGAGAAAATCTGCACCGGCTTGTTGCATGCCGTTGGAGGGTTTGAGGTTTGTACCGAGACCGTTGTTGAGCATCTGCTTGCCCATCCCCATTGCGACCTGGGCGGAATCAGCCGGATGAATGTACTGGGATACTTTGTTCGTTATCCAATCCCAACAACAATGCCCGTCTGGATCGGCGAAGCTTAAGGGGTTGTTTTTGACGTAACTGTAGAGATTTAGAGACTGTGGGTTTCCGAATTCGGCGTATGGCACGGCGGTTGGAGAACCGGCCCAGTCGGCGGTCATGAAGCGGGCTTGGGCGGAGGAGTAGTAGCGGGCGCCCAAGTTGTCGAGGTTGGATTCGGCGTCGCGTTCTTTGCCGGTGAAGTGGAGCGGGGTCAAATCGGTGTTGGTGCAGGATTGCATGTCGCCGTAAGGTGCGTTCTGGCAGGACTCGACAGTGGTTTTATTCACGTCGGTGCGGACGCGCTCGGTGCCCAGCCAATCCACGAATGAGAAATACGTCGTGCCGTTGGTGTAAGTACCAAGATGGCGACCACCCGCGTAGATTTCAGTGCGTATCACCGATCCCGATGGATTCACCAGAAAGGCCTGATTGCCGAGCGCGTCGTAGAAATAGCTGGTTGCGCCACCGGCGGTGGTCTTGCTGATGCGCCTGCCTTGCGCATCGTAGGTGTAGGAAGCGGCGCCACCACCAACAGAGGTTACGCGGTTTTCTGCATCGTAGGCATACGTGTGGGAGCCGTCGTTGATGAGATTGCCGGCAGCGTCGTACTGGAATGGCGAGCCGACGAGACGATTGTTGGCGTCGAATGCATAGCTAGGGGCGGCGCCACTGCCAGCCGTTAGGTTTTGCTGCCAGCGATTGCCGAAGCGGTCAAATTTGTACTGGAATCCCAGTGCGGACTGCGAGCCGGGACAAATCGAGGCGGAGCAGGAAGAGGAGCTGAGGCGATTGAAGGCGTCGTAGCTGTACGTCCAGTTCCCGTTCACCAAATCGTTGCTGACCAGGATGTTTCCGTTGGGAGCGTAGCCCAGTGCGCCCAGCGATGTGGTCATGTTGAAAGTGTAAACCAACTGGGGGGAGGAGCAAGTAGAACCAGGGACGGTGCAGGCCCAATAGGAATCGATCCATCCACGATTGGTGTAATCAAAGTGGTCGGTGATTCCATTGCCCAAGGTGTCAAGCACAGGTCTTCCTAGAGGATTGTATTGAAAACCGGAGATCAGAGTACCTGGATGGTTTGCGTCGGAGAGGCTGCTGGTTACGCTGGAAAGCCGGCCAGCGCCGTCATAAGCATAGGTGAACTGCGGGCTGGTAGTGAGTGTTTTCACGGAGCTGTCGAAATTATAGGTGGCAAGGGTGGTCATACACCCGTTGAATCCAACAGAGATGCATTGCTCGTCGCGAATGACGCGGCCCATTGGATCATAACTGAAGACTTCTCCGCTGAAGTTCGTGGTGCTGTTGGTTACCATGCGCCCGACGGTGTTGGTCAGGGTCCTGCCCCAGGCGTTGGGATCGTCATAGCCAAAGTTCGCGGACGGAGTGGAATCCGAGTAGGTCTTGGCGGCCAGGCGGTTGAGCGGATCGTAGGCGTAGGTGATGGTGATATTTCGCGCGTCCTTTTTGGTTAGAACATTGCTGTTGTTGTCGTAGGTGTATGTGGTTGTCCCAGATTCGGGATTGGCCGCTGTGAGCAGCCGGGAAAGACTATCGTAGGTAAACGCTCGTTGGGTCAAGCCGTTTTGGTTGACGTTGAGAAGATTTCCAAGGGCGTCGTACTGGTAGGTTGTCAAAAAGCCGGTGGCCGAGATGTCCAGGCCGCAGGCAGCGGGAGTGCTGCCGGTTCCAAGCTGAGTCGTGCTGCTGACTTCGCAGACTGAAACCAATTTTCCCAAGGCGTCGGATTGAGAGATGCGTTGCACGCGCTGGGTCCCGTTCCCCTCATCCTGGACTTGTACAGCACGACCGGAGTAGCTCGTGAGGGCCGTTGTAGTATCGGGATTCGTGATCTGAGTCGTCCGATTAAGCGCGTCGTAGTGGTAAGTAGTGATTCCGTAGGTGGAATCTCCAATCGAGCGGTATGAGTTACTGACCGTCGCTATGCGGCTCAGATTGTCATAGGTCGTGACCTGCCCCCCGAAAACTAGGCGCTGCTGAAATGGGGGTGGGCAGGGCGCGGTTCGCTTGTGCGCGGGAGATTCTGGTGATAAGTTCGCGCAACGATCCGGGTGATGAAGGTTCGAGACTGATCTGCCCCTTGGCCGCTTGAGCGGCCCGAGGGTAAACGGAGGTGCTTCGTGGCCACACCGACAAAGCTCTGGAGTTCGACGGCGCCGCCGGGCGAGTTCCGCACGTACGTGGACACCGAGGCGAACCTGAAGGAATTCAGCTTGCGCGCGGTGGTGCTGGGCAGCCTGTTCGGAATTTTGTTTGGCGCGGTCTCGGTCTACGTCGGCTTGCGCGCGGGGCTTACGGTTTCCGCGTCGATTCCCATCGCCGTGCTTTCGATCAGCATCCTGCGCGCGTTCGGGCGCTCCACCATCCTCGAAAATAATATCGTGCAGACCACCGGCTCGGCCGGCGAATCGGTGGCTGCGGGCGTGATCTTCACCATTCCGGCGCTGATCTTTTTGGGCTATTCGCTGAACACCGAGTACTGGCGCATTTTCTTTCTGGCCTTAATGGGCGGATGGCTCGGCGTGCTTTTCATGATTCCCTTGCGGCGGCAATTGATCGTCAAGGAACACGGCAACCTGACGTTTCCGGAAGGTACGGCGTGCGCGGACGTTCTGGTGGCCGGGGAGCGCGGCGGTTCGTTTGCGGGGCGAGTGTTCTGGGGCCTGGGGCTCGGCGGAGTGTATACGTTTTGCATGAACACCATGCAAATGTGGCCGGGGCAGCCGGAGTACCGGCCCAACTGGCTGCCGGGCGCGTCGTTCCGCGCCGCAGTGACCACGGAGTATCTCGGAGTCGGCTACATCATCGGGCCGAAAGTAGCCGGGACGCTGTTTGCCGGAGGCGTGATCTCCTGGCTGGTGTTGATGCCGGCAATCAAATTTTTCGGTTCCCTGGCGCCGTCGATGGCGCTCTATCCCAGCACGGTGCCGATCCCGTTGATGACTCCCGATCAACTGTGGGCCAGCTACATCCGGCCGATGGGGGCGGGAGCGGTTGCGGCCGCCGGGCTGATCACGCTGGTGAAGACGCTGCCCACGATTGTTTCGGCTCTTTCCGCGGGCATGAAGGATGTGCGCGCGAAGAGCGGCACGCTTTCCGATACCAGCCGCATCGAGCGGGACCTTTCGATCAAAGTGGTGATCGTTGGATCGCTGGTGATTGTGGCGATGGTGTGGGCGCTGCTGACGTTCAAGCCGATTCCCGGCGCGCAGACCGGAATGGCATCGAATTTAATTGCCGCGTTGTTCGTGGTGGTGTTCGGGTTCTTATTCGTCACGGTGGCGTCGCGCATCAGCGGCTTGATCGGGAATTCTTCGAACCCGGTAAGCGGCATGACGATTGCCACACTGATGGCTACTTGCGCCATGTTTCTGGTGGCGCACTGGACAGGCGGCTCCTACGCGGTGCTTGCGCTGACCATCGGAGGAGTGGTTTGCATTGCCTCCGCGATTGCGGGCGCTACCTCGCAGGACTTGAAAACCGGCTACCTGATTGGCGCGACGCCGGTGTGGCAGCAGATTGGATTGGTGATCGGCGTGATGGTTTCCTCGTTCGCCGTCGGCGGCACCCTGATTCTGATGAACAAAGGGCTCGAGAAGTACGTGCCGGTGCAAATTCCCATCTCGATCGAGCAATTGCCGCAGGGCGTGCAGCCCGAAGGCGGCACCTACACGTACAAGGGAAAAGCGTACACGCTGGTGAACGCGCTGGGATCGCACGTGGTGCCCGACGGAAAATATCTCTACGACTCAGCCACCGGACAGATCGAAATTCAGTGGGTACAGGGAATCGGAAGCGATAAAGCAGCGGCCCCGCAGGCGCGGCTGATGGCCACGGTGATTAACGGCATTTTGAACCAGCAATTGCCGTGGCGGCTGGTCTTGCTCGGAGTGTTCCTTGTGATTTCCGTGGAATTGCTCGGCATACGCTCGCTCGCGTTCGCGGTCGGATCCTATTTATCCATCGCCACAACCATGGCCATTTTCGCGGGAGGCCTGGTGCGCTGGCTGGCTGAAGTTGGCCAGGCGAAAAAGAGCGAGGCGGAAAGCGAAGTAAGTCCCGGCTCGCTGTACGCCAGCGGGCTGATCGCCGCGGGGGGCGTTTTCGGCCTGCTGGCGATCGCCATCAATCTGCTTCAAGATCCGGAAATCGGCAACCGTTTGCCGCACTGGCTGGCGGGTGGTCTGCACTTGCCGCTGCGCTCGGATCTTTTCGCCTTCGGTCCGCGAGTGATGCCACACCTGAGTGTGACTCCCATGCTCGGCGTGGTGCTGTTCGTTTTGCTGTGCATCTCTTTGTTCGTCTTCGCGCGCAAGAAGCTGGAGTAAAGAGTCGAATGGCTGGCTTGAAAGCGGAACATGCCGGAATTGCCCGAAGTCGAAACGGTTGTGCGCGGCTTGCAAGTGTCCGTGGTGGGCCGGCGTGTGCTCAGTTTGCGTCTCGGCAAAACCGATTTCATCGACGATCCCGCCGCCATTGAAAGGCTGGTGCCGGGCACCCGAATCGCCGCGATCAAGCGATACGGGAAATTCCTGGTCTTCGAATTGCACCCGGCGTCCCAACTGGAAACGCATTTCGACCTTCTGATTCATCTGGGCATGACTGGCCAGCTCACTACGCGCCGTCCGGAAGAGCCGGTGGCTCCGCACACGCACGTTTTTTTCTCGCTGGATGACGGCACCGAATTGCGTTACACGGATGTGCGCCGCTTCGGACGCTTCTCGATTATCGCCAATTCTGAGAGAGAAAAAATCCTCGGCAACCTGGGCCTGGACCCGCTCGAAGCGAGCGAAGAAGATTTCCGCCGGCGATTGGGCGGTCGCCGCGCGCGGATCAAGGCGCTGCTGCTGGATCAAAGCGTCCTCCGGGGCATGGGCAATATTTATACCGACGAAAGTTTGTGGCGCGCGCGGATTCATCCGACGCGATTGGCGGCCGGCTTGAAGCGTGACGAGGTTGCGCGGCTTTACCGCGCCGTGCGCCACGTGCTTGAAGAAGCAATTCGGCTGCGCGGCTCCTCGGTTTCCGATTACGTCGATTCCAACGGCGTGGCGGGGGAATTCCAGCTTCGGCATCGCGTTTATCAGCGAAACGGGAAAGGCTGCTTCCGCTGCGGCGCTAAAATCCGGCGCATCATCGTGGCCGGCCGCAGCAGCCACTTTTGTCCGCGCTGCCAGCGCGCGCCCAGAACAAAAAAATCATCGCGCCGCCGCGCTCAGCGCAAGCGATAAAGAATGCCCGCGCCGGCGAAGCACAGAACCGCCGCATACAGAAATCCCGCCGCCGGTGAAACGCCGGACCAGAGTAAACCTACAATGATGCTGGAAGCAAAATCGCCGACGCCATTCAGCGTGGCCAGAACTCCGAAGCCCGATCCACGAACTTGCGTCGGCAATAATTCGGCCGCCAGGGATTTTTCGAGCGAATCCTGAATGGCCATATAGAGTCCCGCCACGGCGAACAGCGCCACAAGCGCGGGCAGGCCCGACGGCGAAAAAAGAAATCCCACGCTCATCAGGCCGGCAAGCGCGTAGCCGGTTGCCAGCAGGCCTCGCTTTCCGATGCGATCGCCTAATGCACCCGCGGGATAGCTTCCGGCGGCATAGATGATGTTGTGGACCGTGTAGAGTCCCACGGCGAGCGTGGCGGCCCGCGCGGCACCGTAACGCGTTCCCAGAATTTGCGCGGCGCGCAGGATCAGCAGGGTGTGCGAGAAATCACCCAGGCCGAAGACGAATACACCTACCATATAGCGCCGGAATTGCGGCGGTATCTGACGCAGGCTTTCGAAAAATGCCAGTGGACGATGGCCTGCCGCCCGCTTGCCTCGCGGCACCAAGATCGTGAATGCCAGGGCCGCGAGGATGCCCGGCAGCAGAGTCCAGCGCATCGCCGCGTGCACGCTGGTGGCCGCGACCAGCGCGGTGGCGCAGAGCGGTCCGGCAATCGCGCCGGCCGTATCCATGGTTCGCTCGAATCCGAACGCGCGGCCAAGATTTTCCGGGGGCACGGCGTCGGCGAGCAAAGCGTCTTTCGAGGGGCCCTTCGCTCCGCGTCCCAGCCAGCCAAACGCGCGAAAAAACAAAATGGCGGGCCAGCTATGCACCAGTCCGAATGCGAATGTGGAGAGCGCGACAACCAGATATCCTCCCGCCGCGGTTGGTTTGCGCCATTCGGGGCGGTCGGCAATCCATCCGCCGGCGAGCTTCGCAAAACTCGAAAGGCCGTCGGCGATGCCTTCAATCAATCCCAGCGCATAAGCAGGAGCGCCCAGGCCGGCGAGCAGGATGGGCAACAGGGCGGTGGCGATTTCATGGCCCCAGTCGGAAAACAGGCTGGCGAGCCCGATTCCGAAGACTCCGCGCGTCAACCAGCCGGAGCTTTTCGATTCGGGTCTGGAAGAGATCATTTACAGAAGAGAAATCAGAATGCGCCGGCGCTGCGGGCCTGCTCGGCGGGGTGAAGCAACGGAGCGGCGTGAGCGAAAATGCGCTCGCCCCACACGCGGCGTTCGCGCGGCTCGAGCCAGAACACTTTTTGATTTAGTCCGCTAAACGGT
>JBGQGW010000159.1:0-9697 GCA_041497605.1 Terriglobia bacterium | reverse complement strand
GTTCGCTCGCCGAGCGAAAAACGGGCGGGGCGCTCGATGTCCTCGTATTCGGAATAGCACTCGACCTGGATCTTCACGGTTGCCTCTTCCGCCGGCGTTTCAAAGTGGGTAATATAAAGTATTTTCGTTTCGATGTGAAGGGGAACCATGAAAAAAATTCCGTCCCGTCTCAAGCAGGATATCGTCGCCGCGTGTAGAATTCTCAACCGCGAGGGGCTGGTCAAAGGATTCGGCCACGTGAGCGCGCGCCTCCCCGATGCCGGCCTCTTTCTGCTCTCGCCGCGGATCAGCCTGGCGCTGGTCAAAGAGCAGGACCTGCTCGTGCTGAACCTCAAAGGCGAGACCGTCGCGGGGAAGCGCCCTGCGCCGTTCGAAGCGCCGCTCCACGCCGCGCTGCTTGCCGCGCGGCCGGAGCTTCAATCCGTCGTTCGGGTCCACGCCCGGACTGCGAACTTTTTCTCCGTGACCGATAGAAAGATCGAGCCGGTCCATAACCACGGCAGCTTCTTTTCCGGCGGAGTGCCGGTGTTCCCGAAAACCGATCTGATCTCGACGCCCAAGCTCGGCGGCGAAGTCGCCGCGGCTTTGGGCAAGAGGCCGGCGATTCTGCTGAGGGGCAACGGCCAGGTGACCGTGGGCAGGAGCATCGCGGAGGCGATCGTCATGGCGATCTATCTGGAGGAAGCCGCCGAGATGCTCTACGGCGCGCTGCAAGTCGGCGCGCCGACTTTTCTCTCCTCCGATGAGTCGGCCCTGAGAAAGGAGGAGACTCTGCCTCCCGTCGATCTGGAGCGGGCGTGGAACTATTTCAAGAGCAAAGTGGATAGCGGAACCGCCAAGGGAGCAAAATGACGGAGCGAAACAAGCCGGCCGCCACCGCGCGCCGAAACGTCTCGGCCGGAGTGTCTCGGCCGGAGTTGATACGCCGGCCTTTTGATGTTAGCTTAGCGCGACCTGACAAATGAAGTAGAATTGCTTCGACGATGCCGTCAAAGACCTCCCGCGATTTTTTGAACCAGCCGATACGGACACCGGTCCTGTTCCAATCGCGGCGCCGCTAAATATGGATCTCGGTCTTGCCGCCCTGGTCTTGCTCGCGTTAGCCTTCGATTTTATCAACGGCTTCCACGACGCCGCCAATTCCATCGCGACCGTCGTTTCCACGAGGGTCCTCTCGCCCCGCCTGGCGGTTTTTTGGGCGGCCTTTTTCAATTTCATCGCCTTCCTCGTCTTTGAGCTCCACGTCGCCAGGCAGAGCCAGGCGATCGCCCTCTTTCAACCCGGAAGTTACCTCGTACATGGTCGCGCTGGCGATGCCCACCGTGATCTCGCGCAGGTGAAGACGGTCGCCCCCCAGCACAAAAACAAAATGGCGCGTCCCCTCCGAACGCACGGTGGAGCGAGGAACCACCAGCGCATTCGCTTGCGAGCGCACGCGGATGCGCACATTCACATTGATGTTCGGTAATAACTCTAACTTGCTATTGTCCACCGAGCAGAGCACTTCGCCGACGCTGCGTGTCCCATGCGGCACCACCTGCTTGGGAACTTGCTCGGTGACGCCGGCCCATAACTTTGCCGGCATGGCGTCCCAGGTAATTTCGACCGCCTGCCCCGCGGCGAGCGAGCCCAGGTCCGGCTCGTCGACATAAGCGCGGACGCGAACGCGGCGCAGATCGGCCATATCGGCCAGCTCGTCGCCAACTTTCACATAGTCGCCCACGTGCACGGGCAGAGAATAGAGAGTTCCATCCACGGGGGACTTCACGGTGGCCGAAGCGACTTTGGCTTCCAGCGCCTTGATCAATTCGCTGGCCTGTTGCGCGCGCAGAGTGGCGCGTTGCACGTCCACCGACGCCGTACGGGACATATCCTGTTTCTTCTGCTGCAATGTTTGCAATTCCGCCTGGGCTCGCGCCAGCGAAAGCTGATTCTGATTGAGTTCGTCCTGCGTGGCCGCCTTTTGCGCCACCAGTTTTTTCAGCGCTTCCTGCGTGCTCTGGAGACTGGCCACATCCGCTTGCGCTTTCTTCAGATTGCCCTCGAGCTCGGCCATCTGAACAGCAGGCCCGCCCGCGCGAGCGGCGCGAAGATCTTCCTGGGCGGCAATCAGGTTTTCGCGAGCCTGGGCGAGCTGTACCCGGGCGTCTTGCGCATCCAGCGTCAGAATCGGCTGGCCGCGACGAATGCTCTGGCCTTCCACGGCCGAAATTCTCGCGACAAACGTGGGAAATTGGGCGCGGACAACGTATGGCTGGATGGGCTCCACTTTGCCGTTGCTGGTGATGGAAGCATCGAGATTCTGGCGCACCACTTTGGCCAGTTGCACTTCCGGCGCGTGGTTCCGCCCGGTAACGCCGAGCAGCACCAAAACAACTATGACAGCGCCCAAAAGCACGCCGACCCATTGTGTACGCGTTATAGCCATATACCCACGCTTCGTTTGTCCGGCAGGTGGTGCAAGATCGCAAAATTGTAACAGACCGCTCCACCACTTGCCACGCGCCAAGCCCTGCCGTGTAGGCTAGAGCACAAGGCATACTAAGGCGGATGCTATACTGCTGGATTGAGATGCCAACTGTATTCGTCATCGCCGAGGATTGGATGTTGCGCGCCATGCTGCGCGCCCAATTGCGCGAATTGGGAATCGATGCGCTAGGCATGGAAACAGCGGACGACGCGGCGCGTGCCCTAGCGGGCGGCCAAATGCCTTCCGCAGTGGTTCTCGAGACCAGTTCTGTAGCGGAATCGGCGGCAATGGCGGAGCTGGCGCGGCGCGTGCCACTGATCGTGGTGGCTTCGGGCCTGGAACGTCTCACTCTCCCGGAAGCGGCCGCGATTTTTCACCGCCCCGTCCGAGTCGGCGAAATCGTGGCGCGGGTGATGCAGACACTTCGAGGGCAAGCGGTTTGAGGTGACGGTCTTGCCGCGTTCGCGGTTCGTGTTAGAATTGAGCCATGGCTGAGACAACTCCTGCAAAACCTGAAACCGCCGGCGCCCCGGCAACCCACGGTCACACACACGACCCCGAAGCGGCCAATAAACCCAAGATTCACCGGGTCTGCATCAGTTGCAACAACATGTTTGAAGTCACCATAGACAATTACGAAGCCAAGCACTGCGCCGTGTGCCACAAAGCCTGATTTTTCCACCCCGTTGATTGACTTAGCCCACCTGGACGAATAGCATTACGCGCGAATAGCCAACCATGATCGGCAAAACAATTTCGCATTACCGCATCGTCGAAAAGCTCGGTGGCGGAGGCATGGGCGTGGTCTACAAAGCCGAGGACGCGCGCCTGCACCGGCAGGTGGCACTGAAGTTTCTGCCGGAAGAGACGGCCAGGGATCACAGCGCCCTGGAACGATTTCAGCGCGAAGCGCAGGCCGCTTCCGCGTTGAATCATCCCAACATCTGCACGATTTACGACGTGGGCGAACAGGACGGCCGCGCCTTCATCGCCATTGAATTTCTCGACGGCCTCACGCTCAAGCACCGCATCGAAGGAAAACTCCTTCCCTTCGAACAGGTGCTGGACCTGGGAATTCAAATCGCCGACGGCCTCGATGCCGCGCATTCGCAAGGCATCGTTCATCGCGATATCAAACCGGCGAACATTTTTGTCACCAAGCGCGATCAGGCGAAAATTCTCGATTTCGGATTGGCAAAGCTCGCTCCGGGCCAGCAGCCCGGGCATCGCGCGAATGATTCGGCACAACCCACCGTTGTTTCGGCGGAATCTCCGGCGGACACATTTCACACCAGCCCCGGCGCGGCGCTCGGAACCGTGGCCTATATGTCTCCCGAGCAGGCCTTGGGCGAAGAGCTGGACTCTCGCACCGATCTTTTCAGTTTCGGAGTAGTCCTCTATGAAATGGCGACGGGCCATCAAGCATTTTCCGGCACCACGTCGGCGGGGATCTTCGATGCCATTCTGCACAAAGCTCCCCCTTCCCCGGTGCGTCTGAACGCCGGCTTGCCGGAGGATTTCGAGCGCATTCTGAACAAGTGCCTGGAAAAAGATCGCAAGCTGCGATGCCAATCGGCCGCGGAAATTCGCGCCGACCTGATGCGGCTGAAACGCGACACCGGCTCCAGCCGGCACGCAGCGGCGGCTTCCCAAACCGGCTTCGAGGGTGCTGCTGTTCCTGCACCGGCGGCTCGTCCGGTTTCGCCAGCGCCTTCCAAGAGCCGGTTGGCGATCGTGGCAGGGGCAGCTCTGGTAATCGGCGCGCTAGCAGGCGCTTTCCTGATGCGCAGCATGGCGAAGACCACGCCGCCTCTCTACCAGCAGCTCACCTTTCGCCGCGGAAATATCCGCGCGGCGCGCTTTGCCGCCGACGGCCAGACGATTGTGTACGGGGCCTGGTGGGAAGGGACACCCGCAGAACTCTTCACAACCAGGCCAGACAGCACGCAATCCCGTTCCTTAGGGCTGGACAAAACGGAGCTATTCGCCATCTCCTCGAGCGGTGAGATTGCGGTTTCCCTGAACGACACGCCGGTCGAGGGATTTGTCCACCGGGGAACTCTGGGCCGAGTCTCGCTCTCGGGCGGAGCACCCCGTGAAGTTCTGGAAGGAGTGGAATATGCGGACTGGTCTCCAGCGGGAAATGAATTCCTTGTAGTGAGAACGCAAGGCGGACGCAGGCGTCTGGAATTTCCGATCGGGAAAGTTTTATACGAGACCAGCGGATGGATCAGCCATCCGCGCGTTTCGCGCAAGGGAGATCGCATCGCATTTCTAGATCATCCGCTTCCCGGCGATGACCAGGGCGCAGTTGCCGTCATTGATCTCGCTGGAAACAAGCAGACGCTCTCGACCGGCTGGGTGAGCGCCCAGGGTCTTGCCTGGTCTCCCCAGGGAGATGAAATCTGGTTTACAGCCACACCCACCGGATTCTCGCGAGCATTGTACGCGGTAAATCTTTCGGGAACACAGCGACTGGTGACGCGTGCGCCCGGCATGCTCACACTTCAGGACACCGCCCCCGATGGCCGGGTATTGGTTACCCGGGAAGCTCCTCGCGCCGGATTTTATGGCCTGGCCCCCGGAGCCACAAAAGAGCGGGACCTTTCCTGGCTGGATTATTCCAGTCCTTGCGCATTGAGCGCGGATGGCAGGCTGGTGCTGTTCGACGAATCCGGCGAAGGCGGCGGAGCGACCTACTCGGTCTTCTTGCGAAGAACGGATGGATCTCCGGCGATTCGACTCGGTAACGGAACTTGCACCGCGTTGTCGCCCGATACAAAGTGGGCGATTTCGATTCCGAATGAAGGTCCCGAACCACTCATTCTGCTTCCCACTGGGGCTGGCGAGGCCCGTCGAATCACACAGGACAAGATTGACCACACTGCTGCTGCCTGGCTTCCGGATGGGAAACGGATTGTCTTCCTGGGCAGCGAGCCCGGCCACGCCCAGCGCTATTTCGTCCAGGATCTGAATGGAGGACAGCCGAAGCCTATCTCGCCCGAAGGGATCGGTTCGGGCCGGGTGGTGAACGTTTCTCCGGATGGAAAATGGGTGGCTGGCGCCGGGCCAGACGAGAAGGGCTATTTGTTCCCTGTCGAGGGCGGAGAAGCGCGCGTGATACCTGGCTTCGAAGCAGGATACCGGTTCACAAACTTTTCTGCATATGGAAAGGACGTGTTCATCTACGCGTATAACAAGGCTCCATCCAGCGTGTACCGTCTCAATCTGGCGACTGGCCAAAAGACACTGCTGAAAGAACTCGTTCCTCCGGACCCCGCTGGAATTGATCATGTGGCGCCGGTTCTGATCACATTGGATGGGAAAAGTTATATTTACGGTTACAACCGCAATCTTTCCGATCTGTATCTCGTCGAAGGCCTCAAGTAAAACCTGAGCTCAAGAATTTTCTTTGCGACGGCAATCGCTAAGAATTCAACTCTTTCCAAAGCTTCGCTACAATGGCGCGGACACTTTGCACAACTGAGGGAAAGCGATGCCGGTCTATAACGAAGAAATCACATTGCAATCGACCAAGCTAAGAGAGTTCTTCAACATCACATCGAACATCAAAGCGGCGCTGGAGAAGAGCGGCTTTTCCGACGGCCTAATCGTGGTTTCCTCGCTGCATTCGAACAGCGCCGTTTTCGTGAACGACGAGGAGCCGGGCCTGCTTCAGGATGTGGAAGCCTGGCTGGATCAACTGGCGCCGGCTCGCGACGACTACAAGCACAAGGGCCGATTCGAAAGCACCACCGCTGTCCATCTTCAGGCTCTTTTGCTGAATCATCAGGCAATCGTTGCGTTCACGAACCGGCGGCTCGATCTTGGACCCTGGCAATTTGTGATCTACGCCGACCTGGATGGCCAGCGTCCAAAGCGCATCCTGGTTAAGGTGATCGGAGGATAATCCGGAGCGCGGCGGGAGGCGCCTGCCTGGCAATCGAAAACGTTGGCACCGGGGGCGGAGCTTGCCGGCCTCGCTTATTGGTGCGTGAATGCAGCTTTTCTCCGCCTTCGAAGCAGCGCTATTTCCTCTTTTCCTGCTTACCCAATGCCCCATGCTAGAATCTAACTCTCCATGGCGCCCGAGCCCTTGATCGAAGTTCGCGAACTCTGCAAGCACTTCCGCTCATTTCAGCGCCGGGAAGGTATTTGGGGCGGGATCCAAAATCTGTTCGTGCGCGACTACCGCACCGTGAAAGCCGTGGACAACGTCAACTTCTCAGCCGACCGGGGCGAGATGGTCGGCTACATCGGCCCAAACGGCGCGGGCAAATCCACGACGATCAAGATGCTGACCGGCATTCTGGTGCCCTCCTCGGGCTTCATGCGGGTCAACGGCTTCGTTCCCCATCGCCAGCGCCAGCAGTATGTGAAAACCATCGGCGTCGTCTTCGGCCAGCGCACGCAATTGTGGTGGGACATTGCCGTCGTGGAATCGTTCAAGCTGCTGCGCCGCATCTACGGAGTTTCGCAGCTTGACTTCGATTCGCGCATGGAACACTTCAACGAAATCCTGGGCATCAAGGATTACCTGCATACGCCGGTGCGCAAGCTTTCGCTCGGCGAACGGATGCGTTGCGATCTGGCCGCGGCCCTGCTTCACAATCCACCGCTGCTTTTTCTGGATGAGCCCACGATCGGCCTGGATGTGGTGGCGAAAGATCACATCCGGCATTTCCTCCGCGAGATCAATCGCGATTTCAGGACCACGGTGCTGCTGACCACGCACGACCTGGACGATATCGAGGAGCTCTGCCGCCGCATCGTCATCATCGATCATGGCCGGTTGCTCTACGACGGCCCGCTGGAAGTTCTCAAGCAGAGATTGTTGCGCACGAAGCAAATAAAATTTGCGCTCAAGGATCGCGAGCAGGCCGCCGGCATCGAAGTGATTGCCCGCGACGGGCTCAACATCGAGCAGGTGGACGAACTGACCTACCGCATCCGGTTCGACCCCGCGCAGGTTTCGACGTCTGACCTGATCCGCCAGATTCTCTCGACCGTCGAGGTCCGCGACTTGCTGATCGAAGACGAGCCGATCGAAGAAATCGTCAAACGCATCTATGCGGGCGAAGCTTTGCTCGAGACCAGCGCCTGAACGCAGCACCGGAACGGAGATCACTGTCCGTGATAATGAGATGATCTGGGGACCGGGCGAATTTGGAGATCTGCTCTTTTAGCCCACCGAGGTTGCATGCGGCAAGAGCTCGTGCGCATCATGAGCAACGTGGCCACCGGGTATCGATCCCCGCCATCGCCGCTCTTCGCCGGCCAACCGGCGAGGGACAACAAGGACGGCCGGAAATGAACAGCACGCTCGAAGCGCTGGCTCCTTATGCGGAATTTTCGCGCGTCGGCTTCGTCAATATTCTTGCGTTTCGCCTGCGTTATTTCACCGGGATCATCACGTACCTGATCAACGTGACGGTGTATTACTTCATCTGGAGCGCCGTTTACCGATCGGGGCTGCCAATCGCCGGATACAACTTGCCGCAAATGATCACCTACGTTTCGGCCGGCTGGATCATGCGATCCTTCTACTGGAATACCATCGATCAGGAAATGGCGTACGAAGTGATCGAAGGCAAGATCGCGATGGATTTGCTCAAGCCGGTTTCGCCTTTGTGGATGTGGCTGTGCCGCGCGATGGGCGAATCGGCTTTTCGCCTGGGCTTGCTGACGGCGCCGACGGCGGTGGCCGTGGGGTTCCTGTTCCCGGTATCCGCGCCGTCCTCGACCCTGAATTTCTGCCTGTTTTTCCTGGCGGTGCTGGGCAGCTTCTTCCTGATGGGCGCGATCAACTTTATGATCGGAACCTGCGCGATTCCGCTGAAGTCCATCCTCTCGCTGATCCGGGCGAAATTCTGGCTGATTGAATTGCTCTCGGGCCTGCTGATCCCGATGACGTTTTTTCCATCCAGAGTTCAGAAGGTGCTTGCCTGGCTGCCCTTCGAGCACATCGCCTTCACGCCGTTGCAGATTTATCTGGGCAAGCTCGATACGCGGCATGCGCTTCTCGCGCTCGCGACGCAATGGGTGTGGGTGATTGTGCTGCTGGGGGCGGCGCATCTGTGGTGGGAGCGCGCCACGCTTAAAATTACGATTCACGGCGGCTAGAAGCCGGGTTGGTTTCGCGAAGGAACTATGAAAAGGTACATGGCGCTTTTTTCCGAATACCTGACGCAATATGTGAAAGTGCGCCTGAGCTATCGCGCTGACTTCATCATCAGCGCCATCACCAGCTTTGCCGCCACGCTTTTTGGATTTGCCTTCGTCTATGTGCTGTTCACAAAAATACCGAAGCTGGCCGGCTGGGATTTCGCCGAGGTGATGTTTCTCTACAGCTTTGCGCTCATCCCGTTTGGACTGTTCAACGTCATCAGCCTCAATCTCTATGATTTTGGCAACAATTACATCATCGAAGGGAAATTCGATCGCGTGCTGTTGCGGCCGGTCTCCTCGATGTTTCAGGTGCTGTTCGAACAGTTTCGCGTGGAATCGTTTCAGGAAGTTGCGACGGGATTGTTTGGAGTGTGGCTGGCCGCGCGCCTGCTGCACTATCATTGGACGCTTCTGAACGCTTTTCTGCTGATTTTCTGGGCGTTTTGCGGCGCGGTGATTTACGTCTCGATCTTTCTGTTGCTCAGCACGGTTTCCTTCTGGTTCGAAGACCGCATCGGGGTGCATCCGCCGGTGTGGAATCTGATCGCATTCGGCCGCTATCCGCTTTCGATTTATAGCAGCGCGATCCAATTTTTCCTGAGCTGGATCATTCCCTTCGGCTTCGCTTCTTTCTATCCCAGCGTCCGCCTGCTCGGCCGCACGGCATTTCGTTCTTATGCCCCATTTATTCCGCTGGTCGCTGCCGTGTGTCTTGGAATCAGCATCCTGGTGTGGAATGAAGGCGTGCGGCACTATTCTTCCACCGGCTCTTGAGCACCGGCCGATTGCCGGAATCGTCTCACTCGATCCTGTGCTGAACATTCTCGCCGCTCGCTGCGTATCACTGGCTAGGTACTGCTCATGCGTCTGGCTATGAAGATCTTGTTTCTCGGCGTGCTGGCTGTGCTGGTGATTTCGGGACTCATCGGCTATTCGATCGGCGGAGGACTGGTGCACCCGCAGCAGCGGGAGCTCACTGCCGAGCTTGTCCGGCAGGCGGATGAAATCCTGGGAAGAGAAAACGCCGTCCGCGAAGATTTGAACGTCATAGCGCCAGAT
>JBGQGW010000158.1:0-9813 GCA_041497605.1 Terriglobia bacterium | reverse complement strand
TCCCATCCTCGCTTATTGCCCGGACTCAAATTCCGGTGTCAGTCTTGGTATCCGCCAAACGCTTGCCGATATGGGCCAGACGATCGCCGAAAATTTTGGCGGCGCCATCCTTCACGGCACAAGCTTCCTTCCCCAGCTTCGCACCAATTGAATCGGAGATTGTACGGGCCGGGCGCGTTTGCACCGGGGAAGCCGGAGGGAAATCCCGCGATTCGCGGTGCAATGGAAACACGGTTGATCCACGCGTGGAGATGCCGTGTTTGCCGTCCCAGAATGCCTTTTGAATTTGGATTGATACTACTGCGCGCCTGATTCTTTTTGAGCGTAGTAGCCGGTGCGCGTGCGCACGGTCATCTTTCCGCGGCCGCGCGGCGGGGTCACCTGCACCTGCACGGCGCGGAATGTTCCATCCCGCTTGCTATTGCTGGGGTAATACGCGATGGTGTACTGGTTGCGAATGTCATGGGCAATCTGGGTGCAGATGGACTCCACTTCCTCGGCGTTCTTCGGGAAATAGGCTTGGCCGCCCGTCGCTTCGGTGATGACCTTTAGCGCCTTCGTGCCCCTCTTTATTTCCTGATGCGAATCATCCGAAAACAAGCCGACCGCATAAATAATCGCACTCGATTGCTGCACCGCCTGAGTGGCATACGCCAAATCCTTGCGGCTGGCATTGTCTTCGCCATCGGTGATTACCAGCAGGACTTTCTTGTCGCGGGAACCCTTCTTCAAGTGATCGAGTGAGCCAATCAGCGCGTCATAGAGCGCCGTGCTCCCACGCGAATCGATCCGTTCCAGCGCGTCTTTCAATTCGCGGGGATCATCCGTGAAATCCCTGTCCAGGTCCAGGTAATACTCGTCATTAAAATTCACGACGAATACCTGATCTTTGGGGTTGCTGGTTTGCACGAAGGTCAAAGCGGCTGCGTTCACCCGGGAGCGCTTGGACCGCATGCTCCCGCTGTTGTCGATCACCAGTCCCATCGTCACCGGCAGATCTTCGCGCTTGAACAGCGAAATTTTCTGTTCGACCTTGTCCTCGTAGATGCGGAAATTATCCTGCTTCAGGTCCGGAACGAAATTCCCTTTCTCATCCAGCACCGTGGCGTGAAGCACCACCAGCTCAACGTCTCGCCGGATCTTATAGCCCTGATCGCGTTGGGGAGGCTTCTGCGCTTGTTCCGGCGGAGGCGGCACCGGCGGCAGCGGCTGCTGCGATTGCGCCCAGGCCCCAAAGCCCGCCAGAAGTCCGACGCAGATGAATGGAAGAAAGATGAGGAGGCGCAGGCCGCGAAGGCTAATGCCCCGGGGCGTAGTAGCCATACTTCGAGAAAACAGTAAGCGGCGGCAGCCCCTTGGGTGGGCGGAGCTTGACCTTGATTTTTCGCCACTTGCCGTCTCGGCCTTTGTTGCTTGGTCGGTATCCCAAAACATATTGATTGCGCAGCTCCATGCTTATTTTAGTCGCAATATCCGGCAAATCGTTTATGTTTTGTACAGTGAATGTTCTTCCGCCGGACAGCTCCGACATCTGGTTCAACAGCGCTGGACCATCGCACTCTTCCGGAGTTCGGCCACAATTCTCCGCCTCATAAATTCCAATGGCGTAGAGCTGCACATCTGCTTCCCGAAGATAATTTCGTACGTCAGCCTCATTGTACCGGCTATGATTATCGCCGCCATCCGATATGATGAGCAAAGCGCGCTTGGTGTTGCGCGCTCCTTTCATTTGGCTCAGGCCCAGGTAGATTCCATCGAGCAGCGCGGTGCGGCCGTGAGCCGCGGTATACAGCATGCGATCCTGCAATTCTTCAATATTGGCGGTAAATGGGCTGCTCAGTTGCGCCCGGTCGTTGAAATTCACCAGAAAAAATTCATCTTGCGGGTTGGCTGTCTTGAAGAATTGCACCGCAGCCAGGCGTGACTTATCCACTTTGTCCGCCATGCTGCCGCTCATATCGAAAATCACGCCGATGGAGATGGGCACATCCTCGCTGGAGAAATTAACAACTTCCTGTTCCGTACCATCCTCGATTACACGGAAGTTTTCCTTCTCCAGGCCCGTCACCAGCCGGTTAAACGGATCGGTCACCGTCACGTTCACCAGCGTCAGTTGCACGTCAACTTTGATTTCCCGGTCTTTCGCATTCTTGGGGGATTTACTGAATTCGCGAGCGGGGGGGGTGGCGGGGCCGGGGGATTGCCCTTGCAAGGTCCCGGTCAAGGCCAGGGCGAAAATGGCCGCCAGGAAAGAACATTCCGCCAGTGATGCCCAGCTCTTGTAGGGCGTTCTGGCCGACTCTCTCAAGTTCCCCTCGCTGGGCCTTTGCTGGGACGACAGCAGGTCCTGTCACACTTTCTAATTCATATTCTATCACTCCGCGAACTCAAATCAAGTCCACAGGCAAAGTGTGCACCGAGAATAAAAATGGAGGAGTAAGTCCTATTTTCTCATGCCCTCTGAGCACGAAAGACTTTCCTCGATTTGAGATGCTTGCTCAAGCATCGGACCTGATCTGTCCGCCTGCGGGCTGGCGGACTCGATTCCGCCACGCGGCGGCTCCCTCAGCCGGGCGCGGCGCCTCCTGCTGGGCCCGGCTGCGTCCCCGAGAACGGCGTCAACAATGATAAGATTATCGCGGTCGCTGGCAGGTGACGATGTCCGCACAAGATTCCAGCCAAATCGTGGCAGTAATCCCGGCGCGATACGATTCTTCTCGTTTTCCCGGCAAGCCGCTCGCCTCCATTGCGGGGCGCCCCATGATCCAGCATGTTTTCGACCGTGTGCGGCAGTGCCGGAGCATCTCTCGCGTGGTCGTGGCCACGGATGACGAGCGTATTTTTAAAGCCGTCGAAGCTTTCGGTGGAGAAGCGGTGATGACTCGCCCGGAGCACCGCTGCGGAACGGAACGCGTCGCTGAAGTGGCCGCGCATATCACCGCGGGGATTTATGTGAATGTGCAGGGTGACGAACCCCTCATCGATCCCCAGGCTGTCGATTCGGCGGTAGAAGCGCTCGCCTCCGATCCGGACGTAAATCTTGCCACCCTCAGCGTCGCGATCGTCCGGCCTGCGGATATTATGGACCCCAATGTGGTGAAGGTCGTGAACGACTTCCAGGGCGACGCTCTCTATTTCTCACGCGCTCCGGTCCCGTGGGTCCGGGAAGAATCCGAACGGGTTTCGGCTCAACACTGGAAGCACATCGGTGTGTACGTTTTTCGGCGCGAGGCGCTGCTGGACTACCCCACTCTGCCTCCCGGTGAGTTGGAGCGCCTGGAACAACTCGAACAGCTCCGCTGGCTCGAGAATGGCTACCGTATTCGAGTCGTGGAATCGACCTACGACGCCGTGAGCGTCGATCTCCCCGCCGACGTCGCCCGTGTCGAGGCCTTAATCCGCGAGCGCGTTTTTGCTCAGGCGCAGCCCGGGCCAGCCACCGGGAAAAATTAAGAGTCTTCAATTTGCAAGCCAGCTCTTCTTGAACTAGAGAATCTGTTGGCTCGCCTTGGGCAGTTGCAGATAAGTTCTTCACTTAACTGTCATCGTAACTAAGAATCAGATTTCAATTTACCTTTAAGGATTGCTTGTGGTAGTGTGCGCCCACGAAATCGGTCTCTGTTGATTCTCGGCAATCGAGAGTGATGTCGCGGTGAGACTAAGCTTGGGACTCTAGCGGCGATTGAATTCTTTGCGGAGCCGATCAAAATGCTAAAAATGAATTTGTCGATGCTGGCAACGATTCCGGGCGTATACCTTGTTGCATCGCTTCAGCGGGGTGACTCTGGCGCAGGTGCCGCCTGTGGCTGCCTCGGCTTCTTCGGATTCGTGATTATTGCCGTTATAGTTCTTAACATCGCACTGCTCGTGTGGGTTGCCCGTGACGCAAAGGCGCGAGGCATGGACAGTTCCGTCTTGTGGATGATCCTGGTCATGTTCACAGGCGTGATTGGCCTGATTATCTACATTTTCGCCAGACCGCAAGGAAATTTGATCCAGTGTTCTCATTGCGGGAATCGAAGGATGCAGGTGAGCGCGAAGTGTCCACACTGCGGAAATCCCTGAGCCGGCCTTCGACTTATCTGACAACCTTTCTCTTGATAGCTGCATTGGCGACAGCGGACTCTTGCCGGCCAGCTCGAGATCAACTTACTGCTCGCTTGTACATTTCATTCGTCGCGATGTACCAAAAAACAGGCCGGCCTGTCCTCTCAGGGTACGTGCGGTGCAGATATGAGCCGACCTGTTCTCGGTATTCAGTCGAAGCTGTACGACGGTTTGGGATCCGCAGAGGAGTTGCTCTCACCCTTGAGCGGCTCTGGCATTGCCGTAGCGGCGTTCCCTTGGGGACTCCTGATCCTGTCCCGATGGGCACTATCAATGTTTCGCTGGGCAGCTCTGCCACACTATTTAGGTGAGAAAACCAAGACGCGGGCTTCTCAAATCTCGGTTCAACAGACTTAGTTTGAGTCTGAAGCCGTCGACCTGCTCGGAATCTTCAAATTGACACCCGTCATCTTCTCGAACATAATGCGGAGTACGCTCATCCTTTGAGAGGAAACTCGCAAGCCTTGCATACGGCTCCGAAGTATATCTTTGTAACCGGTGGTGTAGTTTCTTCTCTGGGCAAAGGCGTCGCCGCTGCTTCGATCGGCTGCCTTCTCGAAGGCCGCGGCCTCAAAGTTACCCTCCAGAAGTGCGATCCCTATTTAAATGTTGATCCCGGTACGATGAGCCCCTATCAGCATGGTGAGGTGTACGTCACCGACGATGGCGCCGAAACCGATCTCGACCTGGGCCACTACGAACGCTTCACCTCCGCCAAGCTGACCCGCGATCACAACTGGACCACCGGCCGGATCTACGAATCCATCATCGCCAAAGAGCGCCGCGGCGATTATCTGGGTAAGACCGTTCAGGTGATTCCGCACGTCACCGACGAAATCAAGGCTGCTTTTCGAAAGGTGGCGGACGACGCGGATGTGGTGCTCATCGAAATCGGGGGCACAGTCGGCGATATCGAATCCCTGCCGTTCATGGAAGCGATCCGCCAGATGCGGCTGGAACTGGGTGCTGAAAACACTCTCTTCATTCACCTGACGCTGGTGCCCTTCATTCCCAGCGCCGGCGAACTGAAGACCAAGCCCACCCAGCATAGCGTTAAGGAATTACTGAGCATCGGAATCCAGCCGGACATCCTGCTTTGCCGCAGCGACCGGCGGCTAAGCCGCGAGCTGAAAGCCAAGATCGCCCTCTTCTGCAACGTGGCGGAATCCTGCGTCATTTCAGCGCCGGATGTGAATTGCATCTACGAAGTTCCGATGACCCTGGCGGCGGAAGGGCTGGACGAACAAATCCTTCGCCTGCTGCATTTGAATGCACCGCCGAGTAACCTTACTCGCTGGCTCGAGATGCTGGAAAACTTCCATCATCCGCAGAGTGAAGTCCGCATCGGCGTTGTCGGTAAATACGTGCAGCTCGAAGACGCCTACAAGAGTTTGCGCGAGGCGCTGGTTCATGGTGGATTGGCGCACCGCGTTCGCACCGTGATCGAATGGATCGAAGCCGAGGAAATCGATTCGCCCGGCACGGCCGAAAGGCGCCTGCGGCACTTGGACGGAATCCTCGTCCCCGGCGGCTTTGGAAAGCGCGGCATCGCCGGAATGATTTACGCCATCCAGTACGCCCGTGAGAACAAAATTCCATTTTTCGGAATCTGCCTCGGCATGCAGTGCGCCACGATCGAATACGCGCGCCACGCGGCGGGCATTCCTGACGCCGACAGCACCGAATTCGATTCCAGGACGCCGCACCGCGTCATTTATAAACTCCGCGAGTTGCTCGGCGTTGACGAAATGGGCGGCACCATGCGGCTGGGCGCCTGGCCCTGCAAACTGGAACCCGGTTCGTTTGCGCATCAGGCGTATGGCATCCTCGAAATTTCCGAACGCCATCGCCATCGCTATGAATTCAATTGCGAATACGAAAAAACGCTTCTTGCCGCCGGATTTCGCATCACCGGCCGCACTCCCGACGGGGTTTACGTTGAGATTATCGAGGCACCCGACCACCCCTGGTTCCTGGGCTGCCAGTTCCACCCGGAATTCAAATCGAAACCTCTGGCGCCGCATCCTTTATTTGCCGCATTCATCGGCGCCTGCCAGACGCATCGCCGCCAGCGTCTCACGCCCAGCGCAAAATCCAGCATCCCCGCCACCGCCCAACCCGGCGATTAGCTTCTGCCAAACCCCGGTTCAGTTCGTCCGGCTAGATTGGATCGCCCTTGATCCCCAATCGAATCCGCGCTATTGAAATGCCGGTCATTACCGCATACGCTTAGTCGCCACAACGAAAGGCAAGTGAGATATCCATAGCATGGCCGTGCCCACCAAATTCTCGATTGGAAACTTTGAAGTCGGCGGAGATTCTCCGCTCTTCGTGATCGCCGGCCCCTGCGTCATTGAATCCGAGGCCCATGCCACGATGATCGCCGAGCGCCTGGCCGCCATCGCCTCGGCTCTGCGCTTTCCGCTGATCTTCAAAGCCTCCTACGACAAAGCCAATCGCACGTCGATTTCGTCCTATCGCGGGCCCGGCCTCGAGGAAGGCTTGCGCGTGCTGGCCAACATCAAAAAGCGCGTGGGCCTGCCGATGTTGACCGATGTGCACCAACCGCAGCACGCTGCCGCGGCCGCCGAAGTCTGCGACGTGCTGCAAGTGCCCGCATTCCTCAGCCGCCAGACGGACTTGCTGCTCGCGGTCGGCCATACCGGCCGCGTTGTGAATCTGAAGAAGGCGCAGTTTTTTTCGCCCTGGGAGATGGAGCACGCCGCCGCGAAAGTAGCCAGCACGGGCAACCACAAAATTATTCTCACCGAACGCGGCAGTTCCTTCGGGTATCAAAATCTTGTCGTGGACATGCGCTCGTTTCCCATCCTCAAAAAAACCGGCTACCCGGTAGTCTTCGACGTCACGCATTCCGTGCAGCTTCCCGGCGGAGAAGGAAGCGCGTCCGGAGGCCAGCCCGAATTCATCGAACCGCTGGCCCGCGCGGGCGCCGCGGCAGGCGTGGATGGCATCTTCCTTGAAGTGCACGAAAATCCCGCGAAGGCGCTTTCCGACGGCACCAACGCTTTGCCGCTCGATCAGTTTCAGCCGCTCGTCGAAAAACTTTTGAAGATTGCCGCGCTGGTTCGCACCTGGAGCGCGCCATGAGCATTGAGACCGCCAAGCGCGTCCTGCGAATCGAAGCGGAAGCCATTGCGGGCCTCATCGACCGGCTTGACGAGCGATTCGATCGTGCGGTCGATCTATTATTCGCGTGCAAAGGCCGGGTCGTGGTCACCGGGATGGGCAAATCCGGGCTGATCGGGCGAAAAATTTCCGCCACGTTTGCCAGCACCGGCACGCCATCACTTTTCTTGCATGCTGCCGAAGCGATGCACGGTGATCTTGGCATGCTGGTCGGCGACGACGTGATCGTGGCGATTTCTTACGGCGGAGAGACCGAGGAACTTTTGGAGCTGCTCGAAACCAGCAAGCGCCTGGGCATTCACCTGATTACCATGACCGCGAATCCGCGTTCCTCGCTGGCCGCTGCAAGCGATGTGGTGCTCGATATCGCCGTGAAAGAGGAAGCTTGCTCGCTCAATCTCGCCCCCACCGCGAGCACGGCAGCCACCCTGGCCATGGGCGATTCGCTCGCCATCGCCGTCTACGAACGCCGCGGCTTCCGCGAAGAAGATTTCGCGGCGCTGCATCCCGGCGGCCGCCTGGGCAAAAAGCTTCGCCGCGTGGAAAGTTTGATGCATGGCGGTAAAGACCTGCCCAGCGTGGAAGCCTCGGCGCGAATGCCTGACGTGATTTACGAAATGAGCCGCAAAGGTCTGGGCCTGACCGCCGTCGTGGATGGTGGAGGAAAACTCCTGGGCGTGATTACCGACGGCGACCTGCGCCGCCTGATGCAGCAAAAGAAAAAGGACACGCTCGACCTGACGGCAGCGGAATGCATGTCCAAAAACCCCGTCACGATTCGCCGCACCGAATTGGCCGCCGCGGCCCTGCGAATTATGGAAGACCGCAAGATCACCTCGGTCCTGGTGGCCGATGGCGAAGGCCGCCTGGAAGGCGTCGTGCACATCCATGACCTCTGGACTCTCCAATTATTCTAGCTTGTGTGTGGCGCTTTATGTAACGCCGGTCTTTCTCGTCCCGATCGTTTCTATCGGGACGAGTCCCGATGGGTTTTATCGGGAAGGCCGGCACTTTCGCTCTTGAATTCGAACGGGAGGCTCACGCTTGCCAAAATCAACCGGCAAATTTCCGCCCGCGGTCCTGAAACGCGCGAAAAAAATCCGCCTCCTGTTGATGGACGTTGACGGCACTCTCACCGACGGCCGCGTCTACCTCATGTCCGTCACCGGGTCGGGCGCGGCCGCGGAATTAAAGGTTTTCAATGCGCACGACGGCGCCGGCGTGAAGCTGGCCCACCTGATGGGCATCAAAACCGGTTTGATCACCGGCCGCAACTCCATGGCCACGGCCCAACGCGCCCATGAAATGTCGATGGACTTTGTCTACCAGGGCCGAGCCAAAAAGACCGAAGCCTATTTGGAAATCCAGCAGCAAGCCGGGGTCACCGACGAGGAGACCGCCTACATGGGCGACGACTTGCCCGATCTCCCGCTCCTCGAACGCGCCGGCCTGGCCATCGCCACGGCCAACGCCGTCCCCGAAGTTAAAATGGCTGCGGATTACGTCACCCACCGCGGAGGAGGCGACGGCGCCGTCCGCGAAATTGTCGAGCTCATCCTGAAAGCACAAGGAAGATGGAAGGCAGCCATTCCGAAAGCCCTGGCGTAATTTTGGAGCGGGAGAAGGGAATCGAACCCTCGTCTCAAGCTTGGGAAGCTAAACTGCAGCATTGAAACGGCGGCTAAGCCGACGCAGATTTTTTGCGTTTACTTCCAAGAATTACGAGAATAACTACAGCCGCGGTGGCAATCACTGCGATGGCAACAATTAGGATCGGGTGTTGAAGTTGCGAGATGAATGTGAGCATATGCCGTCCATAACGGGCTGCCAGGTACGCCAGAAGGGAGTATCTGACAATTCGGCCTAACGTCAGCGCGACTAGGAATTTGTTTAGAGAATATTGCATGGCTCCCGCGGCCAAAAGGAACGGAACCATGGGCGCCGGGGGTGGCAGCAAGGCGGGGATGGCGATTGCTCCAAAGCCCCATCGACCGAATATCTTGTAAATCCTCTCTAGCTTCCTGCGCGGGAACTTGTGTGCAAGCGTTTCCTTCCCTCCTTTGCGAGCAAGCCGGTATGTAACGAACCCTCCTATTACCGAACCAACGGTCGCCATCAAAGCGTAATAAAACCAGAATTCTTTATTGCGTGCGGACAAGATGATGATCAGTACATCCATGCTTCCTGGGAGCGGAATCACCGAGCTGTCGATGAGTCCAAGCGGAATAAATCCCAAAGCTCCGAGGTGGTAGATCCAGTGCCTCGCGCTTCGGGCCATCGTGGGTGTGACGGCCGCAATCATCTGGCGATTGAGCATTTTCTCGTGAAGCCAGCATCCATTCTCGCATACGGGATGTGCCGATTTCTAAAGCGCTTTCCTTCTGGCGTGCGCGAAGAGGCGGCGGCCTAACTTGCAGTAAAGATTGGAGCGGGAGAAGGGAATCGAACCCTCGTCTCAAGCTTGGGAAGCTCGCGTTCTGCCATTGAACCACTCCCGCTCAAAGGCTTGAGATCCGCAGAATACACGGCCATGCAAATGCTGGCAAGAGTTCCGGCGCG
>JBGQGW010000157.1:0-9836 GCA_041497605.1 Terriglobia bacterium | reverse complement strand
TCCAGTGGGCATTGCGAATAAAAATGGCGTCCGAAGATCAGACTTCAAGCGTAACCAAAGACCATTTTGAATATCTGCGAGAACTACTCCAAGAGTGTTGTGGATACTTGTACAAGGTGAAGGAACTCGAAGAGTACCTCGCAAAATGGCGCAAAATGAAGGGACTGCCATCTGAACTGCTCCCGCCCGACTTGAGGCTCGTTCCGGAAGCGTTCGTGAGATTTCCCGAACCGCAAGACCCGAAGAATGAACGCCCCACGAATCTGAAACGACCAGATTAGGTCGACTAAAATGTCACACTTTGGCGGGAGGTCAGGACAGGGCGGGTGGATCAGGTTTCCCATTCGCTCCTCTCCGTCGAGCGGTGGGATAACGCTCGGATTCAGAAGCGTGTAGGATCGCGGCACAGGCGCGTGCCTCATGTTCGGCCCGGATGGGGCGTGTGGCGCTCCCTTCTCGTGCCTCTGTGAAAGAACCGGAACCGAGAAGTGCGGCTGGTATTGAGCGTGAGTTTCCTGGAAAGAAAAGTCAAAAACCGCACCGTCCGGACGACGGAGAGTGCGGCACCCGCCATAAGAACGGGCGCAGCGAGCAGCGCCCCTACGAAGGCAATTCTTCAGGATCGCGGATAAAACAGAGAAGATTTAGGCAGTCTAAGTCAAAAACCGCACCCTCCCAGCGACGGAGAGTGCGGCACCCGCGAAAAAAATCAAACAACCAAGACGAAAGACCAGTTGCTGCGGCGATGCCTTTCCTTCGTGCCTCAGGACAAGCGCAACCGCCTGCGGAAGCGAGGACAAATTCCTAGCTAAATAGCCCATTTCATGTTATCTACAGACTCACAAAGGGGATGCCTTGAACAAAATTTTGATGTGCAGAGCCGTGGTATTTCTGAGTTTGCTTGCATATTTTCCTTCGCTGGCCAAAGCACAAGACTCCATCAAGTCAGCGCTTCCAGACTCACCTTTGGCCTCCAGGTCCCAAGCGAAAGCTTCCGCTACGGCATCTTCGACTTCCAACGCGAATGCCTATGTATTCCCCACCGGCGCGCAACGATTCCACAACTATTTGTGGAATTCGTTCGGCCCCTTGTCCATTGCGCAGTCGGCCTTTGCTGCGGGAATCGGCCAGGCGAATAACACGATTCCTGACTGGGGTCAGGGCATGACAGGATTCGGGAAGCGGTTCGGTACGGCGTTTGGTGTCAACGTGATTCAGAACAGCACGCAAGAGGCGTTTTCCGCCCTGCTGCACCAGGATACGATCTATTACAAGTGCGAGTGCAGGGGCTTCGGTCCGCGTTTGGGCCATGCCTTGCTCTCCGGAATCACCGCACGTGCCACGGATGGACACCGGGTTTTCTCCGTCCCCAAGATTGGCGCCCCCTACGTGGGCACGCTGACTGCACTCAGTTGGTTCCCCGACCGCTACGGTCCGAAGGACGCGTTGCGTTTGGGAACTTACGCCCTCGCCGGAAACATTGCCACCAATATCGCGCGCGAATTCTTCTGGCCTTTCCACAGACACTAACCGGCAATTTCCTTTTGCAACCGGACTTACCGCTCGCTTCTCCTTCAGGCCAGGTGTCGCCTTGGAGCGGCAGAGCCATGTGGCCAGAATCGCGCCTTCGAAAATTACCCTGGCCGGCGCATACATTTTCCATAACCGAATACCGGTCCGCCACCGGCTCGCGATGACCTCGAGCCTCTCCGCTTTGCACTGGCCGCACGATACAGGCTAAAATGAATGATTGATTGCGAAGCGCAGGATTCAGGCGGCAGTCCGCTTCGGCAGGACGGCGCACGTTTTTTTAGGGGAGCGGGAACAGGCGAATCAGCGCCTTTCAAGTAAAAAATGGACATCGAAAAGATTGTCGACAAAGTTGTTTCCCATTTCATCGGGACCAAACATGAGCGCGACATCAAGCGCATCATGCCGCTCGTCAACCAGATCAACGTACTCGAGCCGGAGATGAAGAAGCTCAGCGACGCGGAGATGGCTGCGAAGACGCCGGTCCTGAAGGCGCAGGTGACCGCCGCCCTAGCCGACGCCGATCCCAAGGAGCTCGACTACCGGGAGCGGCTGCAGGCCGCACTGGCCGATGTGCTGGCGCCGGCGTTCGCGCTGGTGCGCGAAGCGGGCCGGCGGCGGCTGAACATGCGCCACTTCGACGTGCAGTTGATCGGCGGCGTTGTCCTTCACGACGGCAAAATTGCGGAGATGAAAACCGGCGAGGGCAAGACGCTGGTGGCGACCTTGCCCGCCTATTTGAACGCGCTGGCCGGGCGGGGCGTGCACATCGTCACCGTGAACGACTACCTGGCGCGGCGCGACGCCGAATGGATGAGCCCGATTTTTACCAGCCTGGGTCTGACGGTTGGCGTGATCGTGCACGACCTGGACGATAAACAGCGGAAGCTGGCCTACGCCGCGGACATTACCTACGGCACGAACAACGAATTCGGATTTGATTATCTGCGCGACAACATGAAGTACGACCTGAATGACTGCGTGCAGCCAGGCCACCAGTTTGCCATCGTCGACGAAGTGGACTCCATCCTGATCGACGAGGCGCGCACGCCGCTGATTATTTCGGGGCCCGCGGAAGAATCCACCGACAAGTATTACCGCATCGACAAAATTATTCCCAAGCTGATCCAGGACATCGATTACACGCTGGACGAAAAGCATCGCACCGCGACGCTGACCGAAGAAGGCGTGGCCAAGTGCGAGCGGCTGATGGGCCTGGGAAATCTGTACGATCCGGGCAACATGGAAACGATTCATCACATTTATCAGGGACTCCGCGCGCACACGCTCTTCAAGCGCGACACGGACTATGTGGTGAAAGAAGGCGAAGTGATCATCGTCGACGAATTCACCGGCCGCCAGATGCCCGGAAGGCGCTGGTCCGACGGCTTGCACCAGGCCATCGAGGCCAAGGAAAACGTGAAGATCGAGCGCGAAAATCAGACCCTCGCGACGATTACCTTCCAGAATTATTTCCGCATGTACAAGAAACTTTCCGGCATGACCGGAACCGCGGACACCGAGGCGGCGGAATTCAACAAGATTTACAAATTGGATGTGGTGTGCATCCCCACGAATCAGACGCTGATCCGCATTGAAAATCCCGACGTGGTCTATCGCACCGAGCGTGAAAAATTCGAAGCGGCGGTCACGGGCATCGCGCAGGAAGACGGAACCAAGGTGGGAGGCATCCGCCAGTATTACGAAAGCGGACAACCCGTCCTGGTGGGCAGCATTTCGATCGAAAAATCCGAGGCCATCGCCGAGTTATTGAAAAAATCGGGCATTCCCCACCAGGTCTTGAACGCCAAGCAGCACGAGCGCGAAGCCAAGGTGATCGCGCAGGCGGGACGCAAGGGCGCCGTGACCGTTTCGACCAACATGGCCGGGCGCGGCACGGACATTCTGCTCGGCGGAAACCCCGAATATCTGACCCGCGAATATTCCCTGAAAAATAAACTGGCGATGCCTTACGCGCCGGCGGGAGCCGTGCTCGGTGCGGCCGGCGAAGGCAATCCCAACGATTCCGCCGGGGCCAAAGAAAATGCGGCGGTGCTTCCGAATGGCGGCGGTCCGAACACCACGACGGGTGCTGGTGGAGATGGCGCAGGACCGAAGCCGATGGTTCTGTTCCAACAGGAAGGCAAGATCTTCCAAGTCCCATCGGACCAATGGAAGCCGATTTACGACCAATTCACCTTGCAGTGCCGCGCCGAACATGACGAAGTGGTGGCCATGGGCGGTTTGCACATTCTGGGCACGGAGCGCCACGAAGCACGGCGCATCGATAATCAGCTCCGAGGCCGCGCGGGCCGCCAGGGCGATCCCGGCTCCTCGCGATTTTTCCTTTCGCTCGAAGACGACCTGCTGCGCATTTTCGGCGGCGAGCGGGTGAAAGCGCTGATGTTCCGGCTGGGCATGACGGAAGGAGTTCCGATCGAATCCACTCTGATTTCGAAGCGCATCGAGAATGCCCAGAAGGCCGTCGAAGCGCAAAACTTCGAAGCCCGCAAACACCTGCTGGAATATGACGACGTCATGAACCGGCAGCGCGAAACGATTTACTCGATTCGCCGCGCCGTCCTGGAAGGAAAGGAACAGAAGGAGTACATCCTCAACGTCGCCGAGGAGATTTCCCGCGAAGTGGTGGAAATGTATTGCCCGCGCGACCAGCATCCCGACCAGTGGAATCTGCCGCAATTCTCGGGCGAAGTGCTGAATCAATTCGGAATCGACCTGAAGACGGCCGGCATCAATCCCAAGGATTTGAATCACGATCAGCTCGCCGATGCGCTGGCCGAAAAGGTGAGGGTGCGCTACGCGGAGAAAGAACAGCAGTTCGGCATGGAGATGGCGCGCTGGCTGGAGCGCCGCATCCTTCTCGACATCGTCGACGGCCAATGGAAGGACCACCTGCTGACGCTCGACCATCTGAAGGAAGGCATCGGCCTGCGCGGATACGCTCAGAAAGACCCTCTGGTTGAGTTCAAGAAGGAAGCCTTCATCCTTTTCGAAGACATGATGGGCCGTATCGATTCCGAGGCGGTTCGATTCCTCTATCTGATGCAGCCCGCGAAGCCCGAAGAAGAGGCGAAGCAGATCGAGCGCCGCCAGCGCCGCCAGCAGCAAGAATTGCAGTATCAAACCGGACCAGCACAGGCCGAAGCGCCCAAACCCGTGCGCACCGGCGCGAAGATCGGCCGCAACGATCCCTGCCCTTGCGGTTCAGGCAAGAAGTACAAGAAATGCTGTGGAAAGAACGCATAAACCTTTTGTTCTTAGAGCCTTCCTATGTTACTCATGCGCCGGTTTTAGCTGTTCTTCACTTTACAGTCGTGGCAGACGCTCCTACGATGTGCGACGGGCCGTTCTGTGTGGACCGCGCAAGAACCGGCATTTATGTAATCAACGTTCGAGACAGGGAGTCTAATGTGGCCGGCTCTCAATCCCGGCCCGCGATCAAATGTGGCGTGCTGGCGGTGTACCTTGGCCAGAACAACGCAGGAAGCTTGCCCGGCATCGAAGGATGGGTCGGGGGGAATGGCCCGGAAACAGAGCACTTATTCTCTGTAATCGATTAAGATGTAGCTCTCTGTGGACATGCTGTTAGGGCCCGCCAATGGATCTGGCAAAGCTGATTATCCTGTTTCGGGTACTGGCACGGGCCGATTGGTTTCGCGAGCCTGTTTATCTAAGCCTTACCTTGGGAGGAATCGAGAATGCGTAAATTGGCTTTATTTTGCGGTTTGTTCCTCGCTCTCGCGATACCCGCGATGGCCCAGGATCATCCGAGGGTAGAGTTCTTTGGCGGCTATTCGTTCCTCCGTCAGAATGTCGATAACATAGGGCTCGGAGGAACCGGCTATTCCCGGCTGAACTATAAAGGCGCTAGCGGCTCCATCGCGTACAACTTCAGTAGCTGGCTGGGTGTCGTCGGCGACTTGGGGGGCTACAGGGTCGATCAATCGATCACGATCAGTGGGTTTACCGGGTCGGTCAACACAAGCATGGTTACTTATATGTTGGGACCGAAAATTACCTTCCGCACTCGCCGCTTCAGTCCATTTGCCCAGGCTCTATTCGGCGGCGCCCGAATTGCGGACTCGCTCATTACTACCGGGACCGAAAGCGAATTCGCCTACAGCGTTGGCGGCGGCGTGGATTACAATCTAACACACTGGCTGGGCATCCGCCCGATTCAGGCCGAGTACCTCAAGACGCAGTTCAAAGACGGCAACAACAACAAGCAGAGTAATGCCCGTCTCTCGGCAGGTATCGTTCTCCGGTTTTAACGCAACAAGAGAGTTTTAAGTCTGCATTCGCAGAACCCGGCTTGGTTCGGGATGCAACGGTTCTAAGGGTTATAACCGAAGCAAACCGAACACTCACAGTTATGTAGAATCTGATGCAAGTTATTTCTCGCGGCACTCTGCTTGAGTAAATGAGTATAGAGACAGGTTTAATAGTTAGGGCTGTCCCGGAGGTGATGGCCGCGTGTCAACGACAGGTGGGCTTCAGTTCGATCGCCTCGGCGACGCACTCTTTCTGCTTCTTGGCCTTCGCTAGATCGTCGCTCAGACCGTAGGTGAACAACGTCCTTCCGCTGCCGTCAACCGTTCTTTCCCTTTCGTCAACCTGGTCAATACCGAGGCGTGGACAGATGAATGTCTTGAGCGGGCCCTGCTGGTTAGCTACTTTGCTTAGGATGTCAGCTGCGTATTGATTTAGCCTGATCTTCAAGAGTTCATGGCCGGCGTCATCGTGCTCAGTAGCGGCACATTGCACATCGACGGTTGTCGCCACATCACTGCCGTTCTTTAGTATCAGGAAGGCCTCTCCGCTCGTACTTATGGGCTTGCAGAATTGCGGGAGTCCCAAGTCCAGTAGTTCACGCTCCAGATCCAACGAGCGAAGCTCTCTGGTGCCTACGGCGAATGGAATCCTGCAGAAGTATTCTCCTTGGCCGCCATTCTGCATAGCGTGCTGCGGAATGTAAGTGATCTGGCACCGGTAGGCTGCCATCCCGTAGATATTCAGCTCCACGATGGATTGATCCGTCGCCTGAGTCACCCAGGTGCTTCGACACGACGTAAAGTCGAAAACGTACTTCCCGTGAGCATAGGTAAGAGGAATTTCTGGCCTGAAGCCTTTCCTCTGCTTTTCGCTCGGCTCGCTTGGTTCGTACGCCATTTGCCTGCAGCGGTCAAAGCGATCGCACTCCGTCCAAGAGCCCACTTTGCGACCTTCGCTGTAATTGCCCTCCTCACCCGGATGCCCTTCGCTAAACCAGGATCGATACGGGCCATCTCTTACCTTGAGCGAACCCGGAAGCAGGTGTTCACAAAACTCTTCTCTACCAGCGTACTCGCGTTCGTCTCGATAGACCCTGTCTATCGGACAGCTAATTGTCTTGGTCCATTGAGCGAGGCAGGAGTGAGCGTCAGCCAACAATAGAACGCCGACTGCCAAGGTTAGAGAAAGCTTTCCCATTTCACCACCACCCGAGAGCAGCTTCTCGGCCAACCGGGCCAGCAGCGTTCACAGCGCTTGCCTTTGGAAATACATGCTACCACCTATCCGTGCGGTTGAGGATTTCCGGCGGTGTCTCAGCGCTTTTGGTGAGCGATTAAGAATTGAAGATATAGCCGGAAGTTCCGATTTGGACCTCAGACTCGCGCATCGTACGCTTCTCATGTCCTCGACACAACGAATTTGCCAGGAGAGCAGGCCCCAGCGAGATCGCGGGGTTCCGACGGCTCGTTTTTGCCCGTCTGACGAGCCCCGCTTGCTACCGCGTAACCGATTTCTCAGACACTGCTCCGACCCTCCTCCCTCAGCCCCAGATGTTGCAACTGCAATCGGAGTGCTACCCGCTCGGCACCGGCACCGCATAGATCCGCCGAAGCATCTGGCCGAACATCCGAAGGTTCGTAAGGAAAGTTCAAATTGGAAATCCAGGTTAAGACCAGATCGGGGCCGGCGGGCTGCCGCCGGCCCTTTTCCTTTGTCGAGACCCTTTCTTTCCGGATGACTTTTCGCGGTCTCCCGGCGTCTGAACCTTTGGCACCGGCTCTGCGTATCTCAAGGGTGGCTGACCCGGTCCCAGAAACTCTCGAGGAGGCATGGAAGATGAAAGCTCGACTGAATTGGCTCCCTATCCTGGTAGCGACGATCTTGGGTATGGCTGCAGGGACAATGGCTGCTACGCCTGCCCGCGCGGTTGTAGAAGGCCATTTTGAACGCACTCTGAAGGTGATCGGTCCTGTGGAGCTGAATGTTGAGACCGGCTCGGGGTCAATTTCGATGCGGACCGGCAGTTCCGATTCCGTGCAAATCCACGGGACGATTCGCAGCAACGATGGCTGGCATCTGAGCGACCGCGATCTCGAAGATCGGGTGCATGCCATCGAAGCCCATCCTCCCATCGAGCAAGCCGGCAATACGATCCGCATCGGCCACTTCGACGACCACGAAATGATGCGCAATATCTCCATCAGCTATGAACTGGTGGTGCCGGCGGCCACTAAGTCGCGGACCGCCACGGGCTCCGGAAGCCAATCGCTCGATGGCGTGAATGGGCCGGTCGAAGCAACCTCGGGCTCGGGCAGCCTGCAGATTTCAAATGTTGGTGCGGAAGTTACCGCCCACACGGGATCGGGAAGCATCGAGCTGCGCAGCGTTCGAGGCAATGCCAGGACGTCCACCGGCAGCGGATCGATCCGCGCCCTCGGCATCGCCGGTGGGTTGAAGGCTTCTACGGGCAGCGGCAGTGTCAAATTGGAACAGACGGCGGCGGGTGATGTCGAGGTGGAGACGGGGTCCGGCAGCATCGAGATGAATGGTGTGAAGGGCTCTGCCAGCGCTACCACGGGGAGCGGGAGCATCACGGCGGAGGGTGAGCCTTCCGGACGCTGGCGGTTCCACACTGCGTCAGGGAGCGTGCGCGTGCATGTTCCGGACCAAGCCGGCTACGAGATTGATGCGCATACCAATTCAGGGCGGATCGAGAGCAATTTGCCGATCACCGTGCAAGGGACGATTAGCCCGCGCGAATTGCGCGGGAAGGTGCGAGGCGGCGGCGCAATGCTCGACTTGAGCACCAGCTCTGGAAACGTCTACATTCAATAGACGTGAGTTCTCGTTGAATGCCCCGAGGTGAAAGCCTCGGGGCATCTTTTTTTGCTTGCCTTCGACAATTCCCACTCCGGGAGTTTTCTACCCTTTCCCTGGCAGCCAAGTACCAATCTCCGCGAGATCGATTCAATTAACTTCCATCTCCCCAACATTCGCGGCCCTGAAAACGATTGGCACGCAGACTGCAATACAAGCGGCGGAGTTTTCCGGGGGTGGGAATTCGATGGCAAAGGCCTCCCAGCGTCATTGCCGCATGGAAGGGTGCGAAAACGGGGTTGTGCCAATCCTGGCGGCCGATTTTCTTTGTCTCGATCATTTCCTCGAACAGAGTTCTAATCGCGCCTCACAGGCGCTCGAACGGTGCCAGCAAGCGCTTCCGCTCGACTCGAAAACAGTGGATTGGCTGCTCTCTGATGCCCAGCACGCGGCGGTAGCTTTGGCGATCCGCCCGGATCAGCATGGACCGGACGAGCAAGACCGCATTTTGGATTTGCTCCTGTGCCTGACCAATCTACAGGAATATATCCGCCATCACTCTGTTCAATTCATCGAAAAGGTCGAATCCCCGTCCCCGCTAAAGGAAGCCGATTGAGTCTCTTGGGAAGGCATGCGAAAGCGTTAGCCCGGTAAACTTCAGTACTCTTGATTTCTGCACGACCGCGCTTTAAGCTGAGAATTCGTCTAAGTACCGGTCAATTCGCGACTATGCCCGACGCGCCTGTAAAACACGATCTCTTTAAGCCCGCGCAGCCCCACATCCCGGGGCTGAGCGCGAAGCCGAAGTCTGCCGAACCGGCGCCGGCGCAGCCCGAGACTGTGTTCAACCCGGCGCGACAATCTGGTGCCCGAGCGTTGCCAGTTCCTTGGATTGCCGGCGCTTCGGCAGTGGTAGTGCTGGGCCTGGCGGTTGCTTTGTGGAGCGCCCGGCCTTCGAAACCTGCCAGCGCATCGGCTGCCCCGGCGGTCGATTTGCCGGCCACGGCGCCCCTTCCGGCAGCGCCGGTGGCTAGATTGCCGATTGGGCCGGGACCGGTGGCCACCACCGATGAGTTATCCAAGCCATGGTCGGCAAAGAAATTCATTTTCGAGAATCCAACCACCCGGGAAAGCGCCACGGCGATGGTGGTTCATCTGCCCGGAGGAGCCTATTGGGCGATTTCGATGGAAGAGCC
>JBGQGW010000156.1:0-9848 GCA_041497605.1 Terriglobia bacterium | reverse complement strand
GAGCGGAAACTTCAGCGTCTCCGAAAGATCGCGAATCGTCTGCTGCAACATCGTCGCGTAGCTGTGGCCCTTCATCGAAAGGCCCTGGTCCGTCCAGCGCGTGATGTCCATCTGGCCGAACACCGGCGAATCGACCATGATGCGCTTGCCCGCGATCAGGTTCGCGTCCGTCAGCGCCGTGGCGTAGTTCGTCTGCTTCAATTTCGAAAGGACGAGTTTCGAATCCTGCATCCTGGATGGAATGCTCACCAGCGCTTCCTCCGGAGCCTGTGCTGCCAACTCGGGCTCCGCGCTGTCCATCGGAGCGTGCGGCGCGAGCACACCCTCGAATTCCCCGCGGGTGATGGGCGATCCGTCCGCCCACTCGCTGGCCGATTCGCCGGCGGCGATCAGCAGCGAATATTTTTGCCCGGCGGCGAACGCTACCGCGGCGCCGTTCCTGCCTCGCACGCTCACGATGTCTTCGCGCTTCATCCGCTTCTCCGCGCGCCGCTGCTGAAACGAATCGAGCGGCTTGCTCGCCGTTTAAACGTCCAGCACCGCGCACCAAAGATCCACGGTCAAATCCTGCGACGCCGTTCCCGGAATCGCCTGCACGGGAATCGCGAAAACGTCGCCCTCCTGGAAAGGCACTCCGTTCGGCTCGCCGATCGCGCCGGGAAAGCTCGTCGTGATCGTGCTGTGTGACGAAGCGTTAAAGGCAAGAGAGAGATTGGCCGCGAGGATCGAGCTGCCGTTTTTCGTGACGTCAATTTGCGTCGCGCCCGACGTGCCGCCAAGATTGTTGAGCGTCATCTCGGCGCTCATGATCCTGCCCTTGAAAGTCGCCGTCCAATAGGTCGCGGTGGCCACCGAAAGCGCGCCGGACTTGAACCTCGAGATATTGACCTTCCGAACTTGCTGCTGGTTCATTGTTTCTCCTTCGTTCGTCGCTTAGCGGCGAAGCCAGGCTCAGCGCTCTGGCTCCGCCGCCGCGATTCGCCTTGCCTTACGGTTAGACGACTTCTTTGAACACGCCGCGGAAATCGAGCGGCGCGCCGCCGAACACGTACTTCACCTTGTATTGGATCTGGTCGTTCGTGAACTGCGTTCCCAGCGTCTCCAGGTTGGCGATAAAGATTTGCGGCGTCCGGTAGCCATCCAGGAAGCCGATCTCAAGGAACGGCGCCACTGCCGGATCGCCGAAGCCGTACCAATCGTTCACGTCGGTCAGCAGCGGATTGATGATGATCCGCTCGTTGTTCGCGCCGAAATATTGGTAGAAGTGGTTGCCGACCGCGTTCACGCCGTTGATGTCCAGAGCCGTGGGCCGCAGATCCACGGGCACCATCAGGCCATAGAGCTGCAGGCCCAGGCGGTTCGTGGAATCTTTTTCCGATTGCTTGGCCAGCGCGATCGAGCGCACATCAAGCTCGGCGGCGGAAAGCGCCGCCGCGCCAAGATTCGTGTGCGAGGCGTGGAACCAGGCCACGCCGTCCGGGATATAGTTCGGCGGCGTGATGAAGAGATTGCTGATGAAGCTGGCCAGCGTGTGCCGCCCCGCGCGAGCCAGCCGCGCGGGATACTGCGCGATCTTGCCCGTATCGTCGTTGCGAATGGTCTCTTCCGAGATGGTCACCACGTTGCCGCGCTTGGCCACGGCGTAAGTGATTTTCTCGTCGGTCGGCTTGGCAAGCTCGGTGTAGGGTCCGGCCTCGGCCACCGTCGAGAGATCGGAGAGGTAGCCCATGCGGATGCGGTTCTGCGTCTTGTAATCGCCCAGCGGGACGGCATCGTAAAGCATGTCGAGCCGATCGTTGATGGCGTACTCGGCATAGTCCTGGATCAGCCGCTTGGTCATCGAATCCAGCAGCACGTTGGGAAAATCGCTGGCCGCGATCGCTTCCGACGTGCGGTAGAGCCCGCCCCTTTCCACCTGCGACAGGTCGCGGTCGCCGGTGCAGAACATATACGCCTCTTTGATCCCGCGAAACGCGAGGACGTTTGGGTCTTTCCGCGCTTCGCGCACGCCAAGCATCGCATCCATCGCCAGCCGAATCTTGTCCAGGCTCTCGCGGCCTACCTCGACTGTTTCTATCATTCTCGTCTTCTCCCTTGCTGCTTTTACGTTCTGGTGGCGCGCCATTTTGTGGCGCGCCGCCAGGTCCGGGTTTAAGCGTGAAATACGGCGCCGATCTTCAGTTGGGCACGTCGTAGAAAAGTTTTTTGCCGTCGATGGTGACGATGCACAATTTGCCGTCCGCGGCCTCGCGCTTGAGGAACTTCCACGGCTCCAGCTTCATCGCGGCCGCATAGTTCTCGGGTGGGTCCACCGAGATCAGGCGATTCGCCGCGCGCCGCGCTGCCTGCGTTTGAGCGTGAGGATCGTTGGGCGAATCGACCTTAGCCTGGGCCAGCTCCTTGTCGTAAATTCCCTGCCACTGCCGCTGCAAATCCCGCGGCGCCCCGGCGATCTCGGGCGGCTTGTCCTTGCCCACTTCTCGTTCAATCAAGTCCGTCATTTTTTCTCTCCTCAGGAGAAGGCTCCTGGCCCTCTTCCTTGCTCTCATGGCCTCTGTTTCGAAGCGTCACGATGTAATCGATCACCGAACCGTAATCGATGATGGGCGAGCCGAGCGGATCGAGGCGCGTTGATTTTATTTCGCCGCTCTCCACCAGGCTCTGCACCGCCGAAGGCGAAACGCCGAGCTGCCGTGCAGCCGCCTCGGTGGAAACCTCCGCCGCTCCGTGCTTCTCAAGAACTTTGTCGGCGATGGGAGGCGTTGATTTCAGCTTCGGCATTGGCCCTTACTTCCCTTTCGGCTTGTCAGGGAGTTTTTCTGGGTCGCTGATCCATGCGATCACGCGGCCAACGAATCGCGGATTCATTGGAAGGCGTGTGACGTTTTTGAGGCTTTCAAGGGACTTCGACCAGCCACCGAAACCCTCCGAAACCGTTATGTTCATGCGTCGGGGAGCATCGACAAATACCTGGATGAATTCTGGATGGACATTTTTTCTGACCCAGCCAACGAAGAGACCCATATGCATAAACGGAAAGGAACCTGTTTCGCGCAGCCTCGCGACCTCCTCTCTGCCTTGCAGTTTCTCGGCCTCGGACTGAGACACGAGGAGGTGCTCAGGCGAGATGTCTGGAGAATGATATATAGCTACGCACGACCCTCGTTCCAAACTGCAAGGATCAACCTGCTCGATGTCGATCAGGAAGATGTCCCCCAATCCATACAGAGGAACCATGAAGTCATCTTTCACGCGCGCGTATCGAATCGTGAGCGATCGGCCGACCATCCAGCGCGGAAATTTGAGCGGGGGAGATTCACCATCCGTTTCTTGGAGCGGTTCGATCAAAACGGCTTCGCTTGCATCGAAATCTACATGCATTTTTTTCTCCTGAGTGCTGAGGGCTGAAAGGAAAGCGTTTCGATCCATCCCGGCGAGGCTCCAGAAAAACATCCTGTCTTCATGCTTTTCGGCCACGTTGCCGAGCGCCACATAGTTCTCTGCCGAGGGCAAGAGCCCGCGCTCCCAAGCGGAAACGAGACTCTGACGTACGCCTAGAACTGTCGCAAAAGCTTGCTGTGTGCGCCCCTTTTCGAGCCTCACACCTTTGATTCGCTGTGCGATCCTCGCGGATTTTTTTCTACTGGACATTCAGCCTCACTCTCTGTATGTTATAGCATAAACATTTAGAAGATATACCGATGCAAAACCAAAGAACTCGAACTCCCCCGCAAGCAGGCTCCGAGGACGAAGACCGCGAGCTGCGCCGGGCCATTAGCGAGGCGCTTCGCCGGAGCCCGAAAAGCAGGGTTCAGATTGCCGATGAACTGAGCGCGAGGCTGGGCCGGCGAATCACACGGCACATGATCGATGATTTCACAAGCGAGTGCAAGAAGCAGGCCAGGTTTCCGCTCGCTTTTTCCGCGGCTCTCTGTGAGATTTTGGACGATGATTCCATAGCGGTGCTGGCGCTTCGGCCTCGCGCGCGCAAGTTGCTGGAACTGGCGAAGCGTGAGCTCGCTGCCTCGGCCGACGAACGCGATAGGCAACGTCTTCGCGACGAACTTCTGAAAGATTCTAAGCCGGGAGCCGAATAGATGCCGCACTTTGAGCAAACTCGGCTGCGGACCAGCGGGCCGCGCGAGCCTCAGGCTGGGACGCAACGGCAGGGAGGCTTCGCGCGATCAGGGCCGTGCCGCCTGTGTGAAAAGGGCATGGAGCTTCACCTTCATTGCATGATCTGCCGCGCTCCCCTCGATCTCTCGACGCTGAGAAAAACTTGTCCCGGCGAGTGCAAGACAATCTTCAAGGCGATGCGGCGCAGGGCACGGTCAATCGAATGCTGGGTGATGCCGCTCGGCGCTGAGGGCAAAAAACTGCGCCTTTGGATTCCTAAGCGATTTCTCGGGCTCTCACACACCGGGGTGTGTGGCGCTTCCGGGGCGCGTGGAGCGATTCGAAAAAAAACAGCACGCGTAAGCCGGGAGGAGGCTCCTGATGGCTCTAAACGCGATTTTGGACCGGCCGATTGAGGCCAATAATGCAGGGCGGAAGATTCCCCCGGCGACGGCCCGGGCGCGGCTGACCGGCATCCTGCTGCCCTTGAGATTTCGGCTGGAAAAGGCGATGGGGCGAAAGCCAATTTTTCTCGCGGATTCGTGCGAGCTTTCGACGTGGGATTCGCTCATCGAGTACAGAGCGAAGCAGCTCGGGGTCTCAGCGCGGACTCTGTATCGCTGGCTTGAAAAATTCGAAAATTCCGGCCTCGCCGGACTTGCGGACCAGCCACGCAGCGACCGCGGGACTTTCGCATCGCTGCGCGGCCGGAGCGCCGCGATCGCTTTTATTACAATTCAGCGCTTGCAGGGCCGCGACCCTTCCTCCATCCATCGGGAGCTCGCCGGGATTTGGACGGTTTTCTATTCCGATGGCTCGCGCCCGCCCAGCTACGGCACTGTGCGAAATTTTTGTGAAAGTCTCAGATCCGCGGAGCGCGGGAACGAGCGCCCGGAAGATGCGGCCGCATGAAAGCCCCGGCCGGGACCTGGCTCAGCACCGCGCAAGTCCGCGCGCTGATGGATCTGACCGAGAGGCACGTCAGGAAGCTTGGCAACAAGGACCGCTGGACCTCGCGCCCTTCCGAATCGCGCAGCCGCAACGGAAAGCACGAACGAGAATATTTGCTGAGCTCGCTGCCCGCCGGGGCGCAAGCAAAGTATCTCGAAGAAATGCGGAAGCCGCTTGCCATTGCCGCTCCGTCAATCGAGCAGACGTTGCAGCTTTTCCCGCCCGCTCAATCTGCCGCTCCGCCGCTAACCGGCGTCCCGGAAGATCGCAAGGGCCTGGCGCACGAGCGAAAGTGCTCGCCATCCTTGCTGCGCGGCCCGGTGCCCGCGATGGACTGGTGGATTTCGGACCATCGCGTGTTTGATGTGCTGGTGCGCAACACGCTCTTTCCCGAGCTTCCCGGAGACTGCGCGTATCGCCTGTGGCTGACGCTGATCTGCGATTGGGGATCGCGAAAATTCGTCGGCTTCTGTTTCGCGCCGACTCCCAGCTCGCGGACGATCAATTCCGCTCTGCGCGTGGCGATCCTGAACCACGGCATGCCCCGAAACTTTTATTGGGACAATGGCAAAGACTACAAAAAGGTGCGCCGCGACCTGGAAGAGATCACGCTGGCCGAAGAGGCGGGAGCGCTGCTGGCCCGCGATATGGTGAAGGTCGGAATCACCAGCGCGCTGCCCTTCCGGCCGCGCTCGAAGCCGATCGAAGCCTACTTCACGCGCATGTCGAAGCGTTTCGATGTTCTCTACCGCGAATCCTACGTCGGAAACAAGCCCGGCGCCTGCCCGGAGGCCGCGCGCGATTCGCAAAAAGCGCACAAGAAATTTCTCGCCGGAAAATCCGCCACCACTCCGCTGCCGCTGGACGCGGAATTCATCGCCGCCGCCGTGCAGTGGATCGACGAGTACAACGATACGCGGCTCGAATCGCTCGACCACCGCACACCCAACGAAGTGATGGAGGAGCAGCGGCCGGAGCGTTCGCGCGCGCCAGTCAACTCCAGGCTTCTGGACGTGCTTTTTTCCGAGCGCGTGAAGCGCACCGTGCTTGCCGGAGGCTGCGTCGAGCTCGACCGCATGCGCTACGAGCCGGTGGACGCCAGCCTTTTCGCGCTCGATTCGCGCAAGAGCCGCCAGGTGGCGGTTCTCCGCGATCCCTACAACCTCGGCGAAGCCGTCGCCGCCGATCCTGAAACCTTGCAATTTATCGGCGAGCTGCGCATCCAGCAATTCGTCGCGCAGTGCCCGAACGGACGGATCACGCGCGACCAGATCAAGGCCGGACTGCGCCGCGAGCGATCGCTGCGGCGCGGTTATGCGGAGTACCTTGCCGCGCTTCAGGCCATTGCGACGGGCCAGGGCTGGAAAACCGAGCGCGAAGCGCTGCTGGAGCGCGCGGGAGTGCGCACGGGAACCGATAACCGCCCCGCGCTGCCCGCCGCGGCCGTGCCGGGAGCGCGCCGGATCGCGGAGCGTTCCGAGCCGGTGAAACTTTCCTCGCCATTCGTGGACGATGCCGTGGAGGAGTATCTCGCCTGGGAGCGCGAACAAAAATGAGGATCCGGCTCAAGGACCGCCATCGCCTCAGCCAGGTCAACGCTCCCGGCCCCGCAACGGTGCGCTCCGCCTTGCGCAACTACATGGGCGTGCTGGACCTGACTTCCGCGCAGTTCGCCGAACGCATTCAGCGCGGTGAATCGACGGTCAATTTATTTCTTCAGAACCGTTACCTCAAGGTCGGCTCGGACGATTCGATGATGCGCAAGCACATCTGGGATTATCTCGAACGCAATCCGATCGAGGGCGGCGGGGACGTCCTGCCGGAGACCTCCGGCCAGCTTTTCCGCACCCGGAACGTCGAGATCATTTCGCAATATCTGGCGGCGGCATGCGATGACGGCGAGGTCTGCCTGCTCTACGGCCCTCCGGGCACTCAGAAGACGTTTGTGCTTTCGCATCTGATCGCGGAGCGCAACCGCGAGAAAAAAAATCCGGCGCTTTACGTCTACGCCTCGGTGGACATGGGCCACCGGGCGCTGCTGAAACGCATCGGGCGCGCCGCCGGCGTATTCGTCCTGACGAACGCCGAGCGCGTGATGTTCAGCCTTCTCGGGGAATTTCGCAAGCGCGCGCGGCCGCCGGCAATCGTGGTGGACGAAGCGCAGCACCTTAAGGTCGCATCGCTCGAGATCCTCCGCGAGCTGCACGATCGCTCGGGCTGCGGCCTGGTGCTCGCCGGCAGCCACAACCTTTATCAGAACTTTCTGCGCGGCCGCGCGCTGCTCGAACAGTGGCTTTCCCGGATCGATCACCAGGAGCCGCTGCCGGGCCTGCTCGAAAGCGAAGTGCGCGAGATTTCCCGCCGCGAACTTGGCAACGGCCAGCCCGCAAACCTGAGCAACGCGCTGGTGGGGAAGATCGTCGCCGCATGCAGCGTCGAGGATATTTTCGCGCGCGGCCTGGACGGCAAGCCGCGCGCCACGAAATATCTTTCGGCCCGGCGCCTGGTGAAATTTCTCGGCCGGGTGAAGCGGAGCAAGAGGGACGCGGCCTGAAATCGCGGCCCGCGCGCGGCGCGCCCGTGGAAATTCCCGGCCGCGATGCGCGCAACAAAATGACGCGCAACGCTGGTGCGCGCAACGCTGGTGCGCGCAACGCTGATGCGCCCGATCGGCGCGAACAGTTTCGAATCTTTACGTCTGCCGGGGAGGGAACATGAAAAGCAACGCAAGAAAGGCCCACAAGCCTCACGCAACAGAGGAAGCAGGAAATCACACAGCCAAGCCGTTCGTCGTCGGCGCGAAGCAGCGCCGCCGTAAGCGCGCTGAGCCGGAGAAAATCAGGAAGAGCGAACTGCACCGAATCTCTCTGACCAACACGGACCCGGTCAAGTCCGCACTGCTGGCGGATCTCCGCGAAAAGTTCAGCAGGCCCCTCGACGAGCATCTCGATTTCGCGGCCGTCGAAGAAGGGCTCGTTCCATCCGTCGTTATCGACCATCTGAGGTTGGCCGAGCTCCTCTTCCGCGTGGCGGTTGCCGCGAAGACTGCGCAGAGAATCACGGACGTTCCAGCTAGCGTGCTAATTGCGTTAGCCAGGCTCAGCGGGGCATGGGAGCGGCTCTCAGAAGCCGGTTACGACGCGCAGACCGGCGAGACAAACGATTACTTTGCCATCGGCGAAAGCTTCGAGAGCGTTGAAGCTTCTTTCCTCGATCAAGCTCTCCGTCTGGCGAGCAGCCGGAAGTTCCGGCCGGTGATGCATCTGGCGGAAAAGGAAAATGAATATATCCGCGCGCTTGAGGGATGCAGCGTATGGAGCGATGACGTTCGGCAAGAGGTAGCCGCCATGGTCAGAATTTACCGGCTGCATCAGTGCGATCAAGAATAATTGAAGGGAGACCACACCAAAGCCGCTGCCGAATCGGCGGCAACAAGGAGAAAAGATGAGAATCGACGCGAAAAAATCAGCAGGTGTTCGGATAGCAGCCAGGACGAAAAACCATGCAGGCCGGCGATCCGCCGGGAACCGCGGTCGGCGCGCAAGCGCCACTCCGCAATATTTTGACACGGTAGAGAACTCGGTAACAGCCGGGATGCGCGCGACGTTCAGAAATCCCTTGGGCTTTGAGGGAAACAGTTTCGCCGTCAAAAACGAGCTCATCCCTAGAGCTATTGCCCAGGCGCTGCAAATGACTGACACGCTCATGCGCACGCTGGAGGCAGCAAGGATCGCGCACAGAATCACCGGAGTGCCCGCCAGCATCTTGATCGCGATGGCCGATTTTCACACAGCCTGGAGCTGGATGCTCCCGAATGGGTATGATCCATCGACCCAAAGAAGCAATGATTATTTCGACAGGTTCAAGAGTTTCCCGAGCGTCGTGGACTCCTTTGTCGATCAGGCGCAACGCCTCTCGCGCGATCGGCGATTTCAGCCCGTGATGCGCGCCGCGAATGATCCGCTAGGGTATGCGGAGGCGGTCGCCGCCTGCAAACTCTGGGACAAAGGTCTAAGGAAGGACCTCGCCGTGAAGATCGCCAAATTTGGTCTCCGGGATTGCGACCGCTCGATCGATGAGATCAGGCGCCGCTGCGGATTCGGCCCCGCGCAGATGGCCGCGAACAAGAACCTCGAAACGAGCGCCGCGTGACGTTCAGCGAGTGGATCGGGGAGAAAATTTTCGTTTAGCTTACGGCGCCGGCAAGCGTCAATGACTGCACCGCGTGTTGCCGGACGGGCAACAACAAGGAGAAGACTATGGAACTTTCACCAAGCAAATCGAACGAGAGGCCCGCGGCCCTGGCCAGTCTCAGCGCGGTGGCCAGTGATCTGGATATGCTGATCTCTTGTGCGAACAAATGGATGCCCGAGGAAGATTGGCGGCCGCTTGTTGAGGAGATTCACGCTCATCTGTGCGCGATGTACCTGATGCTCAAAAGGATGGCCAACAAAAATGCCGAGGCCCTCGATGGCCACTTTAGCTATAACGGCTACGGGTTTGTCGTCAGATTGATGCTCTTAACCGCACAGGACGTTCTGATGGACCGGACGTGGAGCGAAGGCGTGCGCACTCAGCAGGACAGGCGGGTGCGCGAAAAGCTGAAACGTCTTTACGGACCCCTTCGCCAAGAGCCGGATGCGGACGAGGAACTGGAAGGGGGCGCCGCGTGACGTTCAGCGAGCGGATCGGCGAGAAGATTTGCGTTCATCTTGTGACCCCGATCGGCCTCGATGAATATTGCACCGACGTGCTGGGATCGTTCGTCGCCAAGCTTGTCG
>JBGQGW010000155.1:0-9869 GCA_041497605.1 Terriglobia bacterium | reverse complement strand
CGGGCCACATTGAAACTGAATTTCGATTCGGCAATTGGCAGGAGAACATTCCAATACCGGAATCGAAATTCCATTTCGAGCCTCCCCCCGGCGTGACGATCGTCAACCAGGCGGATCTCGCCGGCGCCGTCCGTTAGTGCTCCTCCCATGCAAGAGTGTCTTAAAACGGGGCACAGTTCGCTCCGACCCGCTTGGCCTTACCCGGTATGACCCACTCCCGGATCGCACTTAAGCGCCGGTTCATACAGGAGCAATCCAATGACTAACTCCCCAAGCATGAACGGATTGGGTTCATCTTGCGAAATCGCCGCCGTGGACTCCCTTTCGTGTCTCGTGGCTTGTGCTACACTTCATATTTGGTGCGCCTGTGTTGAATAAGGCGTCCACTCCCAATGGCGGAATTTGTCTGCAAGGTGGCAGACTCCACCGGCCGCATCATTCAGCAGGTGGAGACAGCCAAATCCGAGGCCGAGGCGAAACAGAAACTCGCCGAACGGGGTTTGTTCGTCTTTTCCGTCCGCGCGCACGCTGGAGTGTTCTCTCAATTGAGCGGGCAGCGCGGGAAAAGCAGCATGCGCCCCATGGATTTCCTGATCTTCAATCAGCAGTTCAACACCCTGATTAAGGCGGGTTTGCCCATCCTCACGGCTCTTGATCTGCTCGCCGAGCGCGCCGCTGCTGTCCGCCTCAGGCCCGCCCTGATCGAGGTTCGCCAGCGGGTCCGCGACGGATCGTTGCTCTCGGAAGCCATCATCGCGCAGGGAATTTTTCCCGGCGTGTACTGCACCTGCATCATGGCGGGCGAAAAGAGCGGAAACCTGACCGGCGTGCTCGAACAATACATCGCCTATCAACGGGTGAGCAGCGGCTTCCGCAATCGCTTGCGCACGATTTTGATCTATCCCGCGATCCTGGTCGTGGCCCTCACATTGGTCCTTTCGTATCTCGTCACTTTTGCGATCCCCAAGTTCGCTGAGCTTTATAAGGAACTGAATACTCAGTTGCCGCCCATTACCCAGTTTGTTCTCGCTGTTTCGCTTCCGGTCCGCAATTACATCTTTTATATCGTCGGTTTAGCCGCCCTGGCTCTTGCGCTGCTTTATCTCTGGACGCGCTCGTCCCAGGGCGGATTGGCAATGGACCGCTTGAAACCGCGTCTGCCGCTGATCGGTGATATCTGGATCAAAGCGCAAGTGGCCCAATTTGTGCGCACGCTGGCGACGCTTTTAGCCGGCGGGACGCCACTCGTTGCTGCACTGGAAACGTCCTCCGAAGCACTGACCAGCCGGATGCTTTCTACCGCGGTCCGCACGGCGGCCGCCCGCGTTCGGGAGGGGCAAGCGCTCTCTGCCAGCCTCAAGGCTTCCGGCCTGATCCCGGATATGGCTGTGGAAATGATCGAAGTGGGTGAGGCTTCCGGCGCTCTGGCAGCGATGCTGACCAGCGTTGCGGAATTTTACGAAGAGGAGGTGAATCTCCGGCTGACGAATCTTCTCACCTGGGTCGAGCCGGCCATCCTGATTATCATGGCCTGTATTGTGGCCTTTATTGTGATCGCGCTCTACCTGCCGATGTTTTCTCTCAATATGGGAGGCGGATAGCCGTCTTTTGTTATGTCAACCATCAACCGAAACATGAACATCAATCCGGAGAGCGCTCCGAACGAAGCCGAAGAGGTGGAGCGGACGCGGCGGCTGGCCGAGCGCTATCGCTGTCCCTTCATCGATCTTCGCGAGCAGCGCATTAATCCGGAGCTGTTCCGCAGCATCCCGGCTGAGCTGATGTTCCGCTATAACTTTGTGCCCCTGGAAGCGCTGAACAATTCACTCGCCATCGTGGTGGCCGATCCCAGCCAATTGTTGCAGACCGACGAATTGGCGGGACTTCTCGGCAAGAAGTTGATCATCAACGTCGCCACCGGATCGCAGATCAGCGATTTGCTCAAACGCACGGAGCAGTCGCAACGCGTCCTCGACCAGGCCACCGAAGGTTTCACGCTTCAAGTGGTCACCGATGAGGAGACCGAAGAAACCATATCCATGGACAAGCTGACGCGCGATTCGGGTGTAAACCCGGTCGTTCGCCTGGTGGATACGGTCATTTTCACCGCTCTCGAACGCCGCGCCAGTGACATCCACATCGAAACCCGCACCAACGAGGTGGCAGTAAAATACCGCATTGACGGCATCCTACAATATGCCATGCAGCCCCTCGACAAGGAGTGGCACAACACCATCCTTTCGCGCATCAAGGTGATGAGCGAACTGGATATCGCCGAGCGCCGCGTGCCCCAGGACGGCCGCTTCCGCGTCCGTTATAAAGGCCGCTTCATCGATTTCCGCGTTTCCATCATGCCCTCGATTAACGGCGAAGATGCCGTCCTGCGCGTCCTGGACAAGGAAACGCTCAGCGAAAAATTCCGGAACCTCACCCTGGATGTGGTCGGCTTCGAGGAAGAAGAAACGCGCAAGTTCCGGCGTTATATTCGCGAGCCCTACGGCATGGTGCTGGTCACCGGCCCTACCGGTTCCGGTAAAACCACCACTCTGTATGCCGCCATCAACGAGATTAAGACGGACGAAGACAAAATCATCACCATTGAAGATCCCGTGGAATATCAAGTGCGCGGCATCACGCAGATTCCGGTTAATGAGAAAAAGGGCCTTACTTTTGCCCGTGGATTGCGCTCCATTCTGCGCCACGATCCGGACAAAATCATGGTCGGCGAAATTCGTGACCAGGAAACGGCGCAAATTGCCATTCAGTCGGCGCTCACCGGCCACCTGGTGTTCACCACCGTCCACGCGAACAACGTCACCGATGTGATTGGCCGCTTCATCAACATGGGCGTTGAACCGTACAATTTCGTCTCCGCGCTCAATTGCATCCTGGCCCAGCGGCTGGTCCGCGTGATTTGCGAGAATTGCAAACACCAGGCTCCCTACTCCGAGGATTCGCTCCGCGAATCGGGCCTCGATCCGGCCGCCTGGCGCAGCGTATCCATTTTTGAAGGCGCCGGATGCCTGGAATGTGCCGGCACCGGCTATCGCGGGCGAACGGCCATTTCCGAGCTGCTCGATCTTTCCGACCGCATTCGTGAGATGATCATCAATCGTCGGCCCACATCGGAAATCAAACGTGTCGCGCGCGAAGAGGGGATGCTCTTTCTCCGCGATTCCGGATTAGCCAAAGTCCGCGCCGGCATCACCACCTTGCGCGAAATCAATAAGGTGACCTTCGTTGAGTAGCCCCGGCAGCTTCGAGAGCAAACTTTCCAATGTCGGCCCGGTGCGCCGAATCGGCAAATGGCTGGATGCCATGCCCCACCCGGCATTGGTCTGCGAAATTTCCACCAGCCATGTGGCTGCGGCGCAGTGGGGTCGGGGTCTACTGGCGCTGGATGCGCATGGAGTAGAAGACCTTCCTCCCGGAGCCATCGTCCCTTCGGCTGTGGAGACAAACATTAAGAATGGCGAAGCCGTGCGCTCGGCTCTCCGCAGCGTCCTCTCGCGAATGTCCACGCGCGGCGAGAAAATCGCGCTTTTGGTTCCGGATTCCGTGGTCCGCGTTTTTATATTGCCCTTCGAGACTTTCCCGCGCCGCGCGGATGAGGCCGTGCCGCTGCTTCGCTGGCGCTTGAAGAAAAGTGTGCCCTTCGACGTGGAAGGCACCGTGGTTTCGTGGATGCGCCAGGCCGGCCGCTCCGGCAATCTGGAAATTCTCGCCGCCCTGGCGCGGCAGGAAATCCTTCGGGAATATGAGGCGATTGTCGAGAGCGCGGGGATGGAGACTGGCGTGGTGCTCAGTTCCACTCTCGCCACGCTGCCGCTCCTCGAAGAAGGGGGCTCGACTCTGCTCGCGCGCCTCACCGACACCAGTTTGACCACGGCGATCGTGTTCGGCGGCACCATTTGTGTCTACCGCACCAACGATGTGTCTGTCGCCGCGGATCAACTTGTTCCGCAGGCCCTGCTCGACGAGATTTTCCCGGCGGTGGCCTATTTTCAAGACACCTGGGGCGGCAGTGTCGATCGAGTCCGGCTGGCCGGCTTCGGCGATCGCACGACGGAATTTCGCCAGGCCGTGCAAAATGAGTTAGGCTGTGCTGTGATGCCGCTGGCATCGGGAGCCGTCGGAACTGAAATTCCCAACGAGGTGGTTTCCTTGGGGCATCAGCGCCTCGAAGGTTTGGTCGGTTGGGCTCTGAATCGAGGCGCGTGAGAGTGCCACCTTCCTGGTTTTTGGGAACATTGCCCCTTGGCGGGAAGTTTCTGAATTGCGGCGCGACTCGATTTCGCCGCGAAATTGCTTGCAAGGGGCCACGGTTTGAAGGTTTGCAGGGCGCTGCTTTCCACGGCCTTGAAACGCCTTAAACAACAATGAAAGTCCGACTCAATCTCGCCACCGCACCGCTCGAGAACAACCGGCGTTTTATCGCCGGCGCCAGCCTGCTTGGCGCGCTCGGGCTCGCCGCTTTCCTGGTTCTTTCCGTGCACACGATTTACACGTGGCGAGTCAATCGCGCGGTTCGCGCCGAAATTTCCAACTACCAAAACAATATCCACCTGCTCGAACAGCAGCAATCCGCGCTGCGCGCTTATTTTCAGATGCCCCAGACGCGCGGCGTCACCGAGCGCGCGGCATTCCTGAACGCACTCATTGAGCAGCGCAGTTTTCCATGGACCAAAGTATTCATGGACCTCGAGCATCTGTTGCCGACCGGCGTGCGCGTGGTAACCATTGCCCCGAAGATGGAGAAGGGGGTGGTGGAAATAACTCTTGTCGTGGGCGCCGCGAGCGATGAAGCGAAATTGAAATTCCTGAAGGCTCTGGAAGAGTCGAAAGAATTTTCCGGAGTCGAGTTGAAGCAGGAGCAACGTCCGAACAAATCGAATATGCAGGATCAGGTGCTGCTCCAACTGGTCGCCCGGTATCATACGACGTGAAGGCCGCCAAACGATGAATGGAAATTCGCAAGTCTGGAAAAAATGGACGCGCTGGGGTCTGGTGATCCTGTTCGTGCTGGATCTGGCGCTGGTCGTGATAGACCGGCGTGCGGGGCAGGCCGATGCCCAGCAGCAGCGCGGGGAAGCGCACCGCTTGCAGCAGCAGCAGGGCCTGCTTGCAAAAGATGTCGCGCGTGGGGAAGCCATTCGCGCCCACGTTCCGGAGATCGGCGGAGAAGGCCAGCGCTTCTACCAGGAGGAATTGCTTCCTGCCTCGGTCGGCTACTCCGCGGTCGTTGCCGATCTTGGAGAATTAGCGGGGCAGGCCGGCCTCAGGACCAGCGGCGTGCAATTTGAACAGAAAGCTATCCCCAATCGCGGGGTCACCGAAATTCACATTAGCACCGGTGTCGAAGGGAATTATGCCAGCCTGATTCAGTTCATTAATGGACTCGAACGCTCGAAGAATTTCTATCTTCTGGACAATCTTTCGCTGGCTTCGGCTTCATCCGGTACGATCCGGTTGAATCTGAGTTTGCGCACATATTTCCGGTCTTAATCCATGGCGATCACTCGGCAACGCAAACAAATTTACTTTCTGGTTGGGCTGCTGCTCCTCGCTCCGATCATCTACCTCCTCAATCGGAATTCGGGGCCTGCGATCGTGAGCGTGTTTTCGGCGGATCGAAAATTTCAACCCCTCATGGTGGATGATCCCCGGTTGCGCGTGGATCTGCTCGATCGCATCCACAAGCAGGAATACACCGGCACGCACCGCGACATATTCAGCCTGGAAGCGCCTCCGCCGCCAGTGCCGAAGCCAGATTCGAACAATCCGCCGCGACCGTCGGGCCCCGTCGTGCCCACCGGGCCTCCACCGCTCGAAATTCCGGCTACCTTTTTCGGCTACATGAGTAACCCTCAGTCTGGCAGGAAGCAGGCGTTCTTCGCGAACGGCGATGACGTGTTCATCGTCGCGGAGGGCGAAACTTTGCTCAGCCGCTTCCGCGTTGTGAAAATCGGGAACAATACCGTCGATGTCGAAGAAGTTTCTTCCGGCCGCCATGCCACTCTGACGATGGAAGCGCCCACGAACCAGCCACAAACGTGAAGCCGAGCGCCACAATTCGAAGCACCGCTTCTGTCTCTGCTCCGCGAGCAGCGCGGCCTTCTTCATTTCAGTGCGGCTACGCGCTCATGATGGTGATGTTCATGGCCGCGGTGATGATCATCGGCGCCGTCACCATCAACTTGACCTGGCTGACACAGGGGAAGCGCCAGCGCGAAGCCGAGATGATCTGGCGCGGCGATCAGTACAAGCGCGGCGTCCGGCTCTACTACCACAAGTTGGGAAAATTCCCGCAGACCATGGACGATCTCACTAAAGGAAATGGTTCGATCCACTTCATGCGCAAGGCCTACAAGGATCCCACTACGCCCGACGGGAATTGGCGGATGATCTACGTCACTCCCGCGGGGCAATTAGTGAACAGCGTGCGCTATACCTCGTTGCAGCAGATGGCCGCTGCGGAGCAAATGGCCGGAGCTGGACCCCCAGCGGATCCCAGCCAGCAGCCAGGAACTCCCGCCGGGAGTGCGTTTGGCCAGCCTCCAACGAATGGACCGGGGGGCGCACCGATGGGAGGCAGTATCACTCCCGGCGGCCAGCAGGATCCTGATTCCGGTGGGACAGCGAACCCCGGCCAGCAGCCGTCGTCAGGACCGGGCGGACAACAGGGCCAATCTCCCATGGGAACCGCTCCGCTGGGCGGAAACACTTTTAATCAGCCGCAGTTTTCTTTGTCGGGCGGCTCAACGGGTGGCGGACAGGTTTTTGGCGGCAGCATCATCGGAGTTGGTGGTAGCAACGATAAACGATCCATCATGGTTTACAAGGGAGGCAAGACGTACCATCGTTGGGAATTTATCTGGAATCCGCTTTCGGATGTGATTGCGCAAGCAAACCAGGGAATGCAAGGACCACAAGGAGCACAAGGTCTGCAATCACCGCTGTCTCCGGCCGGTGGTGGAATTGTTCCGCTGCCGAGAGGCACACCTCAAAATCCCGCCACACCGCCGCAGCAATAATCTTGTTTAAAATTACAAGGGAATTTTTTAGCGCTCGGGGGAATTTATCTCCGTCGCTGGATCGTGTGTGATCGCGCTCGAGGGCGCGTTCGAGGGTTTTGACGCCGCTGCGAAACGGATGCCAGCCGCTGCGGGTTTTTTCTGATTCGCCATCGAGGTCGTCACGCGCTTCAGATAGGCGCGCGTCTCCGGGTAGGGAGGAACGCCGCGAAATTGCACCACGCGCTCCGGCCCGGCATTATAGGCGGCGAGCGCCAGCGCCAGGTTGCCGTGATATTGCTCGAGCAATTCTTTCAGGTACTGCGTGCCCGCGTTGATATTCTGGGCCGGATCGAAAATATCGGTCACCGAGTAGCGCCTCGCCGTGGAAGGCAGCAGTTGCATCAGTCCCAGGGCCTGCTTGCGCGACACGGCATGAGGGTTGAAATTGGATTCGGCGGCGATCACGCTGGTAATCAGCGCTTCGTCCAATCCATGATTCAACGCCGCCTGGCGGATCAAGTTTGCGTATGGGCCGGCAGCGGCCGACGGGGCCGGCAGTGCCTTGAACAGGTCCTCCGGTTCGATCGTGACTACATCGGCCGCGCCCACTTCCACTGTCCCGCCCTCGATTGCCAGGCGCATCGTGTCGCCTGTTCGTTCGTAGCTCTTCACGTGCAGCCGAATTCCGGATCGCAGGACAACATAATCCGCGCGCGCCGTCGGCGCCGCGGCTGCAGCAATCAGAGCCACGATCATGGGTACGATGCGCCTCAAGGTTGTGAACCGATTATGTTCCCTCTCCTCGTCGTTCTGCCAGCAATTCTTCGCCGCCTCTACGCCAGCGCATAAGTTCGAATCGCCTCGGCCAAGCCGCCTTCGTCGTTCGAGAGCGTTACCGGCCAGCCCAGCGATTTCAGCTCCGGGACGCTGTTGCCCATCACCACCGCCAGGCCTGCATATTCCAGCATTTCCCGGTCATTCCAATTATCGCCGATTGCCATTACCTCTTCGCGCCGGATGCCTCGCCGCTGTGCCCATTCGGCCAGCGCCGCGCCCTTCGAGCAGCCTTTCCGAATCACGTCGAGAATCGAAAAATTACGATCCTCATATTCGGTGAACGCCAGCGCAAACAGAGTTGCCTCCGGCATCTTCCGCAAAGTATCCAGCGCCTCCCGCATGGGCAGAAACGGTCCGGTAAACATCACCTGAATCGGATCGTCATCCAGGCAATTTTCCAGGGGACTCATCTCCGCCAGGTACGCCCGGTTGCGCTCGAAATATCCGCGCCGCCCCGGATCGTCCCAATCAATTTTCTCGAAAAACATTTGGTTCTCGCGCAGCCGGTCGAAAACCACTGCCGCTCCATCTCAAAATCGCACCGTGGCTTCGAGCACCCGCCGCGCCACTTCCCGAGGCAGCAGGTGCCGCAAATGCGTCTCGCCCGATTTCGACTTAATCACCGCTCCGTTGTTCACGATCATCGCCGGATCGCAAGGCAACTCCATGGCAATGGGATGCGCAAAATCGAACCGTCGCCCGGTGACAATCACGATCTCAATCCCGCGCGCCGCCGCCTCCCGAATCGCCTCCACATTCACAGCCGGCACCTTGTGCCGGCTATCCAGCAGCGTCCCGTCAATATCCATCGCGATCATGCGTATCACCATTCCACCATTTTACCGTGCCTTTACCCCCGTAGGGGATTGCCCACCGCCAAAATTGCGCATTTTTGCCCTCCAATTTGGGCCCCTCGAAAATAGACGATTTAGAGGCGATTAGGATTTTCCAACCAGCGTGTTTCCAGCAAGTTGCGCAATTTTGACATCGTTTCCCCCTGGCGATTAGCCAGGCGATTAGAATTGCCGATTTTGAGTCTGTATTTTTCGTGTTTGGCTGCAATTTGTGTGACTCGTAAATACAAGAGAAAAGTCGAGTTAGACGGTCAGTTGAATTGGAAGCGGAGTCAGATGAAATGAAGGATAAGCCGGGATGACCGTGGGATGATGACGGCTTGCGTATAGTATCAAATAATCTCATATGGATATGTACCACAAGGTAAACAGAATGTCAAGAGTTTATATGGAGGTAAGAACTCAGCGGCTTCTAGATCCAAACCCGAAAGACCGCACCCTTAACGACGAAGGGATGCGGCACCCGAAACGCACCTGTCGAATTAAGCATGTGCCACCCGCCCACATTCACACCCTCCGAGTGCGGGCATTGTACGATTAAGGAAACTCACCGCATAGGATAATGAAAGGGTCGACGAAAATCATTCGTTCACAGTTTCGCGCAGAAAATCACTAAGAGCAGCGAGGCGGCGACGACAACCAACAGTGCTGCCGATAGCCAAAGGAAGATAGTGAGGACGAGATATTCAGGTGCCGTTTTAAGCCCTAATTCCCCCCGTATCGCAAATAGTTCTTCGCGGGTCACATGTGATTTGGAGGCCGCATAGAAAAACAAAAATGCGAATCCGAAGCTCATCAGCACCGGGAACAAGAGAGAATATTTCATCCACGGACTCTTCTGTTCGTTTGACAAATAGTACGAGATAAGAGCGCCTGTCGCCGCATAGTAAAACACATTGAACTTGAGGACCAGATTCAGATATTCCTTATATAAGCCCACGTGAAGTTCGTACTGCTTCCACAGAATGTCTTGCGACGGAGTTTTCGCCCCGACATCGGCTTTTAGTGACATATGTGCTCCGCATTGTACGGTTACGTAAATAGATAAACCACAATAATCACACCGCGGATGGGTCAGGTTTCGGCTGTTTAGCCCCGGATTTTTTGGACACTGAACTGAGTGTATTCATGCAGCGACTCCGAGTGCAAGGAGTTGCTGGCG
>JBGQGW010000154.1:0-9920 GCA_041497605.1 Terriglobia bacterium | reverse complement strand
CGCCGACATCGCCCTGGAAGCGGGCTGCGCTCTCAGCGCCGACGGCAAGCCGCAAGCCGGCATGGGCATCTCCGCCGCTGATTACGATCTCGACGGCAATCTCGATCTCGTCAAAACGAATTTCGCAGGCGACACTCCCTCGCTCTACCACAATCTCGGCGGCGCGAATTTCGAGGACGCCACCTACCAGGGCGGCCTCGGCAAGCACACCCAATATCTCGGCTGGGGCTGCGGCTTTTTCGACATGGAGAACGATGGCTGGCCTGACATCCTCGTCTGCAACGGCCACGTCTATCCCGAAGTCGAGCAACTGAAGACTGAAGCCGGCTACCCGCAGCGCAAGCTGCTGTACAAAAATCTGCGCAACGGGCGCTTTGACGATGTTTCCTACGACGCCGGCTCCGGAATCTCTGCGCCTGTCGCCGCGCGCGGCTGTGCCTTCGGCGACTTCGACAACGACGGAGACATCGACGTCGTCGTCAATACCGTCAACGATTTTCCCCAACTTCTGCGCTGCGATTCACGCACCGCCAACAATTGGATCAAAATCAAAACCATCGGCACAAAATCCAATCGCAGCGGCATCGGCGCACGCATCAAATGTGTCACGCGTCTCCCCGGCGAGAAGAGTCTGCATCCGCAAATTGACGAAGTGCGCAGCGGCGGCGGCTATTTTTCTCAAAATGATTTGCGCGTCCACTTCGGCATCGGCAAAGCCGCAAACGTCGAGCTCCTCGAAATCCGCTGGCCCAGCGGCCTGGTGGAAACCTTGAAGGACATCAAGCCGAACCAGGTTATCTTCGTCAAAGAGGGCGAAGGCATCGTCCGCACCATGCAATTCGACCCGCCCAAAACTCCCAAACCTCCAAAGTGAATCCTTTCTCTTTTTTCTAATCTTTTTCTTTTTGTGGTGGCGGGTCTTTCGCGTTTTTGCGTCCCGGCGGTTTTTGCCGGGAAGACCCGTTCTTTCCTCTCTCTTCTGCTGGATTCGCTTTCGTTGCGCGAGCCGTATTGCGCAGGGAAGTTTCTGTGCCCTCTGTGTTGAATTTTTCGTTCTTCCTCGTTCCGGGACCGCAGACTGGCGGGCAATTTCTTTTTGTGTGACCATCTACCCGTTCTGCTGGGAGTTGTGGACCATGCATTCCAAAAAAGCCCGGTACTTTCTGGCGATCTCGCTCCTCGCGGCTTCGCTTGCTTTCGCTGCGTCACCAACCGATCTTCCATTCGGCGCATGGAGCCGCGCCTCGAACGAACCCATTATTTCGCCGCAGGGTACGTCGTGGGAATCCGCAGGGACATTCAATCCGGCAGTAATATTTGCCTTTGGCAAGTTCATTATGCTTTATCGCGCGCAGGATGCCTCTAGCACTTCGCGCCTCGGCTATGCCGAAAGCGCCGACGGAATTCAGTTCATTCGTCGTCCCATACCTATCCTGTTTCCCGAAGCCCCGTACGAAAGAGATGGCGGAATGGAGGATCCGCGGCTGCAGAAAATCGGCGACACCTTCTATCTCACTTACACCGGCTACAACAAGAAAGACGCGCAGCTTTGCCTAGCCATTTCTACCAATCTAGTCGCTTGGCAACGCAAAGGCGTGATTCTTCCTGCTTACAAAGGCAACTGGAACGTCGGGTGGACTAAGTCTGGCGCCATCGTCCCAGAAAAAATCGATGGCAAATACTGGATGTACTGGCTCGGCACCGCCGCCGACAAGACCGACCAGATGGGACTTTCTTACTCCACCGATCTCATTCACTGGACCGAAGCGACCACCACGCCTGTTCTTCCGCGTCGCGCGGGAAAGTTTGATTCCCGTGTCGTCGAGCCCGGCCCTCCGCCAATCCTCACCGAGCGGGGCATTGTGCTCATCTACAACGGCGCCGACGACAATCTGGTTTATCGCACCGGCTTCGCTGTCTTCGACCGCCACGACCCGCGAAAGCTGCTTTCGCGCTCCGACCAGCCCATCTTCGCCCCGGAAAAAGAATGGGAGAAAATCGGCCAAGTGCCCAATGTAGTATTCATCGAAGGCATGGCGCGCCAGGGCAATCGGTTCTTGTTTTACTACGGTGGCGCAGACAAACATGTTGGAGTCGCGGAAGCCCCGGCGACCAGCCATGCGATTGATGCAACACTCCACACTGAGTCAGCGAATAGATAGGCACTTACCACAACATCGTCATTCCTAGCGACGCGTGATTCCTGCGCGCCGGACGGTTCTGCGGAATCGAGGGGGCACTGCCTTACTTCCTGATTTCATTACATTTTCGCATCCGGCGTACCACTACCTTCTTTCAGCGTGTGGATCGCATCGGCGGGCAGGTTATTAAAGCGTTCGACCAGGCCGCTGGGCCAGCGGACTTGGACCCAATCGATCTTGGTGGCGAACCCGAGGCCGAAGTGGACGCGCATGTCGTTATTGGAGATGTAGCTGGAACCGCTACGAACTTCGTCGACGAGCGTGCGCGTACCGACTCTCACAGTGATCTTCGCGCCGATGCCGTCGCGATTGGATTTCAACCCTGGAGCCTGCGTTGCAGGCGGCTTGCCGATGGTGCGAAATGCAACCCAATGATTGCCGTTGCGCAAATCGTTCACCAGTAGCATCGGCGGCGCGTTCATGTTGCTGATCACTGCAGACAAGCGGCCGTCATTCCACAAATCGCCGACCGCCAACCCGCGCGAAGAACTTACCGCAGTGATCCCCGGCCCCGCGCTGGCAGAGATGTCGGCAAAAGTTCTGTTGCCGTTGTTGTGATACAGGATTTTCGGCTCCTTGAAATTGCTGCCAAGATGCTGGCTGTCGACCTCGGGATAGACGTGGCCGTTGACCAGGAGCAGGTCCGGCCAGCCGTCATTGTCCACATCGACGAACATCACGCCCCAGCCGAGATACCGCGTGTTCAAGCCGAGTCCCGCGGGAAAAGTCTTGTCGTCAAACGTGCCATCGCCATTGTTCCGGTAAAGCGTAGAGGTATCATCGGAAAAACTTGTTTTGAAAAGATCCAGCTTGCCGTCGCCATCATAGTCGCCAACCGTGGAGCCCATTCCGGCCTGCTCGCGGCCGTCCTCATTAAACGCGGCGCCCGCAACAACGGCGACATCGGTGAACGTGCCGTCGTGATTGTTATGGTAAAGGATGCTGGCGGTGCTGTCGCACGCGACGTATATGTCCGGCCAGCCGTCATCGTCATAGTCAAACGTGGAAACGCTGAACCCGTAATGCCCGTTGGTCTGATCGATGTGCGCTTTCGTCGTAACGTCTTCAAACACGCCATTGCCGAGATTGTGATAGAGGACATTGTTTGCCCACGGCAAGCCACGCGGGCCGCACATGACGGGAACACCTTTCCACATGCAGGAAGGCCGCTCGCCCGGCGCAAGAGCGGTGGCGGAATCAAAGTCGACGTAGTTGGCCACGACTAAATCGAGTTTTCCGTCGCGATCATAGTCGACGAAAGCGCAGCCGGTGTTCCAGCGCTTACCGTTTCCGGCGACGCCGGCTTTTTCACTGACGTCGGTGAAGGTGCCATTGCCATTGTTGTGGTAGAGCAGGTTTTTGCCGTAGTAGGTAACATACAGATCTTCGAAGCCGTCGTTGTCGTAATCGCCGACGCACACGCCCTGGCCCCATCCGGTGTGGGTCAGGCCGGCTTTTGCGGTGGTGTCGGTGAAGGTGCCGTCGTGATTGTTGTGATAGAGGTGGCTCATCGGTGCTTTGCCCGTTGGCGAGGCTTCCAGCGTCGTGCCATTTACGATGAAAATATCAGGCCAGCCGTCATTGTCGTAATCGAAGATAGCGACGCCCGTGCCCGTTGTTTCGATGATGTATTTTTTTGTGTTTTCGCCGCCGAAAACGACCGGTGTGGTGAGCCCGGCTTTCTGCGCCACATCGGTGAAATGCACAAACGGCTTGGCGTTTGCGCTCTCGGAATTGCCAGTGCCGACACTCGGCGAACTGCCGGATTGCATTGAGAGCCAAGCGGAAAGCCCAAAGAAGCAGAGAAACCGGAGAAAAGTGGAATGGAGAGTCATCAATCTTTAATGATAGCAAGATCTGGTCCGAGACGCGTCAACATGGCGGCGGGACCTGAACCAAACAGCTTGTGGAGAGGTGCGCGGCTGTGAACATGCTGGTATTGTTGAGAACGCTCTACTGGTATCTTTCGCGTGGGATTGATTCTCTTTCATTGTCGGACGCCTTTCTTTCAACTATGCACCGCGCTGCTGTTTTTCTTCTGCGCTGCTGCGGCGATGTGCGCTGCGCAATCCGCGGGTTCTGCGAAGGCGGATGCTGCTTCGCGGGCAAGTGCGACTTACCAGCAAGGCTTGTCCGCGCTACAGGAGGGCGATTTGGCTTCTGCCCGTGCAGCCTTCGAAAAAGTTTTGCGGCTTTCACCGCAAAGCCCGGAGGGCCACAACTCGCTCGGCTGGGTAATGCTGGCGCAAGGAGAAATCGATTCCGCGATCGCACAGTTCCGCACCGCGCTGAAGCTGAATCCTAATTTTGCGCTCGCGCACATGAATCTCTCGAACGCGCTCGTCCGAAAAGGAGACACGCCCGCCGCGCTGCGCGAGGCGCGGGAGGCGGCGCGGCTCGCGCCTGAAGATTCTGAGATTCATCATACCCTTGGGCGTGTTCTGGGTTTTTCTGGAGACCTCCAAGGCGCGATCAGCGAAATTCAGTGGGCCATCGGCTTGGAGCCGCAAAGAGCGGAATTGCATGACGATCTGGGGACGCTGCTGGTGCAGCAATCCGAGTCCCATGAAGCTGCCGCGGAGTTTTCCGAAGCGCTGCGCTTGCAGCCTGATTTCGCCGCAGCGCACGTTCATCTGGGGGTCTTGCGCTATCAGGAAAAATCCCCGGAAGAGGCTGCGCAACACCTTCAGGCCGCGGTGCAGCTCAATCCATCGGATCCGGGCGCGCACTATTACCTTGCCCAGGTTCTGAAGAGCAAGGACGACAGGGACGCGGCGATCCAGGAATTGCAGGCCTGCATCAGATTGGAGCCGGATTATCCCGACGCACAGAATAGCCTGGGATTACTTCTCCAAAGAAATGGCGCGTTGGACCAGGCGATCGCGGCTTTTCGTGAGGCGGGGAAACAGCAGCCGGAGAATCCGGACGCGCACAACAATCTGGGGCTCGCCTTCCTGCAGAGCGGGGACGGGCAGGGGGCCATCGCGGAATTTCAAACGGCGGTGCGCCTGCGCCCCAAGGACAGCGGATACATCGGGAACCTGGGAGCGGCCTACCTGCAATTGACGGACTTTGACTCTGCCATTTCTGAATTCCAGGCGGCGCTTATGCTATCGCCGCAGGATGCGACGCTGCACTACGACCTCGGGCTGGCGCTGAAGTTGAAAGACAAGCTTCCGGAGGCGGAGGCGGAGCTTCGCAAGGCAGAAGAATTGGATCCCGGACAAGCGGACGCGCATTACACATTGGGCGTGACGCTCTGGCAACAAGGAGATTTTGCCGCGGCGGCGGAGGAGTTGCGCGCGGCGATTCACGCCAAACCAGATTATGCCGAGGCCTATTACACGCTGGGGTCGGTGCTGAAGCAGAGGGGTGAATTGCCAGAGGCGGCGAATGCTTTGCGGGAAGCCATTCGAATGCAGCCGGACTTCGCCGGTGCACATACAACCCTGGCGGCGGTGCTGCGTCAACTCGGTGATACGGAAGGCGCCGCAGCGGAGAGCAAAGCGGGGATGGAAATCGCCAAGCAGAAGACGAGCGAACAGGCGGCGCTCTTCGCCACAAATTCAGGGCGCCGGCTTCTCAACGCGGGAGACCTCGAGGGCGCCATTTCGCAATTCCGAGCTGCGATCAACTCATCGCCAAACTATGCGGCCGCACATTTTGAGTTGAGTCTGGCTTTGCGTCAGCAAGGAAAATTCAAAGAAGCGCAAGAGGAGTTTCAGAAAGCGGCGACGCTCGATCCGGGTTTGACGCCGCCGGCATACAAAAAGAATTAAGAATGCTCGAGCAACGAAATGATGCAGCATCCAATGAACTCATCGAGGTGGCGGCAGGAGGGCTGACCGATCTTTTTGCGAACAGGCGGGAATGACAGAGTTGGAAATTGCTGAAGTCCAGTTTGATTCGGTGCGGCCTATGCGGGTCCTTTGCGGAGGGCGACAAGTTCCGATCCGACGGGGACGCCCTTGGCGACTTTCACGCGAATCACCGCTTCGAACGGTTTCAGTTCACCCGAGTTCGAAACCGAGAGCCGCAATAGCAGTTGTTCAAGGGAGTCTTGCTGGCAGACATACTCGACGGCGGCTTGCGTGCCGATGGTGGTTGTTCCTGCAAGAATCAGGACAGAACGCGAGGGATTCAAGCCCTTAATCAAGGCGACGACGGAATACTCTTCCGTGAGCGGCTGACTCGACGGCGAGGCAAGAAACTCTTTGAGTTCTCCCGGCTGCGGATGGACATTTATGATTTCCGTGTTCCCCTTGCGAGTACCTGAAGTCATTCTTTTGAACACGAAACTCTGGGTCCCCGGTATATCGAGTAGCGTCAAATTCTCCGTCGGCGACCCAACGAAAATGAGGTCGTTGTTCTTGGCATCGTCGAGAGAAAAAAGACTGCCACGTTTTACGCGGATTTTCTGGTGAAGAAGACCAAATATATTATCCAGGCTGTGCACTGCCAATACTTCGCCCACTCCCGTGTAATGGTCAAAAATTCTATCTTTGGGATCGCGCGAAGGATCGAAGTACCGCATACCCACGTCGGGCAAACCGATGAATGCAGCGTTCGAAAAGATCACCCAGGGTTCTTCTGGGCCAGTCAGAAACCCTTTCCAAAAAACACGAGAGGCAACCAGCGCCTCTGTGGAGTCGCTCGTCGAATGAGCTTCGCTGGCTCTGCCCGTGAGGAAGCGGTCCACGGCAATAGACACGGCGGCAGTAAGAATCATAAAGAGTACAGTAAATGCCATGAACCACCTGCGGGCAGGCCGGCCCTTGGCCACGGAAGCCGTGGCAGGTTCGGCGTTGGCGCCTCTGTGGTTCCTCGAGGGGTTCGGCGTTCGCTGATGGAATGTCAGGGAATAGCTGCCCTTGGGCATTTTGAGCAGAATCTGGTCCTCAGCCCCCTCGGAGGCGTAGTACTCAGCCAATTTTGTGCGAAGACGGCCCGCCTGGACCCGTACCATCGAATCTAGATGCGGATCGAAGTCCTTCTGGCGTCTGAAGACCTCGATCGCAATTTGGTATTCCTTCGGCGATACACCGGGATGATCCAAGGAATAGGTCGCTAGGTAGTGGAGCAGCTTGCAGAGGGACTCCGAGCCATGGAGAGCATGGCTGCCGAGAAGTTTCTCCATCTGCGCGAGTTGTTGGACACGATCACTCACCCGATCACCCGCAGGAAGCGACGTGACGGCATTGTAACACCAAGGTAACGCGCTTCGCATCTCTTTGTGAGGCGACCATTTATCCCGCGTAACCGTATCAGACCCATAGAGACTTTCCTCGTTATTCAAAAAACTGATAAAAGCCATCATAATTCTTAGCTGGGCCTTGTTTGGGTGTTCGCTTCCTTTCCCCGCTTTAGGGCAGGGCAAAGCGAGTCACGGGAAGTGTGTTGGGGCGCTGGCGAAGCTAAGAGTGGTCAATGTGGGGGCTGTTCGCTACGGACAGGTGGGTTTGGCAGTTTTGCCGTCTATACCATTTTCATTTTGAAAAGCGCTCAAATGCGTGAAGGTTGGTTGACGCGGGGACGGTAACTGTTCAACCAGGCTGACGAGAGCGGCGGATTCTTTTCCTCCGTGGGGTAGGGCTGCACGCGATTTCGAATAGCTAGGGTTGTGGGGAGGGGTGCAATGAAAAAGCAAGCGGTTGTGGGGGGGATTTTAGTTCTCTGTTTCGCGTTGGGGTTCGGCGCGAGCACGTCTCTGGGGCAGGCCGTGTATGGAAGCGTCTTTGGCACGGTGACGGACCCGCAAGGGAATGTGGTAGCTGGCGCCAAAGTGACGGTGACATCCGTGACGAAGGGCACGAGCGATGGGACGACCACGAATGAAAGTGGAAATTATTCTGTGATCCACCTGATCCCGGACACCTATAAGATCAAAATAGAGGCGGCGGGATTCAAGTCATACGAAGTGCCGAGCGTCCTTGTGCAGGTGGACACAGCAGCGCGTGTCGATGCGCAGTTGCAGGTTGGCCCGATCACGCAAACGGTAGAAGTGACGGGCGAAGTTCCGCAACTCAAGACGGACCGGGCCGATGTTTCGCTTGATTTTAATTCAGATTACCTAGTGAAACTCCCATTGGTGAATCGCAATTTTCAGTCACTGCTGCTGGCTGCGCCGGGGACACAGCAACTGGTAGGCTGGAGTCACGCGGCGACTGAAAACCCGCAGGGATCGCAGCAAACTTTCGTGAATGGCCAACACTTCAGCGGCACGGGTTATGAACTGGATGGCACCGACAATCAAGATCCGATCCTGGGCATCATTATCATTAACCCCAACCTGGAGGCAATCGGAGAAGCCAAGATCAGTCTGCAGAACTATGACGCGGAATTCGGCAAGGCGATTGCAGGCTTGATGGTAGCGTCAACCAAGTCAGGCACCAATGAAATTCATGGCAGCGCCTTCTGGTACCGGAATTCCGATGCTACGCAGGCACGCAACCCTTTTAACCAACCGGGGAATGTGCCGCTTCCCTCCGCGAAGTGGAACCAGTTTGGAGGTTCGGTTGGCGGGGCAGTCATTAAGAACAAATTGTTCTACTTTGGAGATTACCAGGGGACACGGCAGGCCAATGGCGTCACCAACAACATAACGATTCCTACCGCCACGGTTCTCAGCACCTGCACGGCGGCGGCGGGCAACTGCAATTTGACCCAATACCTTGGAACAGTTTCTGGCGGCGGCCAAATCTACGACCCGGCGACGGGAAATCAGAATACAGGCGCGGGACGTACTCCATTTGCCGGCAATTTGATTCCGGTGAACCGATTGTCTCCGGTGGCCGTGGCTATGCTGAAGTTGTTCCCAGCACCAATAAACAGTAACATCACCAATAACTTTTTCGGCTCCGGTTCCGGTCCGTTCCACGCGAACACATTTGATGCCCGCGGGGACTACCAAGCCTCTGAAACTTTGCACATCTTTGGCCGTTACACCAGAGCCTTCTACAGCCTAACTGGACAGCCCAATCTGGGCATTGGTCTGGGTGGTCCGGGAGGCGGAGTTGGCGGATTGAGTGGCAGTTCTAACATTCATAACCACAGCCTGGCAGCAGGATTCGACAAAGCGATCAGCACCACGCTCTTGACCGACTTCCGATTCGGCTGGTTCCAATACAATCCGCATTCCATAAAGCCAGACGCGAACACCGCGGCGGCGGAAGCATTGGGGCTGCACGGACTGAACCTCACCACCGACTCGTCCACGGGAGGTCTCCCGGCTTTCATCTTTGACGGTATGACCTTGACCAATATTGGTGACGGCCTCAATCCCTCCCGCTGCAACTGCCCACTGGTCGAGAGTGAGCACCAATATCAATTCGTGAACAACTGGACCAAAATCTTTGGCAACCACGCCATAAAAGTTGGCGCGGACATCCGGTTCGCGCATAACTTGCGATTCCCGAGCGATGCCAATCGAACCGGGCAATTGTCTTTCAATCACTTGCAAACATCATCGGGGGGGCTTGCTCCGACTGGCGGCTTGGATCTGGCATCCTTCCTTCTGGGCGACGTTTCCTTTTTTGCGCGGTTCGCGAGTACGACCCAAACTGCCTCCGAGAGCCAGAAACGCTTTCTCCTCTATGCCCAGGACAACTTCCGCATGACCAGCAAATTGACTTTCACTTACGGTATTCGCTGGGAGGACTATGCGCCGGAATCCGTGAACGCCAAGGGTAACGGCGGTTTCGCCAACATCGCCGAGGGCGT
>JBGQGW010000153.1:0-9949 GCA_041497605.1 Terriglobia bacterium | reverse complement strand
TTGACGCCGTCGCAACCAAGGAACAGCGCCAGGAAATTGCCGTGATCGATGCGGCCGGATTCGAGTGGCTTCTGCCACCCCCACCTGAGGAGAAGCAGCCCGAACAGATCAAGGAGCGCCCTGCGGGAGCGCCAACCCTGCGAAAGCCGCCTCCCGCGGCGCCAACGCTTCAGAAGCCTCCATCGCAGTAGAGGCAGCGCAGTCTTACGGAAAATGGGCAGAGCTGATTTATTTTGATTTTTGTTTCTGGGCGAGGTCTAGCTGTAAACGGCCGTTCTTCTCGGCCACGGAGCGCGCGAGTTCTTCCTTATAGGTTTCCAATCGCTTGCGAACTGCCGGGTCCGCTGTCCCAATAATTTCCGCGGCAAAGATTCCCGCATTGATCCCGCCGGGCTTGTCGATTGCCATGGATGCGACGGGAACGCCCGCCGGCATCTGCACTGTTGAAAACAGCGAATCAATTCCATTCAACACCGTCGTCGCCATGGGAACGGCGATGACGGGCAGCGTCGTCAGTGCAGCCACGACTCCGGCCAGGTGCGCTGCGCCGCCCGCGCCAACAATGATCGCCTTCAATCCTCTGCTCACGGCGGTCGTCGCATACTCGTGGGTTCTTGCCGGCGACCTGTGGGCCGACATCACTTCCATCTCATAAGGGATGTCGAATTTATCCAGAATCTTGGCGGCCTCGGACATCACCGGCAGATCCGTGTCCGATCCCATGATGATTCCAACCAGCGATGATTTTCCCTGGATTTGATTGTTCAAATTGTTTTTCCTATTCCCCGCGAATCCGTCGAAATCGTCGCGGGCGCGGGCGCGAGCGCCTGGATCAAACCGCCTTTCTGAATCCTGCCGGCCGAAATCACCCTGCACAGAATTCCCCTCCGGCCGCGCAATTCCTCCTGCAGGCCCTGGCGAATCGCATCCATCCGTTCGCACGGGTGGCAGGGCTCCGTGACTTCCAATACGGCCTGGCCGATCTCTAGCCGCTGGCCACTCGCTAAAGAAGTAAGATCAAGTCCTTTTGTCGTGATGTTCTCCCTGACCATGCCCGGAGCCAGCCCGAGTTTTCTTATGGTTTCGAGCTCCATCAAAAGGATCTGGCGATTACTCCCGCTCCGGCCGTGAATGCAGCCGGCGATTCCCTTGTCGAATACTATTTCAGCTTCGCTCAACTCTTCCATCGGAAAGCGATGAAGCAGCGTGCGAAAGATGTGTACGACTTCAGCCAACCTTGCCTCCGCCCGCGTATACTTCCTTGCTCACCTCGACCGTTCCGATATCTTTGCGGAAATGCATGCCGACGAACTCAATTTTACTAATGGCATCATAGCTCTTTCGAGTTGCCTCACCGATTGAATCACCAATTGCGGTAACTCCAAGCACTCTACCACCACTCGTGTAGTAGTTCTCTCCGTCGTAGCGAGTGGCGGCGTGAAACACTTTGACGGCTGGGTCGGACGCGGCATCCGAAAGCCCGGATATTGGTTGGCCCGACCTGACATCTCCCGGATATCCCGCTGAAGCGAGCACCACAACCACGCTGGCTCCTTTTTTCCACAAGGCCTTTACCCCAGCGAGCTCGCCCCGCACCAACGCTTTAAGAGCTGCCGCAAAGTCGAAGTCCATTCTCATCAATATCGCCTGGGTCTCGGGATCGCCCATCCTGCAATTGAATTCCAAGACTTTGGGGCCCGCTTTGGTGAGCATCAAGCCAAAGTAGAGAAATCCGCGGTAAGTCCAGCCCTCTTCTCTCAGGCCACGGATTGTGGGAGAAACAATCGATTTCAGAATTAGCTCGTTCAGCTCACAGGGCATCAGGTCATCTGACGAATAGGCCCCCATGCCTCCTGTGTTCGGCCCTCGATTGCCGTCGAACGCTCTCTTGTGATCGCGGCTGGGCGCGAGCGGAAGGACGCTCTCACCATCGGTCAAGATGATGTAAGAGAGTTCCTCGCCTTCCAGGGCTTCCTCGATCAGAACTCGGTTTCCGCTCTTTCCGAACTCATGCTGATGCATCAAGCGCTCGAGAAATTCCTTCGCTTCCTCTGGCGACGAAGTTACCAGCACGCCCTTCCCGGCGCACAGGCCGTCTGCCTTGATCACCACCGGTCCATTCACCTTTCCGATCGCCGAACAAGCGTCAGCCACCGAATCGCAGATCCCATGGACAGATGCTGTGGGAATTCCATGACGCAACATGAATTGCTTGGCAAAGATCTTGCTCCCCTCAAGCTGCGCGGCGGTCCGATCGGGGCCAACGATTTTCATCCCGCGCTGCGCGAATTCGTCGACGATCCCGGCGACGAGAGGGACTTCAGGTCCGACGACAGTCAGATCGGGCTTCAACCTTTCCGCAAGCGAAACCAACGCATCCATGTTGCCCACATCGACAGGGATGCACTCAGCTTCATCCGAAATTCCTCCGTTGCCCGGAGCGCACCACACGTGCTCCACGAGCGGGCTTTGCCGCAGTTTCCACACGATTGCGTGTTCGCGACCACCACCGCCGATGACTAGAATCTTCATAGTTAAGAACCGGGCAACGATAATCGCCGGGACTTCCCCTGTCAACTGGCGTGCGGCAGTTTCGCTTGCCCCCACGCGGCGTTCGATGGTTACATCTGTCTATGCTCCACTCGATTATACCGTGGGATTTCGCGCTGATCCTTCTGTTGCTCGGTGTTTTTGTCCCCTGGCGTGGCGCGGTTCGAATTCGTAAGCTTTTCCGGCAGCCGCAACTGACGGCTGCGGACCGGCTTGCTCTTTATGCTTCCACGATTGCTTTTCAATGGTTCGCTTCCGGAATTGTTTTATGGCGTGCCACGGCGCGGAACATCTCGCTTTCGGAGCTTGCGCTGGCGCTCCCGAAGCCCGGACTTACCATCATAGTCGCGGCCGCCCTTTCAGCGCTGGTGGTAACCAACCAGATCGTTGCGATCCGGCGTCTTTCTCGAATGCCTCCCGAGCGGCATGGATTTTTAGGGCAGATGGCGCGCAAGGTGATGCCGCAGACGCTGGTGGAGTCTCTTGCGTTCGTGGCCCTGGTGGCTACGGTGGCGCTTTGCGAGGAGTTTATCTACCGCGGCTTCGTCGAAGCAATTTTCGAAAATGCCGCCGGATCTGCGTTTTTCGGGGTTGTCGCTTCGGCGTTTTTCTTTTCGATCGCGCACCTTTATCAAGGGAAGCGCGGCCTGGGGACAACGTTTCTGGTCGGCCTTATCTTTGCGGGAATTCGCGTTTGGACGGGAAGCTTGATTCCTACGATGGCAGCACATTTTGCTGCTGATTTGTGTGCCGGCTTGATCGGTGCGCGCTGGCTTCGCTTGCCTCAAAGGCAAGCGAGCGGGAGCTTGGCGCCAGAAGGAAACTCCTCAAACTAGACAATTGGGCCGTACACAATTAGCTAATCAGTGTAGTTGTATATTATCTTATAGCTATATGCAGCTAACCGACGATCAAATTCGGTCACGGCTCACGCCCTTCCACGTCGAACTGGATCCGGACCAACTCGCACTGGTGCGAAAATATGTGGACCTATTGGAGCTTTGGAATCGCAAGATTTCCCTGGTTTCGCCATCAGACATCAGCCATCTGCTGGAGCGACACGTCGGAGAGAGCCTTTTTGCGGCCTCGGCAGTTCCAATCCGGCAAGGTCGGCTCGCCGACGTTGGTACTGGAGCGGGCCTTCCTGGTATTCCACTCAAAATTCTTGTTCCTGGGTTGGAATTGACGCTAATCGAATCGAACCAGCGCAAGTCAGCATTTCTTTCTGAAGCTGTTCGTTCATTACATTTCAATTCGTACAAAGTGGTTGCATCGAGATATGAAGACTTCGATTCGTCACAAGAATTCAATTTCATTACGTGTCGTGCCGTGGGCAATTACGAAGATCTGTTAAGATGGGCGCGGTCTCGACTGGCTGAAGAGGGCGAAGTAGTTCTTTGGCTCGGGATCCACGATGCCGCGCAGCTCTCTAAAACCACCGGTTGGAATTGGAGAGAGTCCATCTTAATCCCGAGCTCGAATCGCCGCGTTCTACTGATTGGGCGATTGGAATTCCCTTCAGAATCTAGGGAATAATCTTTCTGTCATTGTGGATCGAATGTGGATTATCGATGTTTCACGTGGAACATAATATTTGAGTTTTTCAATAAAATTTGTTCCACGTGGAACAATTCATTAGTTCAAGAATCGATCAATGATGTTTCACGTGAAACAACTTGCTAGACTCATGCGGTCTTTGATAAATTTGCCGCGGTGTTTGGGAGAAAATTCTGGCCAGGGTTATTGCGATCGCAAATCAGAAGGGTGGAGTGGGGAAGACAACCACGGCCATAAATCTCGGAGCCTCCCTGGCGGCAGCCGAGCAAAAAACCCTGATCATTGATAACGACCCCCAGGGAAACACCACTTCAGGACTGGGATTCCCCAAAGATCCAGCGCGCCGCACTCTATATCATGCATTGATTCTGGACGAGCCGCTGAATCGCATTGTCATTCCTACGCAGGTTGAGGGACTTGATATAATCCCGTCAGATAAGAATCTAGTAGGTGCGGCCGTCGAACTCGTTAACATGGAAAATAGAGAGTTCCGGCTCCGCGCAATCTTGGAAAAGCTCAGGCCGGATTATCAATACATCCTGATAGACTGCCCTCCAGCGCTCGATCTTCTTACGATTAACGCTCTTGCTGCAAGCGACTCCGTATTGATCCCGATCCAATGTGAGTATCTGGCCTTAGAGGGAGTCTCTGAACTCTTGGACACACTGATGAGGCTCCGACGATCTCTGAACCCGTCTCTTGCCATCGAGGGAATCCTGCTTACCATGTTCGATGAACGAACAACCCTTTCAAAGCAGGTCGCTGCCGATCTCCGCAGCTTCTTCGGTGCACAGGTCTTTGAGTCGGTGATCCCGCGAAATGTACGGCTGGCCGAAGCTCCCAGTCATGGCAAGCCAGTGATCTTCTACGACATACATAGTAAAGGAGCAGAAAGTTATATCCAACTAGCAAAGGAGCTTATCGCCAATGACCAGAAACGCGTTGGGCAGAGGGCTGAGCGCGCTCATTCGGGAGCCTGAGTCTGTAACTGCTCCCAAGCCAGGTGTGGGCGCGGGACTCGCCGGCACTGCCGCCCAGTCGGCCCTGGCTGCGTCTGAGATTTTGATCCAGATTGACATTGATTTGATTGATCCAAGCCCCTACCAGCCGCGCACACGATTCCAAGAGACAGCACTCGAAGAACTGGCACAGTCGATTCGCTCGAGTGGAATCATTCAGCCGCTTCTCGTCCGCCGACGAGGAGCCCGGTACCAGCTCATCGCCGGCGAACGGCGCTGGCGTGCGGCCCAGCGAGCCAGCCTGCAGCGTGTTCCCGCTGTGGTGAAGGAGGTGGCCGAGGAACTCGCGTTGGAAATGACGCTGGTGGAGAACCTGCAGCGCGAGGATTTGAATCCAGTCGAGCAAGCCAAGGCGTTCGATCGATTGATCAGCGAATTCCGCTTGACCCAAGAGCAGGTGGCAGAGCGAACGGGCAAGGATCGCGCCACGATCGCGAATGCGATTCGCTTGCTGCGATTAGAAGAAACGATTCAGGAAATGATGGAAGAAGGAAAGCTGAGCGCGGGACATGGCCGCGCTCTACTCGCAATCCCGGAAGGCCAGGCGCGAATTTCACTCGCGAAACGGGCCTCGAAGGGTGGGTTTTCCGTCCGGCAACTGGAAAGAATGGGGGCGAGGCAGTCTGGCACCAGGACCGCGCCAGTTATTGCTGGCCACGATCCTAATACCAAGGCGGCACTCGAAGAGTTGCAGCGAGCCCTGGGAACACGAGTAAATCTGCGGCCCAAGACCGGAACCCGGCCTGGCCAACTGATCCTTGAATATTATGACGATGCGCAGCTCCAGGGTCTTTACGAACGCCTCTTGGGCCATTAACTACATATGTAGCATATAACAGCCGAACGACATACCTCTGATGGCGAACAAAGACCCCAAGGAAATTGCTGATTCCGCTAACTGGACGGGCTTTATCGAACAGGGAGTCCGGTTCGAGGGGAAGCTCGAAGTAACCGGAATTTTTCGAATTGATGGAGAGCTGAAAGGGACCGTGATTTCGGATCACAGTCTGGTGTTGGGCGAAAATGCCCGCGTGGAAGGACAAATCGAAGGGAATCAGATCTTGATCGCCGGAAGATTTGACGGGACGATTTTTGCGAAAAATCGCGTGGAGATCCAGTCCAAGGCCATGGTGACCGGTGAAATCTATTCACCGTGCCTGGTGATCCAGCCTGGAGGAGTGTTCGACGGGAACTGCCACATGATTGCCTCGACGCCCGTGTCCAAGACTATTTCGATTCCTGTTCGATCGGTTCAGGTTTAAAAGGTGGGAGTGGTTTACTGAGGTACGGAAAGCTATTTGCCTCTCTTCAGCGGCGCCGCACTGTTTCTTCAACAAGGCTGCGTCTGACTTGCACCTCCAGGGCTGTATAATCATCCAATGAGGGCGAAACCTGACAGGGGGTAGCGATTTGGCGGAAACGGTGAGGCTTACCACCACTGCAAAAGCGGCTGGATGTGCTGCCAAAATGAGTCCTGGGGTTTTGGACTCAGTTCTACGAGGGCTGCCGCGGCCGAATGACCCCAATCTTCTGGTTGGATTTGAGACCAGCGATGATGCGGGCATCTATCGATTGAACGAGGAACAAGCCCTGGTTCAAACGGTCGATTTTTTTACGCCGATCGTTGACGATCCTTACACCTACGGGCAAGTGGCGGCGGCCAATGCGCTGAGCGATGTTTTTGCCATGGGCGGGCGGCCGATCACGGCGCTAACGATTGTTGCGTTTCCCGCGGCTGGACCGACGGAGATACTGGAACAGGTGATGCTCGGCGGCCTTTCAAAAATGGTGGAAGCCAAATGTACCGTCCTAGGCGGTCATTCCATCCGCGACGACGAGATGAAATTTGGATATGCGGTCACAGGCCTGGTCCATCCAAAGCGTTTCTGGCGCAACGTAGGAGCACGGCCAGGCGATGTGCTGCTGCTTACGAAAGCGATCGGCACGGGCATGATTGCGACGGCACTCAAACAGGGAAGCGCCGCCGAGGAGTCGATCGCGGCATCGACCGCTTCCATGACTCAGCTCAACGGCGCCGCCGCCGAAGCACTGCGGGCAGTGGAATCAGCCGTAAAAGGCAAAGGAACGCCAATTCATGCCGTGACGGATGTGACTGGTTTCGGCCTGCTGGGCCATGCACGCGAAATGGCGATCGGCAGCGGTGTTTCCTTTCGACTCGACCACACCTGCGTAAGCTATTTGCCGGGCGCACTCGAGGCATCTCAGCAACATTTCCTTTCGCGTGGCTTGAAAAACAATCGCGAATTCCTGGAAGGATGTGTGGGATTCTCAGAACGTGTGAAGGAGGAGTACCGGAATTTGTTCTACGATCCCCAAACTTCCGGCGGATTTCTGGTTGCGCTTGCGCCGGAAGCGGTGCGGCCGGCACAAGAGGAATTCAGCAATTATGATATTCCGTTCCAGCCGGTCGGAGCCGTTTTCGAGAAGCGCTCGCCGCTGATTGAAGTCTTCTAATGCTGGAAATCCCGGATTCCCATTGCTCGTAATCTAGTTCATGGACACAATCACACACGTCATCAGCGGCGGGCTGCTCGGCAAAGCATATTTCTCGAACGATCAAGACACGTTCAAGGGCCGCGTCGCCGTTCTTGCCGTTACTTTCGGATCTGTTTTTCCGGACAGCGACATCATCGTCGAAGCGTTCAGCCACGATCCACTCGCCATTGCCAAGATCCATCGCGGATTCACCCACTCGTTTGTGGGCCTGCCCATTTTTGCCGTGGTTTTTGCGTGGCTGACGCGGTGGGTGCTGCGGCGATGGGGCCGCGATTGCCCATCGACGGCCGCCCTTTTCATCGCCTATGCCGTGGGAATCGCAAGCCATATCGTGCTGGACGGCATGACGTCGTTCGGCACGCGCATGTGGATGCCGATTTCGAATGCGCGTGTGGCCTGGGATTTGCTGTTCATCATTGATTTTGCTTTTTCGGCGATTCTGCTGGTGCCCCAAATTGCTGCATGGGTTTATCGCCGCCGCGAGAAGAGCATTCCAAGAGCGGTGGGCATGTGGGTGCTCGGCAGTGTTGGCGCGTGGGCTGCGTGGGGAATTGCGCGCGCGGTGCAATTCCCGTTTTCGCTGTGGTCCTTACTCATGATCGTCATTCTTCTTGCCGGACTGTTCTTTTTGCCACTGCTGAATGGGCGCGGCTTCAGGATTGGAAGGGCGGCGTGGTGCCGGGGAGGAGTGTACGCAGCGGTGGCTTACCTGATTGCCTGCGGATTCGCGCATCATGCCGCGCTGAAGCACGTGAGGACTTTTGCGGAAGCGAATCACATCGCCGTTCAACGCATGGGGGCATTGCCGATTCCGCCGACACTTTTCGATTGGACGGGATTGATTCGCGCGGAGGATGGCGTTTACCAGGCGCGTTTTGATCTGCTGAATGCGCAGCCGCCTGTTTTCATTTCGATTGCCGATTCGCCACCGAACCCCTTGATCACCGAAGCGCGCGCGCTGAAGGACGTGCGGACTTATTTCTGGTTCGCTCGATTTCCGATGATTCACTTTGTGCCGAGCGACGACCGGGATATCGTGGAGTTCAGCGATCTCCGCTTTTTCGATCGCAGCGGCAGGAGGCCGCCTTCCTTTGTTTTCCAGGTTGTGTTCGATAAAAATGGAAAAGTGGTGGAAGAAGGCTGGGTGGGCACGCTGACGTATCCCCACCCGAATCTCGGAATTTCTCCCGCTACGAAAGGCAGTTCGAATTGAAGTTTCTGATCTTCAGCGACATTCACGGCGACCTGCGGGCGCTGGAACGCCTGCTCGCCCAGCAGGCAGACATCTACATTTCAGCCGGCGATCTTTCCAATTTCGGGCGCGGGCTCGATCGCTGCGGAGAATTGTTCCGTCCATTTGCGGAACGCGTGTGGGTGATCCCGGGAAATCATGAAACGCAGGAGGAGTCGTCGGCATTCTGCGAAAAATATGGGCTGATTGATTTTCACCGGCGAGTACGAACCGCCGGCGCGAATCCGCCGAGCGCGTGGGCCGGGCTCGGCTACAGCAATCCCACGCCCTTCAACACGCCGGGTGAATATTCCGAAGAGGAAATCGCCGAGGCTTTAGCCGAGTTCGAAGAAGCGCGCCCGCCTTATCTGGTTGCTCATTGCCCTCCACAAAATACGAAGCTGGATGAATTCGCGCCCGGGAAGCATGGCGGCAGCCGGGCAGTGCGCGAATGGGTGGAACGCGTCCAGCCCGCTTATGTTTTCAGCGGACACATTCACGAGTGCGCGGGGCGATCGGACGTGATCGGAGCGACGCGCTGCCTCAACGTGGGCAAAGCCGGATACCTGCTGGAGATTTGATTTACAGGTAATTTAGAGGCTGACTTCGCGGGCGGCATTAATGACTTCGGTGACTTTGCAAATGCCGGCGAGGCGGGCCCGAAGGGCATGCAATTCCGGATCACCCTGCGACTGTTCGGCGGTTTCCTGACTTGCCCAATCGCGAATATCGTAATAAAGATTTGACTGCCGCAACGAGCGAAGCAAGCGATCCGTGCCGTAATCTTTGCGGCGGATTAATTCAAACAGTTGGCCGGCGAGCGTCTCAAATTCGGCTTCCTTGCCTGGAAACACTTCCGCAACGACAATCGCGACGACTGGCTCCGGCTTCGCCCTCTCCCGCGCTCCAAATTAGAATTTATTTCGTCTCGACGGGGTAGATCACCAGGTGGCGTTTTTCGCCGGCGCCTTCGCTTTCCGTGCGCAGTCCCGGCATGTTGCTGATTTCCAGATGAATCACGCGGCGTTCGCGCGACGGCATGGAATTAAAATGGAAGGGCTGGCGCGATTCGCGC
>JBGQGW010000152.1:0-9997 GCA_041497605.1 Terriglobia bacterium | reverse complement strand
TCGCAACATGCACCGGTGGGCCGCGCACTTGATGATCGTAGCCGTGTGGCTGCACATGTTCCGCGTCTTCCTCACCGGCTCCTACAAGCGCCCGCGCGAATTCAACTGGTGCGTGGGCGTGCTGCTGATGGTTCTCACCCTGCTGCTTTCGTTTACCGGCTACCTGCTGCCTGACGATCAACTGGGCTTCTGGGCCGTCACCGTGGGCACCAACATGGCCCGCGCCACTCCCTTCCTGGGACATGAAGGCCCCTTCGGCCCGCAATTAGGCATGACGCCCTATAACGACGTCCGTTTCGCGCTGCTGGGCGGCTCCATCGTGGATGCCAGCGCGTTGCTTCGCGCTTATATCTGGCACTGCATCGCGATTCCGTTGATCGCGGCAATTTTCATGGGCGTGCATTTCTGGCGCGTCCGCAAGGATGGCGGCATTTCCGGCCCCGCGCCGGTAATGCTGGAATCTGAAATCAAGGAAGAGAAAGGTCCTCGGCCGGTGGTTCTGAAGCCGAGTGGCATGGCCTAGTTTGATCGCTGAGGGTTCTCATGTTTGGTGATTGGCATCAGCTTTGGCAAATTGCGTCGGCGCCGGACAACGTTCCGATCGTCGCGTTGCTGTTCCTCGTCCCGTTCTATACTTGGTACGCATTCAGGCAGGCGCTCGAAAACGACCGGCTGATTGCGCTTCTCGGTACCGATCCCGCGCTCGCGAAGACGCAGTACCGCAAGACCGAGCCCTGGAATCCCAAGTGGGAGCGCGAAGTTCACACCTGGCCCTATCTGATGCGCATGGAGTTGCTGGTCGCGATTCTGGTCACTGTGTTGCTCATGGTCTGGTCGCTCACGCTCAACGCGCCCCTCGAAGAGCCATCCAACCCCAACGTCACCATGAATCCGGCGAAGGCGCCCTGGTATTTCCTCGGCTTGCAGGAAATGCTCGTCTACTTCGATCCGTGGATTGCCGGCGTGATCATGCCCACGCTCATCATCATCGGCCTGATGGCGGTGCCGTATATTGACGCCAATCCGCTCGGCAATGGCTATTACACCTACAAACAGCGCAAATTCGCGATCTGGACGTTCCTGATCGGTTTCATCGGCCTGTGGGTTGCGATGATCTCCATCGGCACGTTCATCCGCGGCCCCGGTTGGATGTGGTTCTGGCCCACGCAAACTTGGGACGCGGAGGCGATTCAGTACGCGGTGAATCGCAACCTGGATCAGGTATTCCCATTTTCGTTGCTGCACATCAATGGCTCGCTGCTGGCCCATTTGCCGGGAGTGTCTCCCGGCTACGCGCCGATCTTGGCGGCCATCATTTTCGGCATTTTCCCGATCCTGGCTTATCTGATCCTGTCGGCGATCTTTATCCACTGGGTCTGCCTGCGAACGGAATTCAGCCGCCGCATTTATAAGCGCATGAGCTTGCTTCAGCTCGTGACTACCTACGTGTTCCTGATTTTGATGCTTTCGCTTCCCATCAAAATGCTGCTCCGCCTTCTTTTTAATATTAAGTATGTTTGGGTGACGCCATGGTTCAGCGTTTAATCGCAGCCAATTCCGCCGCCTGGTCCGCGCAGCCGCCGGCTCGTGTTTGGGTTTCCAGGTCTCTCGTCGCGTTTACGTCTCGTTGCAAGGAGGTCCTGGGTGCCTGAGCTTCCTCCCGATGATCCGGTCATAAAGCAATCGCTCAGCGTCCCGCTCCTGATCTCCGTTTTTCTGCTGGTGCTGACCGTCGCCTGGTCGCTCTATCAGGAATTTTACGGATTGCGGCCGTGGCGCGCCTACCAGAGCGAGTTCGGCGAGTCCTACGCGAAATACCTCGGCAAGGCGATCCAGAAGCAAAAGTCCGTCGAAGACGCTTTGTATTCCTCCGCCGAATTCAAGCAGATGAGGGCTCAGATCGATCAACTCGAACAGGCGGCCAAGCCCCAGGACGCCGAAATCGAGAAGCAGATTGCGCTGCTCGATCAGCAGCGCGCCGCCGTCCTGCCTGCTTACCAGGATGCGCGCGGCCGCGTCGGCGCTTTGATCTACGACTACGAAATTGTTCCGGAGAGCGACAAGAGCACCAAAAAAGATCGCATGGAAACCGTGAACAAGGGCAAGGAAAAAACTTACGAAGTCGACTGGCCCGTTTCGGAAGGGAAGACCGAGCTGCGCAAACTCAATTACGACCAGTTGAACGCGGCGTTCCCGCAGATCCTGGCTCAGCGCGCGGCGCTGGTGGCCAAGCGCGGAGAAATTGACGCCCCTACAAAAGAAGCCAGCAAGAAGCTCGCTGCCTACGTTTCCGAAAAGCTTCCCGGCCTCAGTTCCGCTGCGCTCGAAGGTTTGCAACACAGCGCCCAGAGCATGGACGTCACCCTGCGGCAGATCAACGTGAATCCAGCGGGCGCTTCGATCAATTATCTGGGCGGCGCGGGGCTGGTGGACCGCTGCCAATCCTGCCACATCGGCATGGATCAGACTCTGGTTCCCCTGCAGCTCACGCTCACCAAGGCCGATCTCGGCATGGCCAGGAGTCACAACGCTCCCTTCGCCAGCCACCCCGAGCCCGAATTACTCACCATCCACCCGCTTGAAAAATTCGGTTGCTCTCCCTGTCACGGCGGCAACGGCCGCGCCATTGACAGCGTGGTGCGTGGTCACGGACGCTACGAACATTGGCTCTGGCCGCTCTATTATTCTGAAAATTTCCAGTCCGGCTGCCAGCAGTGCCACTCCGCGGACATGGTCACCGAGCATGCTCCCGTTCTGAATGAAGGCAAGCAACTCTTCCGCCAGCGCGGTTGTATCGGCTGCCATCGATTCTCCGGATTCGACAATCAGGATGAGCAGCTCGTCAACACTCGCCAGAAAATCACGCAGCTTGGCGACGAGAAGAAAGCGGACGAACTGGAAATTCCCCGCCTGCAAAAAGCCGGCGATAGCGCCGCGGATAATGAGACCGCGCAAAAGTTCTATACCAAAGCGACAAACCTCACGGTTCGCGTCAGCAGCATGGATGCTCAGGCGGACCAGCTCGAGCAGCTCAGCCACAGCCTGTTGCAGGAAATCAAAAAAGTCGGTCCGGACCTGAAAGACGCTCACCTGAAGTTGCGCAAGGAATGGATTCCTTACTGGATCGAGAACACACATACGTTCCGTCCCACCACCAAGATGCCGCAATTCCGCTTCGCACCCGGCGAGTCCCAGGCGATCGCCGCCTTCGTCTGGCAGGATGCGCTCCCCGGCCCGGCTCTCGAGCATCAGCCGCCCGGCAACGCCGCGCACGGCAAGGAACTCTTTGAAGAGCGCGGCTGCATGGCCTGCCACTCGATGGGAGAAGGTGCAAACATGGTTGGCGGCACCTTCGCCGCCAATTTGAGCCGCATCGGCGAAAAAGAAAATTACGATTATGTCGTGCGCTGGGTTCACAACCCTCGTCAGCGCACTCGTCCCTATTGTCCTTACGAGAAAAAGGACCTCGGCCCGGAAGATTACGCCAAGCACAATCTGCCCTTCGTCTTCGATCTGGAGCACTCGCGCTGCCCGAACGATGGGCACGAGCTCGTGGTCCAGCAGCCAACAGTCATGCCCAATCTGCGTTTGAGTATCGACGACGCGCGCGATATCGCCACTTATCTGGTTTCGCAGAAGCACGCGGATGCCAGCTACGCCTCCGCGGACTTCATGGACGATCCGAAGCTGAAACAGAAGGGCGAAGAGCTCGTGAAGCATTACGGTTGCACCGGCTGTCACGAAATTCGCGGCCTGGAAGAAGAAGGCCGCATCGGCACCGAGCTAACCAACGAAGGCAGCAAGCCAATCGAGCGTCTCGATTTCTCCTTGTTCACCGAAGACGCAAAACGCGGAATGGTGCCTCAGGGTGTTCTGGGGCGTTCGGGCGGCACGTGGTACGACTCCAAAGGCTTCTTTGAAAATAAGCTGAACAATCCCGGCCTGTTCGACCAGGGCAAATACCACTCCGATCCAAACGACCGCCTGCGCATGCCCAAGCCCAATCTGCGCTCCACGGACGAACTGGAAGCGCTGGTCACCATGCTCCTCGGCTCCACCGATCCCACTCTCCCGCCCGATTACATGTATCGGCCCGTCGATCCGCGCAGAGCCATCCAGGAAGGCTGGTGGATCGCCACAAAATACAATTGCATCGGCTGCCATCAGATTGGCATCGGTCAACGGTCGGTTCTAATGGACCTGCCGCAGTATCAGGGCGACAAGAGGGGCAATCTGCCGCCGGTGCTCACCAGCGAAGGCGCCCGCGTGAATCCCGATTGGCTCAAGCAGTTTCTGGCCAACCCGGCGCAGAGCGCCACCGACACGAACCGCAACGGCGTGCGCACCTATCTGCAAGTTCGCATGCCGACTTTTTCATTGTCGGACGACGAAATCCGCAAATTGACTCTGTTTTTCGAAGCCATGTCGTCCCAGGCTGAGCCGTACATCCCGCAGAAACAGCAACCGCTCACGGATGCGGAACGCACCATGGCGCGGGCTTTGTTCACCAGCCCGGCCGCTCCTTGCTTGAAGTGCCATGCCACCGGCAACCCGGAGCACGATAAGAATGCGTCGGCCCCCAATTTCTTGCTGGCCAAGGATCGCTTGCGAATGCCCTGGACGGAGCGCTGGGTTACCGATCCCGCGAAGATTATTCCCGGCACGGCGATGCCCTCGGGCCTTTTCCGCTATGAGGGTGGCCGCTGGGTTTTTGCCGGTCCCGTTCCGTCGTCTTTGCAAAGCTATCACGGTGACCAGGCCGATTTGCTCGTCCGCTACTTGTTTCAGTTGACCCCGGCGGAGCAAGGCGCGCTCGCGGGGCGCACGCCGGCTGCCAGCCCCGCCTCCAAAAGCAGCGGCAAGTAGCTCGGATGGTGCTAATCTCTTTGCTGTATGTAGCGCCGGGATTCATCCCGGCAGCCTTTTTTTGGGTTTCCGATGTTTTGGTCCTGAAGCCCGGCAGTCTAGTTGATCCTGATGCCAAAATATCTTCACAAGCTCGATTTCACCAAGGAGGATTACTCTTAAAATGAAAGCCAAGTGGTTTTGCTTTGTCCTGGCCGGCGCTCTGTCCCTCGCCGTTGCCGGCTGCGGCAGTAAAGAGAAAGCAGAGAAGGCGGCCGAAGAAAAGCCAGCGGCGGCAGCCCCTGCAACACCGATCGATATGGCCACCGTCGGCGAAGTTACTGGCAGCGTTAAGCTCGATGGCGCCGCTCCCACCTTCAAGCCCATTAACATGAGCGCCGAGGCCTTTTGCGCCAAGTCTCATAGTTCTCCGGTGATGCCGGAGGAAGTAGTCACGGGCAGTGGCGGCGCGCTCGGAAACGTAATCGTCTACGTGAAGGACGGCCTGGGCGATCGAACCTTCGAGGTTCCGAAACAAACAGTCGAGCTCAATCAGAAGGGCTGCATGTACATGCCCCACGTAATCGCCCTGATGGCCGGCCAGGAGTTGCAGGTCAAGAACGACGACCAGACCACCCACAATATTCACCCGATGCCGAAGGACAATCGCGAGTGGAACAAGTCTCAACCGCCCGGCTCTTCGCCCATCGCGGATTCATTCGCCCGGCCGGAAGTGGCCATCCCGGTGAAGTGCAATGTGCACCCGTGGATGAAGTCCTATGTCGCCGTGTTCAAGCATCCCTACTTCTTCGTCACCGGAAAGGACGGCTCCTTCGATCTGAAGAATCTGCCGCCCGGAACCTACACGCTCGAAGCGTGGCACGAAAAGTATGGAACATCGGATCAAACCGTCACCATCGGCGCCAAGGAATCGAAGACGGTCAGCTTCGTCTTCAAAGCCGCAGGCTCTGGCGACTAACATTAACCGCATAAAGGGGCAGCCTTCGGCGATGTCCGTAGGGGCGCTGCTTGTTTACCCTGAGCTTCGAAGGGCAGCGCCCGCTGCCCCTTTGTGCATTCTTTGAAATTGTGCATCAACCCTTGACGTTTAATCCGCCAAGGGGAGGGGAACTGTGCAGTCCAAGTACGGTCCTGCCAACCGCAACGTCCATCGCTTCGCCGTCTTCACGGCCATCTGCACATTTTTCCTGTTGATTGCCGGCGCGCTCGTCACCAGCAATGATGCCGGCCTTTCCGTTCCGGATTGGCCGCTCTCTTACGGCTCGCTCTTGCCTCCCATGGTCGGAGGAATTTTCTACGAGCACGGCCATCGAATGATCGCCGCCACCGTCGGCTTCCTCACCATCATCCAGGCAATCTGGCTGTGGCGCGTCGAAGATCGCCGCTGGGTCCGCAATCTCGGATTGGCCGCGCTGGGTCTCGTGATCGCCCAGGGAGTTCTCGGCGGGGTCACGGTGTATTTGATGCTCAAGACTTCCACCTCTTCCGCGCACGCCACTCTCGCACAGCTTTTCTTCGCCACGCAAATCAGCATCGCCTTCTTCACCGGCCCCTGGTGGCGCAGCGAACTTTCGCAACTGGATGATCCCGCTTCTCCCCATGTGCGATTGCTGACCGTGCTCACTTCCCTCGCAATTCTTTTGCAGATTCTCCTGGGCGCGATCTTTCGTCACAACGGATTCGGCATCCTGCCGCACCTGATCGGCGCCGCGGTCGTCACCGTCCTCGTCGTCTACACCGGCCGCGTGATCAAGAAGCGCTTCGCCAATGTCCGCCCCCTGCGCCGCGGCGTCACCTGGCTGCACTCGACATTCGGCACGCAACTCTTGCTCGGCGGTGCGGCTTATTGGGCAGTCCTGGCAGCGCGTAACGCGGTCCAGCCCGAACCGCTCTACGTCACGCTTACCGTCGTCCACGTCGTCGCCGGCGCTGTCACATTCGGAGTCAGCATTCTCCTTATGCTGGCCTGCTTCCGGATGGTTCGTCCCGCTGGCACTCTGGAACTGCAATCAAGCACCCAGCGAGCCGCCGTATGAGGAATCCATGAGCACTTCGCGCACTGCGGTTCTTCCGGCGCTCACGCGCCCTTTTGCCTATGTCGCGCTCACCAAGCCTGACGTTACCTTTCTCGTCGTCATCACCACTCTCGCCGGTTTTTACATGGGCGCGCCCGGTTCCATCGCCGGCCTGCTGCTCCTGAACACATTGCTTGGCACCACGCTCGTCGGCGCCGGAACATCGGCCCTGAATCATTACATCGAGCGCGCCTCCGACGCCAAAATGCGCCGTACTGCCGGCCGTCCTCTGCCGCTCGGCCTGCTCCAGCCAAAAGAAGCGCTCATCTTCGGCGTGAGTTTTGTCCTCTTCGGCGCCGTCTATCTCGCCGTTCTGGTGAACGGCCTTTCGTCATTCCTGGCCCTGGCCACGTGCGTCAGTTATCTCGGGATTTACACGCCGCTCAAAAAACTTACGCCGATGTCCACCACCATCGGCGCCATCCCCGGCGCGATACCACCGCTGATCGGATGGGCGGCCGCGCGAGGCTCGCTTTCTTCGAATGCCTGGATTCTTTTCGCCATCCTGTTTCTGTGGCAGTTCCCGCATTTTCTGGCCATCGCCTGGATGTATCGTGAAGACTACGCCCGCGGTGGCATCCGCATGCTTCCGGTGCTCGATCCCAGCGGCCGCGCTACTTTCCGGCAGGTGATTGGCACCGCTGCCTTGCTCGTCCCGGTCAGCCTTTTGCCTTCGGTCGTGGGTTTGACGGGTATTCGATATTTCTTTGGCGCGCTGGTGATGGGAATGGCTCTGGTGCAAATGTGTCTGTGGGCCGAGCGTGGAAAAACCAAAATCCGCGCGAAATGGTTGATGCACGCGACGGTGCTGCACATCCCGCTGCTGCTCGCGCTGATGATGTTCGACAAGATTACGCATTAGCAGTCTGCGGAACGGCGCCGGGCACGACTCGCGAAAGGGGAGACTGAATCGCATGGGCTTTCGATCGGAAATATTCGAACTGGTCGGACTGAACGCGGTGCTGGTCCTTCTCTCCTTGATCGGCATCATCGCGGACATCGGGACCCGCCTTCTCTTCAACGGCATTGACGGCATTTTGCTGCTTTCGATCAGCCTGATGATGGCCGGAATTTTCTCGCTCCAAATTTTCATGGATTTGAAGGCCGCTGGATACATCGGCTCTCCCGCCGCCGCTTCCGCCAAGCCTGCCCCAGCAGCGAAGGCCGCAACTCCCTCGCCGGCCGCGGTGCCCGCAGCCGCCCCTGCCGCCAAGCCGGAGAGCAAGTAGCCGCCCCTCTTGACGATGTCACGTTTATCGAGCGCGAACCCAAAGCCCCGTCTGTGACTCTCAACGTCTATTCGCTTCCAGCCGTCAACGCCTGCCTGAACGCCACCAGCGCAATCTTTCTCCTCGCCGGCTACGCCTTCATCCGCCGCGGGATTGTGCCCTTGCACCGCTCCTGCATGGTCGCGGCCTTCTTGTGCTCCAGCGTATTTCTCTACCTCTACGTCTATTACCACCTGCACGTCGGCATCGTTCGCTTCACCGGGCAAGGCTGGATTCGTCCCGTCTATTTCACGATCCTGATCACGCACACGACTCTTGCTGTAATTATTGTGCCGCTGGTGCTCGTCACGCTCACCCGGGCGCTGCGCTCCCAGTTTGACCGTCATCGCCGCATCGCTCGTTGGACTCTCCCCGCGTGGCTCTACGTTTCCGTCACCGGAGTGGTGGTTTACTGGCTGCTCTACCGCGCGTATCCTCCAGGCATGGCGGCTATCAACTCGCTCCGAGGTCTCCGTTGAGCGCTGCGTCCGCACTTCCACCGGATTCACCGGCCCCGTCGGCCCCCAAGAAATCCTTCGGCGGCCGCTGGACCTACCTGGTCCTGATTCTCGCGCTGCTTTTCGTTCTAATGCCGTTCCTTCTCTGGAACGCCACCTGGTTCGGCAAGCCTCTCAACGACGATCAAATGTCCAAAGCCCTGAACAACCGCCTGCACCCCCGCGAAATTCAGCACGCCCTCGCGCAAATCGAGCAGCGCATCGAAAGCGGCGACCCCACGGTCAAGCGCTGGTATCCCGACATCGTCCGGCTCTCCAACGACAAGACCGACGAAATTCGCGTCACGGCCGCCTGGGTCATGGGCCAGGATGATTCTGTCCCCGAGTTCCACCAGGCTCTCCAGCGTCTACTCACCGATCCGCAGCCTATGGTCGAACGCAATGCCGCCCTCGGTCTGGTGCGCTTCCATGATGACTCTGGCCACGAGCAAATCGTCGCAATGCTCCGCCCCTACACGCTCCTCGCGCCAGAGTCCGGCGAACTCAACCAGCGCCTCAGAATTGGCGACGTAGTGAATCCCGGCACCCTGGTAGCTCACATCGAGCAAGGAAGCGAGAAAAGGGAAGTCCGCACCGCGGTGCCCGGTACGATTGACCTCTGGCAAGCCAAGGACGGCTCCCAGGTCACCGCCGGCCAGCCCCTGCTCCAGCTAGCCCCCAGCCAGGAAATGGTTTGGGAAGCCCTCCGCGCGCTCTATCTGGTAGGCCTGCCGGAGGACCTCGACGCAATCTCCCCCTACGTTCGCAGCGTCCCCAACATGCCTCCACAAGTCCAGCAGCAAGCCCTGGATACCGAGCGCGCCATCCGCTCCCGCCCTTGAGCAAGCCCCGCCGCACAAATATGTAGCGCCGGCTTTCCTTGTCCCGACGGGTTCTGTCGGGAAAGCCGGCGCTGTGTGCTTTACCCTCTCGGGTTCACACACCTCGGCCTCTGCTCGATCCAATTCCCAATTTCAATTTTTCAACGAATTAAAAGGGCAGGTTTCCGTAAGTAGCTTCAAATTCCGCCAGCGGCACCATGTCAATCGCGTCCCACGGGCAGCCCTCGAGAAACGCTCCATCCGGTCCCTTGCTGGTGCACAACTTGCACCCGATGCACAGAATGGGATCCACGATGATGTTCCCGAACGGCGGATGCTCTGGATCGCTTTGCCAGTACATGCACTTTTCCACGGGACAATAATCCACGCAAGCCGGCGAGCCCGCGCAGCCCGTGCATTGCTCGTTGATCACCGCGACAATATGCGGCTTCCTCTTGCGCTTAGTGTTC
>JBGQGW010000151.1:0-10031 GCA_041497605.1 Terriglobia bacterium | reverse complement strand
GATGTGGGCCGGGATTGCAAGCCAGGCATGTGCCCTCGATCGCCTTGAAAACCCGGTAGGGCGGCTGCCAATCGACCACCTGATCTGCGGCGGCACGCAACTGCCGGAATTCTTCGGCAACCACGCCTGGAGGCGCAGGTGAGAGCATCCCTGCGATCGGCATTTCAATCTTGGCGATCACCTCTCCATTCTTCGCGACCGCCATGCCTCCTCCACTGGCAATGACGGCATTCGCCGCCGCTTGCATATCGTCCGGCGAGCGCCCCAGCACAACCAGGTTATGGCTGTCGTGCGAATAGGTCGTGGCTATGGCCCCATGAATTTCGCCCCAGTCTTCCAAAAGCGCGCGCTGCGCCTGCGCAGGATGACGGCCGTGACGATGTTGAACGTAAATCACCGAGTAACCGGCCGGCAGCACCGCGTAGCCGTCCTTCACCTCAACTTCCGCTTCGCTCCACGATGTAAACCGCGCGCCCTTGATCACACGAATCCTGGCTCGGCCTCGCTCCACCTTGGGCACGTGGACCCGGCAGTCATCGCGCGTAACCGGCGCAAGCTTCACGCTTGGCCCAGGTGGCGGCAAGTTCGAACTAACACTCTCGAGCATCTTCCCCTCGTGCGCCGCGAGCCTGCCCGAGACGAACACACTCTCCAAAACTATCTCGCGCAGGTCGGAGAGAATCGCAATATCGGCGATGCGCCCAGCCGCCACGAGGCCAAGTTCCGGACGGCGGATACGGTACGACGCGTTCAGCGTGGCGCATCGGATGGCTTGCACCGGATCCATTCCGTAGCGGATCAACCGGCGAATCACATCGCTCATTCCCCCTTTCTCGATTAGATAATCCGGTGGCACATCGTCCGTGCAGACGGAAAGCGTGGAGGGAATCTGCGAAAGGCGATTGATGGCCTGCACCAGCCCGGGCAAAAGATAGTCGTGCGATCCGCGAATCTCCACCGACATGCCGGCCCGAAGTTTTTCCAGACCATCTTCCGCCGACGTCAACTCGTGATCGGAACTGACCCCGGCCGCCACATAGGCTTGCAAGCGCGGACCGGACAAACCGCGCGCGTGGCCTTCGATGATCTTGCCCGATTCCCGCCCCGCCGCCAGAATATCGCCCATGCGCTTGCTCTGCCGCAGCACGCCTTCCATGTCCATCACTTCGGCGACGCCCGCCACGTCGCTCCAGGAGAGCATCTCGCGCATTTCCGCGCCGTTGAACTCCGCTCCCGACATTTCCAGACCCGGCGTCGAAGGGACACAAGAGGGCGCCGCGCAGATGAATCTCAGCGGAAGATTGCGGCTGGCTTCAATCGCGTACCGTACTCCTTCGAGTCCCATCACATTCGCCAGTTCATGCGGGTCGTAAAAGATTGTGGTCGTGCCCTGCGGGACCACCACGGACGCGTAGTTTTCCGGGAGCATGTGCGAACTTTCGAAGTGAACGTGCGTGTCAATGAATCCGGGGGCCAGGAATCGCCCCGAAACGTCGTGGACCGACAGGGCGTCGAATTTTGTTCCGCGTGGATGAACGCTCGCGATCAGCGATCCAACGATTCCAATATCAGCCTCGCGCAGTTCCGAGGTGGCCACATCGATGAGCGTGCCTCCCGTGAGCAACGCGTCGAATGGCGCCAATCCCTGGGCCGCGGTGATGGCGCGTGACCGCATTTGACGTTCCATCGATGCATCCATCGAAGTTTTCCCTAATGCTTCGTCGATATAGTCCAGAAAAAGTATAAAAGCGGAAGCGTCAGCAAGTATAGCCCCCAGGAAACGCCCCGGGCCTTTCCCGCCAGCACCTGGATGATTACATAACTCAAAATCCCCGCCGCGATTCCCGTCCCGAAGTTATTCGAAAATAGGGTCATCAGCACCATCAACACTGCCGGCACGCCGTCTGTGAACTTTTCCAGATCGATTTTGCGCAGGTTGGCGAACATGGAGATGCCCACCAGGATCAGCGCCGGCGCGGTCGCTTCTTTCGGAATCATCAAAATCACCGGGGCGATGAACAATGTCGCGAGAAATAGCAGCGCCGTCACCACGCTCGTCAGGCCCGTGCGTCCGCCCGCCTCCACTCCGGCGGCGGATTCGATCAGGGCCGTCATCCCCGGAACTCCAAACAGCGGCCCTACAGTCGCCGCGCAGGAATCCACCACGAATGGGCCGTTGATTCCCGGCATGTTGCCATGTTCGTCCAGCAAATTGGCCTTGTCCCCCACGGCCAGCGTGGTTCCCATCGTCGAAAAAAATTCGGAGGCGAAGAATGCGAAGAGGTACGGAAAGAAAACAGGCTTTAGCGCCTGCAAATAATTGAGTTTGAGAGTCACGGCGGCGATCGAGTGCGGCAAGCCCCAGTAGCTCGCCGGCAAGCTCGTCACTCCTAGCGGAATGCCAATGGCCGTCGCCGCGAGCATCGCGATCAAGATCCCACCCGGCACTTTGTGATAATGGAGCGCAACGGCAAGCGCCAAACCGGCCAGCGCAATCACCGCTCCCGGCGCTGCAAAATTTCCCAGCGCCAGCGCATTAATTCGTGGATTCGCGATCACCAGCCCCGCATTCCGGAAACCCAGCATCGCGATAAACGCGCCGATTGCAGCCGAGAGCCCCATTTTTATGGGCACCGGGACGATTCGCGCGACCACCTCGCGCATTCCTAAAAGTGTCAGGAGCAGAAACAAAACGCCGGACCAGAAAGCGATCGCCATCCCGGTTTGCCACGGAACTCCTTCGCTCAGGGCCAGCGTAGTTGCCACGATCACCGAGCCCCCGATCCCCGGCCCTACCACGAATGGCAGCTTCGCATAAAATGCCATGCCCAGCGTCCCCAGGCCGAACAGGGCGAGTGTCGCCGTCGTCACCGCGGCATGGTCCACGCCGCCAGTCGATAAAATGTTTGGGATCACCACCGCCAGGTAGGCCGCGGTCAGGAAAGTCGTTGCCCCGGCGAACACCTCCAGGCGCAAAGTTGATTTTCTCGCCGAAATGCCGAATACGCGGTCAAGAAAATTCTCCGGCTCGCTCCTCGCCGCACATTTCACATCGAGGTCGCCCGAAAATGTAGTCTTGCTTCCCGTCGAATCGCTCAATGCGATGCCCTTTCTCATGCGCAGCCATCGCTTCTCGCCGCTCAAGGAGATTCCCGGTGTTCCAGAACTACTCCACCTGAGCCGTGCTGCGCCGCCCCGTGCCGCACGGAGTCTACACTCTTGGCGACTCAATGTGCCATAGATCGGCCCCAAGCCAGAATTCAAAATCCCGCTGGATGGGTTTCAGATCAGCCACGCTTCCCCGGCTGATTCGCATCGTCGTTCGAGATTTGCTGAAGCGTCTTGCCGGTGAGATTTTTTGTATCCTGCGTTCGGCTTCCGCAATTCCAGGAACTACTGAGGAGGAATTGGATCGGGAAGGCTATCGTTGTTTTGCTTCGTAGTAAGCGAGTTCGACGAATTTGGTTCCTACCGAATAATCAAAGAAGCGGGCTGCATCGCTGTTCGTCTCCGTCACAAAATCATTCGCTCCCGTTCCGCGCTCCCGCCAGGATTCGCAGCGGGCGAATGACGGCGTACAGAGGCGCGAGCATCCGCGGCAATCGCAACGATTCCCAATCTTCCTCGGTTGGCGCGGTCGTCAGGCGCAGCGCGTAGCGCGCTCCACTGAACACTCCGCCGCGCATTTGTATGCGCATCTGAAATCGCTGGACCGGACCCGGACGCGCGTCTGCCATCCCCAGGAATCGTTCACAGGCCTGCTGCAACAGTTTCCTCACAATTCGATCCGAGCCGATCTTGCCCTCAATTTTCTCGGGCAGGGGAGTCCCGATCAAACTCGCCGCGATTCCGAGCCCGAGGAGCGTCATCCGTTCAGCTCCCAAGTGGCGCGCTCCTTCCATCGCCTTCTCCCACTCGAACCCGCGCGCAATTTGCACTAATTCGCTGATATCGACGAGCCAGGAGAGCCGGTCCCACAAATGCTTCGCTCCGTGTACGCAAAGGATTGGCAAGGCATCCTCGGCGGCAAAAGTGGCAACGCACCGTCCTCCGATTTCGAGCGTCTCGAGTTTCCGGAGCAATTCATCCAGCTTCAGCGGCACCGGCAAATATCGCAGCGTCGCTTCCGAATGCAGTTCCAGGTTGACGCGTCCGCTGCTGTCGCAATACGCATAATGCCCTGGGATGTATTCTCGCTCGGGCCCGGTTGCCCAGGAAATTTCAGAGCGGTAGTCCAGCGATGTCAACACGTCATGCGCGGCTGGAATCTCGGATTGGCGCAGCACCAGGTCCAAATCATTGAACTGTCTCAAGGCAATGTCGCCGTACGCTTGGGCCGCTAAAGCAGGACCCTTGTGAGGAATTGCACGAATCCCGCAAGCCTCGAACGCATCAAGAACTTTGAAAAGCTCCACTGTCAAAAAGAGATTTCGCCTCGAATTGCGCTGAAACTCCGCGCGAAGCCGGTCCCGCCATCCCACCGGCATAGAACCGCCGGCAGCCGATTCAAGATGCTGGCAAAGAAGAGGCGTGATTCCATGGGCGGCCGATGCCGCGATCAGCCCGTCGAAATCATCTAGCGAACGGATCAGCGTTCCAAGGCGCTCTCTTGGTTCCGCGCCCATCGCTTTCCGCGCGCAGAGTCGAAGAATTTCTTGCTGTGGCAGGATTTTCATTGGCGGGAACGATTCACGAATCGCATCGGTTGCTTGCTCGGCCTTCCGGTCACTCCGCTGAAGGAGCGGATCGAACACTCCAGGCCATTTCGGGTTCTCAGCGCGCCCCAACAGCCTGCGCAGGTGATCCGGCACTCGCGCGCGGCAATCCCTGAATCTGAATCAGCGGCATGGCGGGCTTTCGGGATTCCCTCGTCATCAGGATTTCGGAGGGGATGCCCGTCCGCGCGTAGGATTTCTCGCAGTCTTGATAAGAAGGTCCGCGCATATTCCCTTCCAGGAAGGCCAGGCCCGGACAACGCGTGCAGCTTCCCGCGTGCGTGCACTTCGAGCAGGTTGGCAATTCACGGACGGTGATCGAACGGACTTCCTTGAGCTGGGGAGAATTCCGCCAGATATCCAGGAACTTGTTGCGGCGCACATTTCCGCTGGGCAAAGGAAATTGCACGCAGGGATAAACGTCGCCATAGGGAGAAACGTAGCAGGCCGTATGTCCGGCGCTGCACGGCAGCGAATCCAAAACATCTTCATTCGCGCCAACCGGTGGCGAGCAGAATTCCGTCACATCCCCCACCAGGTTGCCATCGCGAAACACTTCTCGCAACGCGGCCTGATCCACATTCAGATCCAGAATCGATCGATCGCCGTCCATCATCGGTGTAACCGTCGGATCCAGCGTCACCGGAACGCCCAACTCCGCCGCCAAGGCTTTCACGCCTGGATAGTCCTGCATATTCTTCACCATCAGCACGTTCGCCAGGCTGACGCGAATACCCTGTTCGGTCAGAAAACGAACGGCTTCCACGGATCGCTTCAGCGATCCCGGCACCTTGGTGATCCCGTCATGCACTTCCGGGCGATGCGAATAAATACTGATCTGCACGGCTTCCACGCCCAGTTCCCGCAGGCGCTGCGCTTCTTTCCGGCGAATCAGGATCGCATTGGTCTTCAGCTTCACGCTGAACTTCTTCTCGCGGGCGTATTCCAGGATTTCGAAAAAATCCTTGCGCACCATGATCTCGCCGCCGCTGATCGTCAGGAAAAAAACGCTGGCGTCGGCCAGTTGATCGAGCAGGTCTTTGATCTCCGCCGTCGTCATCTCGCCATGGTCTTCATGGTCCAGATAGCAATGCACGCATCGCTCGTTGCACCGGTAGGTCAAGTCCAGTTGCACGCTCAACGGGATTCCCAGCTTGAGCGCCTTGGCGCCCATTTCATCCATCAACTGGCTCATCGGGACCCCTTGGCAGCGGCCGCCGATTGAACGATCGGCTGATCGGAAACAATCAGAATCCCGTGCCCGGCAAGCCTCTCCACAAGTTCCCCGGCATCCTTCAGGCCTGTCTCCGGCGTCACCTCGAATTGTTCGCAAACTTTGCTCGCGACAATTTCTTCGAGCGTCGTCGAGCCGTCCGCCGCGTTCCATATTGCCGCGGCCACCTCGTTCAGCGTAAATAGTGTGGAATTGATGGCCGACATGATCATCATTTCATCGCCCATCATGCGGGCTGCAATCTGCGGGCTGCGCGCCACATATTGTTTGCCGTTCATGCGATCAACTCCCAAACGCGGGCGTCCGGAACAAACGTCAGCCGCTTCATGGGCACTCGGCCAACGAAATCACACGCCGCCTGAAACACAAGATTCACCAACTCGCGGTCCTTGGCAAAGAACAGAATATCTTCCAGCAATCCGCGGACAGCCTCCACGGTTCCAATCGATTCGATCTTGTTCTCGCGGCCCTTCGCCAGCAGGTACAAAGCCGCGATCGGCGCGCGCATATTTTCTCCGGGACGAGCTAGCTCTCCCGCGAACGGCGTGCCAAACGCGAAATACTGATCTTTCTGCAGCGTCACATAAGAAATTTCGTCGGTCAGCAGCGCCACGTCCGGCGGGGCCAGGCTTGCCATCGTCGTTTTCCCCGCGCCCGAAACTCCCGCAAACAGAAACGCTCGCCCGTTTCGGACGGCGCTGGATGCGTGCACCAGAAACCCGCCTTCCCGGGCCAGCAGCAGTGTGTGGACGATGCGCAGCACGCAATCGAGTGAATAGGGATTGGCCGTCTGGCGGATGCGCCCGCTGGCGAGCGCCGGATTCCATTCCGCGTAAAAATCTCCCCGCTCCATGCGCCACAACCCCGCTTCCCACGTCACCTGCACGTCCTCACTCGCGGAAATCACGCCAGGCGCCACCAGATCAATTTCGAACTCGAACTTGGCGGGGCCCGAAGGAGCCACGAAACCGGCATACCGCTTCTCGATCATTTCAATGAATACAGGATTTTCCACGTAGAGTCGGATCGGCAGGCCGCCAACCTGGATGATCACGCCGGAGCGAGCGAGCGTCGTCGTCATATTTTGCGCACCGCTCCTCCTGAAAATATTGCGCGTCGGAAGTCGAAGAAACGCATATAGACATAGGTCGCGCGCTCGGAGGCTCTAAGGAGAGGAGCGATTGCCTGGTTCAGTATGTTGAGCGGCTTGTTCGGATCGATTTGCTTGCCATTCCGCTCGGCCCGGATTACCCGGCCGAGCATTTCCGATTGGGAAACCGGAGGATCGTTCTGCTGCAGGCGGTCGCCTCGGGTGATCAAACGCAAGTCATCCGGGCCGCCAAGCTTCTTCACCACCCGATGAGCGAACAGCCGGCGGTCGCGCAGGAAAAGCACGATATTCCCCGGAGATACTTCCTCAATCGCTGCTCGTTGGATGGAGATGACGTCGCCTGGATTCAACGCGGGCATCATGCTGGTGCCGAAGACGCGGATTCGCACTTCCCCGAATCCACGAACCATATCTTCCACCAAACCGCATGCCCAAGTATTCGACACCTCTGCCCGCCGATCGGGATTGCCTAGATCCCGAGAGCTACGAAGCCTTTGTGGTCGTCAATCTGCACTGCGCCTGCGTCGCGCTTAATTTCCCGCAGGAAAGTGCAGAGACCTCGAAGACTTTTTCGAAGCGAAAGTCAGGCTTCTGATAGGGTTTCTTGCTGCCGCTCTTCTTGGAAAATTCGTTGCTCGATGGGTGATCCATGATTAGTTCAACCCCAACTGCGTGGCTTTGACCGCGCATCCAACGTTTGGCACCGCATTACAAGTTACCAGACCGCTTTGCGGCGTGAAGTAGATGCTGGATTCCTGTCCACCCGCTCCGACGTTATCGACTACGATTCCGCTGGGGCCAAAGAAGGCGCCAAAACTGTTCGCCAGATCGGCAAAGTTTGCCAGAATTGGTGGCCAGGTTGTGTTAGCCACATCGAGAGCCACGACGGCCCCGTTCGCTAGAAGGGTAGCGTCATACGGAATTCCAAAGAAAATAAAATCGCTGGCGCCGTTCACGATTTCCGTCATCGGAGAGCAGTTTGCCGCCGGCTTCTGAGCGGGAGTCTGCTCGATTCGGAAACTGGCGGGGTCCACCACGGAATTCATGACCCCCGAGCTATTGAACCCGATTCGATACAGTGTCGTCGGCGTGGTCCCGCATACGTAGAGGAAGCCATTCGCGTAGTCCCCGGCCAGGTAGTTGCTGTTGAATGCCCCGCCGTAACCGGGTGCCGAGGTATCGCCGGCAAACGGCACTGTCGGCGGTTCCCCAAGTTCGGTGTTTACAGTGCTCCCGATCGCTGTTGTCGTCTGATACACCGCGGCAAACCCATTGGTGTCTTTTCCGACGAATACATAAACCGTCTGTTTGACTGGGTCCACAATCGGAGGATCAAACACTCCCAGAGTCAGGTCGGTCACCGTTAGCGAAGTGCCTCCTTTACAGGGGGGAGTACCAACAGCGCAGGTCCCGACAGTGCTGGCAGTGTCTTGAACATAGAACAAGGATGAAGCCGAGGGCGGGATATTGTCGGCGACGTAAATATTGCCGGAGACCTCGTCAAAAACCGGGCTGGTCAGCTTCCCGGTCGACACGGAAATCGGCCAGCCGGTCAGATCTTCTGCTGGCGTTCCGTTGAATACTCCGGTGAACTTGTGAAGCGAGCCGGCATCGTCGCCTACATAGAGCGAGTCATTGAGATAGTCGACAAAGGGTGAAGATCCCGTGTCCTGGACTACTCCTCCCGAGAAACTGAGTGTAAACAGGCAAGAGTTGCCGGCCGTGCACGCGGACCAATCTTGCCCGGTTGTCATCAATTGGGTGGGCGGCACCGAGACGCCAATCGTGCCTTCGCCTGACTTCCACTGCAAAATCTTGAGCAGCGCTCCGCCCGCTGCCGCCGTTTCAACGTATACGATTCGCGTCCCGTCGAGACTAATTACCGGAGAGCTCATCACTTTCCCGGTCGTGTCTCCAGAAAGATTCGTATTGTAGGCCCACATCACCACTGGTAGGTCCGTGGATAGGCCTGCGCCGCACACTCCGCCGGTCCCCGAATAAAGCTGGTTCAGCGCCAGAATGCTGGACGTGGTCCCAGTGGCGCCAGGCAAATTCGTGGGGAACGTTACGAAATCGGCGGTACAGCTTGGCGTGGCATTGATATCAAACGTAAATTTCGCGGGCGATGCGTAGTAGCCGCCGTTGTGCTGCCAATCGCCCGTCGTGGCGTTGGCGTCCAGCGGCATCTGCCAGTCTCTCTTCATGCGGTTTCGGAAGAACGGGTGACGCGGAATGTGCCAGGACCCGCGCCATGTCTCTCTCCCAAACCTTCCACGCCGGCCCAACATGAGCATGTGGCGCTGAAATCGTGGATCCGCGTATAACTTCCACGATTGCGCCGCCGTGCCTGCGCCGCTGTAGCGCATATGCCGGTTGCTCCAGTCAACGGACGAATGGACTGGGTTGCTGAAGCGCCTGTTTTCCGTTGCTCGAGCTTGCAAGATGGTAATCAGAGCAACGGCCACAGCAAATACCAAAGCTAGCCTGGCCGACCACGATCCGATCAGTTTCATTTCACCCCTCGCCACGTAGATTTCCTAACCGCCCAAAATGTCCAGCAACAAACACCCCTTCGGCAGTGCCTGAAAGTCGAAATTCATAATTTGGGCGTAAAAAAGAAGTCCCGCGCCTGCCGCACAGAATGCGTTACCTGTAGGATGTTCAATCGGCGCGGCTAAAATTTGAGTTGAGGGTCGCATCACCACCCCCACTAGGCCTCCCCGCCTAAATAGGAACTCCGATTCCCGAGAGCGGAAAAAGGACAGCAAATATTAGGTTCCAGACCAAAATAAAGACAACACGGAACAAAATATGTGTTCCAAAGTGACAACCCCAGTCCCAATCTGCAAGAAATTGCCGATACTGTTAAGTTTCGACCCCTTATAGGGCTAGTACTTGCACATGTCAAGCCAGGATTGCATCTGCTTACAATTGTAAGCGCAATCTTAGTGATCTTCCGCCTCGCACCCTC
>JBGQGW010000150.1:0-10089 GCA_041497605.1 Terriglobia bacterium | reverse complement strand
TGAGCCATATGCCCGAGCTGCCGTTGCCCACTCCGCTCCCACAATGGTACGCGGTGCAGACTCGTCCACGGCACGAGAAGAAAGTCGCTGCCGAGCTGGCGCGAAAAGGCATTGAAAATTACGTGCCGCTCCTGGGTCAGATCCATCGTTGGAGCGACCGGCGAAAGAAAGTCGAAGTACCCCTCTTCCCGGGTTACGCGTTTGTGCATGCAAACCTGTCACCAGAAACGCGGATATCGATCCTAAGGGTCTGGGGAGTGTTGAACTTCGTCGGTTCGCAAAACCTGGGCACACCGATTCCGGAGAAACAGATCGTTTCCATCCGTATGCTGATGGCCCAAAATCTCCAAGCCACACCGTATCCGTTCCTCAGGAGCGGTCAACGTGTGGTGGTGCGCAGCGGAGCACTGGCGGGACTGGAAGGCATTTTCTTGGGAACTGCGTGGAGGAAGCGATTGGTGATTTCAATCGAATCCATCCAGCAATCCGTCGCTCTCACGATTGAGGGCTACGACATCCAGCCACTTTAACTGGCGAAGCTTTTGCTGCGGCATGCCTGCTGGATTCACCCAGCATCATACTGACGCAACCCGGACAATGCGACTGCATTGTCGAACGGGGAATTCACAAAAGACATGAGGCATCACAGATGACAAATACGGACGCATCGATTCCTTTCCTCGACTTGATTACGCCGCATCGCGAACTGGAAAGCGAACTCCTCGCCGTCGTGCAACAAGCCTTTCGTACTGCCGGCTTTATCGGCGGCCGTATGTTGGAAGCGTTCGAGCAGGACTACGCGCGCTTCTGCCAAGTGGGCTACTGCGTGGGCGTCAATAGCGGCACCGACGCTCTACGATTTGCGCTGATCGCCGCCGGCATTGGTCCGGGCGATGCCGTGATTACCGTCGCCAACACTTTTATCGCTACCACGGAAGCGATTTCCCAGGCCGGTGCACTGCCGGAGTTTATCGACGTTGACCCGCAAACCTGCAACATGGACGCGGGCAAGCTCCAGGAATATTTGGAGCTACGCTGCACGCTCGACAGCCACACCGGAAAGTTGATCAGCCGCCGAACAGGAAAACGAGTGGCGGCAATTCTCCCGGTTCACCTTTATGGCCAGATGGCCGACATGGATCCGATCTTGGAGTTGTCGGATCGTTACAACCTGGTCGTGATCGAAGACGCTTGCCAGGCCCACGGGGCTGAGTACTTTTCCAAGAAACAGAATCGCTGGTGTAAGGCCGGATCCATGGGGCTCGCCGGCGCCTTCAGCTTCTATCCCGGTAAGAACCTTGGAGCATGCGGCGAGGCCGGTGCGGTGACGACCGGCGACGAAACGCTGGCTCGCAAGGTCCGCGTCATCCGCGACCATGGTCAAGCGGAGAAGTACTACCACGATGTGGAGGGTTACAACGGACGCCTGGACTCGATCCAAGCGGGCATTCTCGGAGTCAAACTGCAGCATCTTGCGAAATGGAATGCCAGCCGGGTGGAAGCTGCCCAGCGCTATGGCGATCTATTTGGGAGCGCCGCCGCCCCGGTGATATTACCGTCGCAGCCGGCATGGTCCAAGCCTGTCTACCACCTCTATGTCGTTCAGGCGGATAACCGGGAAGCCCTGCGGCAGGACCTGGGGGCGGAAACAATCGGGACGGGCATTCACTATCCGATTCCATTGCATCTGCAGAAGGCCTACTTGGGCCTGGGGGTTCGCCCGGGCGAGTTACCGGTGACTGAAGCCGCGGCCACCAGAATCCTGTCGCTGCCCATGTTCCCGACCCTCTCGGAAGCACAGCAGAGGCGGGTAGTAGATGCCGTGGTTCGCAGCGTGATGGGTGCGTCGGCGAAACGTGCTGCCACGGTGTCGTCGTAGTTCCTGGAAGGCGAGTTCGTGGACTCGCAGGATTTCAAAGGTTTGTCAGGAGGCGGAATCGCCATGAGCGAGCGCAGCAATGTAGTCGTCGTCGGACTGGGAGAGGTTGGCAATCCACTGTTCCAGCTCATTTCCCGGCACCACAACACGGTCGGAGTGGACATCCTGCCCGTCGCCGAGCCGATCAAAAACGTCGATTTCCTGCACATCTGTTATCCGTTCGAGATCAAGGACTTTGTCGGTGAGACCGCCCGGTACATCGAACGCTTTCAGCCGAAAGTGACTATCATCAACAGCACGGTCGGGATCGGAACGACGAGGTCGGTGGCCGAACGAGCGTCCGCCGCCGTGGTGCACAGTCCGGTGCGCGGCAAGCATGTCCGCATGCTGGATGATTTGGGCAAGTACATGAAATTCGTCGGAGGCATTGATTCCGCATGCGCGCGGCAAGCCGCCCGGCATTTCGAGTCGGTCGGCCTGAAGACGCGAATCCTCTCATCGCCGGAGGCGTGCGAAGTTGCGAAGTTAACGGAGACGACCTATTTCGGGCTGATGATCGCTTGGGCTCAAGAGGTGGAGAGGTACTGCGACCGGGTGGGGGCGGATTACAACGAAGTCGTGTCCTTCTACGAGGAGATCAAGTTCTTCCCCCCGGTCAAATACGTGCCGGGAATCATCGGGGGACATTGCGTGATACCCAATATTGAAATCTTAAGCAAATTTGACCACTCGGCGATCCTCAAGGCGATTCAGTCCTCAAACAAGATGAAAATCGAGCGCGATGCGCGTAACTCAGCAGCCGACGCCGGTAAATCGCTGGCTGCGTCTGCCAACAAGAATGGAAGGTAACGTACGCTGCGACACAGTGCCCTAGCGCGACCCCAGTGCAGCTTCGCCCGGTAAGGTCGATATATTCCATGGCTATCGAAGGCACGAATTCAGTCACGCGATCTTCTGCCATCTCAGACCACGCTGACACCTTTGCGGGGATGCCCTCCCAAAGCCAGAGGCCGATCACCTCGGGTCAACGGCGCCTGGAAGGAAAACGTGTGGCCATGGTGGTCCTGTCCGGTTATCCGGCGGACCCACGGCCGCGCCGCGCCGCAGAGGCGCTCAGGAACGAAGGGATGGAGGTAGAACTGGTATGCGTGGCGAATCATACCAAGGCGACCGGAGCGTGCAGCAACGGCATCGACGTGGTCCGTTTACCCATCAAGCATGCACGGGGCGGCAAATTATCTTACATGTATGAGTATTCCGCCTTCCTGGCGGCCGCATCCGCCATCTTGGCCGTTCGTTCACTGACTCGACACTACGATCTGGTGTACATCCACAATATGCCGGACGTTCTCGTCATGAGTTCGCTAGTGCCCAAAGCGTTGGGGGCGAAGGTCATCCTTGACATGCACGATCCTATGCCCGAACTCATGATGACCATCTTCCAACTGGACCAGGAGAGCCGGGGTGTCCAGCTGATTCGACGATTCGAGAGATGGAGCCTGGGGCTGGCGGATCTGGTGGTCACCGTCAATATCGCATGTAAGCGGATGTTTGGGGCGCGGAGCTGTCCTCCCGAAAAAATCGGGGTGGTCATGAATACTCCCGATCGTCAGATCTTCCCGTTTCGCGCGCCGCGCGTACGCGCTGCTGCCAAGAACGGTCAAGCAAAGCCATTCGTGCTCATGTATCACGGGTCGCTCCTGGAGCGGAATGGCTTGGACCTCGCCGTCGACGCACTGGCGAAGATCCAAGAGTCGGTTCCCGCCGTGGAACTCAGGATTTACGGCGCCACAACCCCGTTTCTGGAACGTGTGCTGGATTCGGTGCGCAGCCGGGGCCTGCAGGACAGGGTTCACTATTTCGGTCCCAAGCGGCTGGAGGAGCTTGTCCCGGCGATCGAAGATTGCGATGTGGGTGTAATTCCGAACCATCGCAACGCATTTACCGAGATCAATACTCCCACAAGAATTTTTGAATATCTGGCACTCGGCAAGCCCGTCATTGCACCCTCCACGCCCGGCATACAGGATTATTTCAACAAGGATTCTCTCTATTTCTTCACGCCAGGAAACTCCGACGACCTTGCTAAACAAATTGAATACGTGTTTCTCAATCCCACGGACGCTATGGAGATCGTGGCGCGAGGCCAGCAGGTTTACCTCGCGCACACATGGGAGCAGGAGAGGGAGACACTGGTGAATCTCGTTAGCGAACTGCTACATGGGAGTAACTCGCATTAATGGCACACACAACGACATTGGTCGAGAGCACCGCAGTCCCAAGCCGCCGGAGTTCCCAAGCACTCCATGTTGAGGACGTCCAGCGTTCGCTCGAGCGCGTTCAATCCTGGGTCGAGCAGCACAACTACCGCGGCTACGAGCCATTTGACGGGCTGTCGTCTTGGGCGCGTCCCTTAGCCTTCGGAAACATCTTTGCCGAGCGCCTGCTGATGCAGGCCATCCGGCAATGCCCGTTCAATCTTCGGCCCCTGTTCGGCATTCGGCCTCAGGATTCGACCAAAGGGCAAGGCTACATGGCAGCGGGATATTTGTTGCTCTACCGCGCCACCCACGAGCAACAGTATCTCGATAAGGCCATCCGCTGCCTCGAGTGGCTCGACAAACACAAAGTGCCTCGGTTTCAGCATCACAGTTGGAGCAATCACTACGACTTTTCTTCTCGTGGCGGAACATATACCAAGGACGACCCCATCATTGTGTGGACCGCCTTGATCGGCCAAGCCTATGTCGATGCTTTCGAGATTACCGGGCAGGAGTGGCACCTTCGGATTGCGGAGAGTGCGTGCAACTGGATCCTCGACCTGCCCCGTGAACAGACTCCCCATGGTGCTTGTATCAGCTATTTCGCGCACGTGCAGAGTTCTGTGCACAACTCCAACATGCTGGGCGCTGCTCTGCTGGCGCGGACGGCGAAGCACAACGGCAGTGACCAGTATTCGCGCGTGGCGCGCTCAGCGATGATCTATAGCTGCTTTCACCAACGTGCCGAGGGTTCGTGGTGGTACGGAGAGGAACCGAAGTACCAGTGGGTCGACAATTTCCACACTGGCTACAATCTCGAGAGTTTGAACTCTTATATGCAGGCAAGCGGAGATCACGAATTTCGCCCTAGTCTAGACCAAGGTCTGAAATTCTATAAGGCGCACTTCTTCGAAGACACAGGCCGGCCGAAGTACTACCACAACCGAACCTACCCCGTGGATATCCAGTGCGCGGCGCAATCGATCGACACGCTTGCCCTCTTCGCCGACCGCGACCTCGAGTGTCTCGAGCTTGCCCAGAAGGTTGCTGCCTGGACAATCGGCAACATGCAGGATTCGGAAGGATACTTTTATTACCGGCAGTATCCGCTGGTTAAGGCGAAGATTCCGATGCTCCATTGGGGGCAGGGCACAATGTTCAAGGCTCTCGCTCATTTGTTGCTCGAAATGAAGTCCAAGGAATGTGCGCAGCTGCGTGCCTCCCGGCGGGATCTGTCATCCGCTCACATATAGCCATGATTGGTGTCATTGCAGACCCGTCGGATTTCTCCGTCGTTCAAGAATGTTTCGAGTTGTTCAAGACGCCATGGGAATTTTATCGTGAAGGACAACATTACAACGTTCTGCTGTGTTCCGGCGATTTCGACCTCAGGGAACAAGACGCGCAGCTTGTGGTTATTTATGGTGGCGCAAAGGCACGTTCCGATGCTGCGATTGCTGGCAGTCGAGCTTCAGGCAAGGTAAGCAGCCGCCTTCTGTCATATAAAGGAGCTCGCCTACCACTCTACTTCGAGAGCTTTACATTCGACGACCAGAGCGCTGGCCTCCTCGTCGATGCAGAATCGCTTCGGCCGGCAGTACATGAAACTCGTCGCAACGGCACCATAGTGGTGTGGGTTGGATACGACCTTTTTCGCGAAGTCCGCCATTTGCTGACGATCGGCCAACCAGCCGCTAGTGCGTCGAGTCCGACACTGGATCTGCACATTGCTTTCTTGCGGGACGTGATCCGTTCAGCGGGCATCTCCCTGATCGAAATTCCACCGGTCCCATTTGGATACCGGTTCATCGCCTGCCTGACGCACGACGTCGATCACCCGTTTGTCCGCCGCCACAAGTTTGATCACACGATGTTCGGCTTTCTTTATCGCGCCTTAATCGGTTCGGCTATCGACCTGATCCGGGGACGGACTTCGGCCTTAAACCTGCTGCATAACTGGCTCGCGGCGTTGAAGCTGCCGTTTGTTCATCTCGGTCTAGCGAAAGACTTCTGGAGTAGCTTTGAGCGCTATAACGAAATCGAGGGCGGCAGCCCGTCGTCGTTTTTCATTATTCCGTTCAGGAACACTCCAGGTCGGACCTCCGACGGACTCGCGCCGCAGATTCGGGGTGCGACTTATGGTGCCTCCGACGTTGCCGATCAGGTTCGCAGACTGCTGGCGGCGGATTGCGAAGTCGGGCTTCATGGAATCGACGCGTGGGTTGACGGTGGGAAGGGACGTGAAGAGCTGAACGAAATTCGTTTGATCACTGGCGCACGCAATATTGGAGTTCGCATGCACTGGCTCTACTTCGACGAGCGGTCGCCAGTCGCGCTTGAGAGCGCGGGTGCAAGCTACGATTCTACTGTGGGCTACAACGAGACGATCGGTTACCGTGCTGGAACTAGCCAGGTATACAAGCCGCTCAATGCCACCACGATCCTCGAACTTCCTCTGCACGTCATGGACACAGCACTGTTCTATCCCTCGCACCTGCATTTGTCACCCAAGGATGCCAAAGCCAGGATCAGTGAAATTATCAAGAACGCTGTGCGGCATGGTGGGTGCGTTACTGTGAACTGGCACGACCGCAGCATTGCACCGGAGAGGTTGTGGACCGTTACGTATGCGAGCCTTGTTAAGGAGCTCAGGGACAATGGGGCCTGGTTCGCGACCGCGTCGCAGGCAACCGCCTGGTTTCGGATGCGAAGATCCGTGACGTTCGCAATGAACAGCGATCGCAGTGTACGGGCAACACTACCGACTAGCTCTGATGAGAGATTACCGGGACTGACGCTGCGCAAGTACCGGGGTGGGTCTGGCGAGCCAAACGATGTTGTTCTCACGGGGGAGCTTCGACGTCCCCTGCTCGCATGCGGTCGAATTGAATTGCCGTTGACTGGCGCTTGATGCCCTCCTTTAGTTTGCGCAGGCTAGTTTCGGATTGTTACTGTTAGTGCACGACGGGGACCCACTTCACGGAAGTAATTCGCTTGCCATGAATTCGCTATCTGCGATCTCGCACTCAAATCACTGTTCCGCAGGTCCTGACAAAGGGGCGGCGCCACAGAGAACTGATGACTTTGGTGAAGTGGGCGTTTCCAGGAAACGTCCAGCAAATATCTTGTTGATTTCCAATCGGGTGATGCACTACAGGGTGTCAGTTTACAACTACTTCCACAGGAGATTTCGCGAGTGCGGTTTCGAATTCTCAGTGATTGCGGACTGCCTTCAGAAGCAGAATCAAAAGCCTCTTGAGTTTGCATTGCGCGAACTGCCATTCGATTTCTTCGACTACAGGCGGGTCATCAGCGCTGAGCAGCCCGCTGCTGTGATTTTGTTTCTTCACCTAAAAGACAGGATTATTTGGCCGCTTATACATTGGTTGAAGTTCCGCAGGATTCCCTTCGCCTTCTGGACCAAAGGTGGAAACTGGGACGCGAGAAACAGCAAGCTGCGCTACCAGATGTTCAATTACGTCCATGGGATGAGCGATGCCCTGATTCTTTACGCCGAGTCTTGCAGGGAGTTCATTAAGCCTCGCTTTTACTCCAAGGCTTTCGTGGCTAATAACACCATCAACTTTGAGGACTTTCCGCGGGTTCATGAGACCAAGGCGGAAATTAAGCGGGAATTTGGCATTCCCTTCGAGAAGACTGTCATCTTCATGGGAAGGATGGGTGCGGGAAGCGGCCGGAAACGAGTCGACCACCTCATCGATCTTTTTCGCGGCCTCGATCGCAGGGAGATCGGCCTAGTGCTGGTGGGATCCGGCTTGAGTGAAGAGTTGAAAGCACGCATGAATGCACGTAACACGGTCTATCTCGGTGAGGTCCACGATCCACTAGACCTGCAAATCAGCAAATTGTGCAAGATGGCCGACATTTGTGTCATCCCGGGCCACGTTGGCCTGGGACTCAACCAGGCCTTTTACTGGGGACTGCCGGTGATTACCGAGGAAGGCGATCATCCGCCGGAGATATTCTATTTGAAACCGGGTCGCAACGGACTTGTCGTTCCTCGGAACGACACAGCGTCGCTGCGTGACCGCATTCTTTGGTTGCTGGACAACGACCATTTGAGGTCGGAATTTTCGACGAATGCTCGCCAAGACATCTTGCGGGAGGCATCCGTTGAAGGAATGTTTTCGGGATTCAAGGCTTGTGTGGACTTCTTGACATCCCGCGATTGCAGGGGAGCTAGGGAGGTATTGTGAGGATCAGTGTCTTTGGTATGGGTTACGTGGGCTGCGTGAGCGCGGCTTGCCTGGCGGAGCTGGGCCACCAGATTGTGGCCGTTGAGACCAACCCAACGAAAGTGGAGATGATTAATGCGGGCAGAAGCCCGATTATCGAAGCGCGGTTGGATGAGCTCATGGCAGCAGCGGTGTCCAGCGGGCGGCTACGCGCCTCTTCCGATTCGTCAGTCGGGGTGAAAGAAAGCGAGCTGGCCATCGTGTGTGTAGGCACACCTAGCCAGGATAACGGCAATATCGATCTCAGCGCTGTCTTGCGGGTCTGTGAGCAAATCGGCCAGGCTCTCAGCTCCAAACAGGAATACTTCAGCGTAGTCATCCGCAGCACGGTTATTCCCGGCACGATGCGGGGGACCGTGATACCCACGCTGCAAAGCAGCTCCGGAAAGAAGGCCGGGGTTGATTTTGGGGTATGCATGAACCCCGAGTTTCTACGCGAAGGCACCTCGGTGGATGACTTCTATAATCCTCCGAAGACCGTGATCGGCGAACTGGACAGGAAATCCGGAGATAAATTGGCGCAACTGTACAAAGACTTCCCGGGTCCCCAGGTTCGAACGGAATTGGGAATCGCGGAGATGGTGAAATACGCCGACAATGCTTTCCATGCGTTGAAGATTACTTTCGCAAATGAGATGGGGAACATTGCGCAGGCTGTTGGCGTCGACAGCCACAGGCTGATGGAGATCTTTTGCCTGGACACAAAACTGAACCTCTCGCCTTACTACCTGAAGCCAGGGTTCGCGTTCGGAGGCTCTTGTCTGCCGAAGGATTTGCGGTCCCTTACATATCTAGCGAAGACGCAAGATGTCGTCGTGCCGGTCTTGAATTCCATTCTTGAGAGCAACGATTATCAAATCAAGAAGGTCGTCAAGAAACTACTTTCTTTTAAGGGGCAGTCGTTAGGCTTCCTGGGGCTGACCTTCAAAGAAGGCACGGACGACTTACGGGAGAGCCCGATCGTGGAGCTAGTCGAGACTATGATCGGCAAAGGCTACGCGGTAAGGATCTATGATCCGAATGTCTCTCTCGCACAACTGATTGGAGCGAACAAGATATATATTGAGAAGGAGATACCCCACATCTCACAGCTGCTGTGTTCCTCGGCGGAAGAGCTCGTCGCCCACAGCGACGTTCTGGTGCTCGCCAGCAAGGAAAAGGCTTATGTCAAAACGCTGCTGGACGTAAACGGGAACAAGCCCATTGTTGACCTGGTGAGGTTTTTTACTCCCGAGCACCATCCCTCGTCGGAATATTACGGAATTTGCTGGTAATCGCGGTCGGTCGCGCGACATCGTCTACCGCCAGAAGATCCTGGACTATGACCAAAGAAGTGGCGCACATTTCTGTCTGCATTTGCACCTTCAGGCGGCCGGATCTGCTCCAGCGCCTGTTGCGCGGACTGGACGAACAGGAGACGGGCGGATTCTTCACCTATTCCATCGTGGTTGTGGACAACGACGAATTGCAGTCCGCCGAGGCCGTGGTTTCCAGTTTTGCAGCCACGTCAAGGACCGCGGTCAGATATTGCGTGGAGTCGCAGCAGAACATTGCGCTCGCCCGAAATAAAGCGGTGGCAAACGCGGCCGGCGATTTCGTCGCCTTCATCGATGATGACGAATTTCCCACCAAGAATTGGTTACTGACATTGTATACGGCCTGTGGGAAATACGAGGTGGATGGAGTGCTCGGA
>JBGQGW010000149.1:0-10095 GCA_041497605.1 Terriglobia bacterium | reverse complement strand
GTTCCTACTCTCTTCGCATGGGCAGCGCCCGTTAGTCCACTCCTGGCGTCGTCGTTTGCCGGCTCTTTTGCATTTGTGCGGGGCAAGGTTGCAGCCACTTTAGCTGCCTGTCTTCGAAAAATCTCCTGGATTTTCTGCGCCCCCGACCTTCTTTCAATCATCTACCATGTTGGGGCCTGGGCAATTCCTCCGGGTACACCGCCGCGGCCGGTAGCCAAGCTGGATGTTGAGTTCTGAATCCCCGAGCAGCGCGCGGTGTGGGAAACAGTCTCCCAAGGAGCACAAGCAAGATTTGATGGTATTGTAACCAGCATCACAGAGTAGGAGATTTTCAAGGACCCGATGGACCCAATCCGAGTGAGGAGATCAGAATGAAACGCAACGCTTCTGCCATCTGGAAAGGTGGCCTCAAGGACGGCAAGGGCACGATCACCACGGATAGTGGAGTGCTCTCGAGCACCCCCTACTCATTCAGTACGCGTTTTGAGGATGTGAAGGGCACAAATCCAGAAGAACTGATCGCCGCTGCTCACGCCGGTTGCTTCACCATGGCCTTTTCCGGTCAATTGAGCGGCGCAGGATTGACTCCCGAAAAAATTGAAACCATGGCGAGTGTCACGTTGGAGAAAACGGCTCCCGGTTGGACCGTGATCGAAAGCCACCTGCAGGTGACGGCCAAAGTTCCCAATGCCGATCGAGCCGCCATCGATAAAGCAGCGCACGCAGCCGAAACCAATTGCCCAATTTCCCGGCTCCTAAATGCCAAGATCACCATGGATTTGAAAATCGAAACATAGGCGGCTTGCAGGAATTTTGTCATCGTGGTGACTCACTGGACGTCTCACTGATTCGCATTCCGCTTCGGAGCGCCGGCGCCTCGCCGGTTCTTCTGCACTCGCAGAGCCCGGCTTGGTTCTGGGTTCGACGGTTCTAAGCTAATGGGATTCGGCTGCCGGGGCGGAAGGGGCTGCCGCTGCGCCCGGCGGCACGGGTGCAGCACTCGTCTTCTCTCCGGTGTTCCACCCGGAGGGCGCGGGAGTCCAGGCGCGGGTCGCGAAGTCGCTCATCGTCAGTGTCAGCAGAATCATCAGCCATAGGAGGCCGGCGACGGCCACGATCTTGGTAAGATTCTTGCTGTAGAGAATGTGCATGAAAAACAGAACCACCAGCATCATTTTGAGGCCGGCAATCGCCAGCGCCACCACCGTGTTGTAAGGCCCCAGATCGATGAACGCCACGCCCGTCGTCAACGCAGTCAGGGCAAGCAGCGCCAGGAAGATCAGGACATATCTTTTGACCGAGACCACGTGTCCAGACATCAGTAGCGCCCTCCGATCAAATACAGCAGCGGGAACAGAAAGATCCAAATAATATCCACGAAGTGCCAGTAAAGCCCGGACACTTCAATCGGCGAATAGTACTCCGAGGAAAACCGGCCGCGCAGCGAGAGCGCCAGCATCACCGTCATGATGCCGAAGCCGATGATCATGTGCAGCGCGTGCATCCCCGTCATGAAAAAGTAGAAGCACAAAAAAAGCTCCACCTGCGGCACCGCCGCGTTCGGTTTCAGCGCCTGAATCTGCGCGGCCTCTTCGGCATCCGGCGCCCAGTGCAGACCGGGAACCAGGTGGTGCTCCCATTTGTGCGCATATTCGACGAATTTGATTCCCAGGAACACGCCTCCGAGAATCATAGTCAGCACCAAACAGATCGCCAGTGCCTTCCGCTTGTTCGTTTGGGCCGCGTGCACGGCCAGTGCCATCGTCAAGCTGCTTCCCAGCAGCACCGCCGTGTTGATCGCCCCTAGCCGGATGTCCAGCAGACGGCTTCCCGCCTCGAACGACGGCAGGTACATATAGCGATAGACCGTATAACCGGCGAACAAACCGCCGAAGAACATGATCTCGGTGGCGAGGAACGCCCACATGCCCAGCGTGCCAACATCGTGCTGCTGCGCCATGTCCTCGAATTGATGCGCGTGCACCGCGTGCAGGGCCTGCGTCTCAGCCACCGTGCTTCTCCTCCGCTGCGTAGGCGTACGCCTCTTCGGTCACCACGGGTATTTCCTCAAAATTCTCCGTCGGCGGCGGCGACGGCGTCTGCCATTCCAGGCCCTTCGCTCCCCACGGATTCGGCCCGGCCGGCGGCCCGTACCGCAACGACCAAATCAGATAGATCAGCGGGATCAGATAGCCCACGCCGAGAATGGATGCGCCCGCCGACGACATCACGTTCAGCACCTGGAATTCGGGCGGATACACCGCATAGCGCCTCGGCATGCCCAGGTAACCCAGCATGAACTGCGGGAAAAACGTCAGATTGAAGCCCACGAAGATGATCAAGGCCGCGAATCGCGCCCAGCCATCCGGGTACAAGCGGCCGCTGATCTTCGGCCACCAGAAATGCAATCCCCCCAGGTAAGCCATGATCGTGCCGCCCACCATGATGTAGTGAAAGTGGGCGACGATGAAGTACGTGCCGTTCAAGTGGACGTCGGTGGCCAGCGATGCCAGAAACAATCCCGTCAGCCCGCCCATGGTGAAAAGTCCGATGAAGCCCAGCGCGTAGAGCATGGGTGCGTCATAGGAGATCGAACCTTTGTAGAGGGTGGCCGTCCAGTTGAACACCTTGATCGCCGACGGGATCGCCACCAGAAAGCTCAGCGCCGAGAATACCAGCCCGGCGTACACGGATTGGCCGGTGACGAACATGTGGTGGCCCCATACCAGAAAGCTGAGCGCCGCGATCGCCATGCTCGAAAATCCCACGAAGCTGTAGCCGAAGACTCTCTTTCGGGAAAAGCAACTGATCAGCTCGCTCATCACTCCCAGCGCGGGCAGGATCATGATGTAGACGGCCGGGTGCGAATAGAACCAGAAAAGGTGCTGGAACAGCAGGGGATCGCCGCCCAGCTTTGGATCGAAGATTCCCACATGCAGCAACCGCTCGAGCGCCAGCAGCGCGAGCGTGATCGCCACCACCGGCGTCCCCAGCAGGAAAATGATGCTGGTCGCATAGATCGCCCAAATAAACAAAGGCATCCGGAACCAGGTGAGTCCCGGCGCTCGCATCTTGTGGATCGTGACGATGAAGTTCAATCCCGTCAGGATCGAAGAAAAGCCCGTGATGAACGCCCCCAGTCCCACCAGGATGACGTTCGAGTTCGAGTAGGTGGTGCTGTACGGTGTGTAAAACGTCCAGCCGGTATCCACTCCTCCCGAAAGCAGTGCAACCAGCGTGAACAGAGCCCCCACCACATAGACGTACCAACTCAGCAAATTGAGCCGGGGGAACGCTAGGTCGCGCGCTCCGATCATCAGCGGAACCAGGAAGTTTCCCAGGACCGCCGGGATTGCCGGAATCAGAAAAAAGAAAATCATCACCACGCCGTGCATGGTGAACAGCTTGTTGTAGGTTTCCGGCTGGACCAAGGCGCCTTGCGGCTCCACCAGATGCAGCCGGATCAGCACGGCCGCGGCTCCTCCAATGAAAAACATGAAAGTGACCGACGCCAGGTAGAGCAGCGCGATGCGCTTGTGGTCCGTGGTCAGGAGCCACGATCTGATCCCGTAGTCCGCGTTTAAATAATGAACGCGAGACTCGATGGGGACTTCGGCAACTGGGGCGCTCATTGTTTCACTTTTCCTTCTTCCGGTCCGAGAGACTTGATATAGGCGATCAATTGCAGGATTTGCTCCTCGTTCACTTGTCCTTGAAAAGTAGGCATGATCGCCGGGTAGCCCGCAACCCGCTGTTTAAACGGCGTCAGAATGCAGCCGCGAATGTAATCGTCGTTCGCGGTGACGGTCCGCCCATCCGCCAGCCGCACGGATTGCCCGTAGAGGCCTTTCAGCGATGGCCCGGTGGCACTGCTGCTCTCCGAGTGGCAGCCGTTGCAGCCGACCTGATTGAACAGCCGCCTTCCGGCTGCTTCCATCGTCTCGCCACTTGAATTGTTGGCCAGCCATTGCGCGTAGTCCGCCGGCGACATCACGTAGACCCAGCCGATCATGCCGGAATGTTCGGCGCCGCAATACTGCGCGCAAAAGAAGTGATACGTGCCGATCTTCGTTGCCTCAAACCAGATGGAGGAATACCGCCCGGGCAAAGCGTCCTTTTTGATCCGGAACGCGGGAATGAAGAAATCATGAATCACATCTTCCGACGTCATCGTCAATTGGATCGGAACGCCCACCGGCACGTGCAGTTCGTTGATTTCGCGGGGCCCTTCCGGGTGTTGCAGGTGCCACATCCATTGTTTGCCCACGACGAAGATTTCCGATGAAGCGCGCGGCGGACGCGAATTCCGGAAATAGAGGCTCGAAGACCAGGTAAAGATCACCACGGTGAGCAAGGTCGGAATCAGCGTCCAGGTGAGTTCCAGCGGGAGCGAGCCTTCAATGTCTGCGGGCTTTTCGTCGTCGGAACGGCGCCGGTACTTGATCGCAAAATAGAAAATCGTCGCGAAGATAATCGCCGTGAAAAACAGCGTGATAAACGTCAGGAAAATATAAAGCCGGTCCACGCCCTCCGCGATCGAGGATGCCTGCTCGGGCTGAAATGGAAGATTAATCAACATCACCAGCAATCATTCCCCCTGAATTACCGCAATCCGTCTGAGTAGGGGCGGCATTCCTTGTCCCGATGGGTTGTATCGGGAAGGCCCGCCCTCTTTCTTTTTCTTCCGATTTCCCACCCTCACCCACGCACCCGACTCTCACCCAACGTCCCTTTTCTCCGCCCTCCCGCGCGTTCTCTCCGCGACAAAACAAACACCATCATCCCGATAATCAGCACCGTCAGCACTCCCGCCGCGCGGATCACGTTCTGGATCACCATGCCGTATTTCCCCGTCGCCGGATCGTAGTGGAAGCAATACAGCAGCACCTGATCCACTGGCGTGCCGATTTTGCCTTCCGAAGCTTCCACCAATCCCAGCCGCAAATCGCGCGAGGGATATTGAATCCCGTAAAAGTAGCGCGAGAGTTTTCCCCCTGGCGTCAGCAACATGATTCCGCTGGCATGCGCAAACTGTCCCGTCTGCGGATCGTAGGCGTAGCGAAATCCCACTGCCTTCGCCAGTTGCTTGATCTGCGGCTCATCGCCGGTGAGGAAATGCCAGCCCTCGCCGGCGCCCGGGCGGCCATAAAGCCCCACGTACATGTTCTTCTTCGTTCGAGCTAACTGAGGCGTTTCCCGCGGATCGATGCTCACCGTCACGATCTGGAATTGCTTGCCGATGTCGAGCGAAACATTCGTCAAACCGCGTTCCACTGCATTCAGCACTTGTGTGCACAGCATCGGGCACTGGTAGTAGACCAGCGTAAGAATCACCGGCTTCTCGCCGAAGTAGTCCCCCAGCTTGACCGTTTTTCCCGCCTCATCGCGGAAGTTTAGATCGAGCGGAATCTGTTGATTCAGCTTTTGGTCGAGCCCGACTTCGGCGAGCAACGCCTGGGCCTTCGTTTGAGACCCCTCGCCATCCGATTTAGCGAGGGTCGCCTGAGCGCTGCTCACGCCCGCCAGCGCGCTAACGATCAGCGCCGCAAGCCCCATCCGCATCGCCACTCTAGTAAAAGGCTTAATTTGCCTTTCTGCGGTTCTCCAATTCTGACCCAACATCCGCTTCTCCCTTAACTACCGCCTACTTCTTCACCGCATCCACCACTGGCGTTTTTTCTTCCTTCGCCTGCTGCCGCACCGGCAATCCCTTCTGCAGAACCAAATCCATGGCTCGCTCAATCGGAATCCGCACGATGCCCGCATTCGAATCTACCCACTCGTAGGTGTGCAGAAGATGATCCTCGCGTGCGCGTAAATGTTCCAGATCGAGCTTGGGCTCCGTTTGCAGCCGCGGCGCGGGCGGTATCTGCGAAGCGTTGGCAAACGGCGAGGCCGGCGCGCCCAGCGATTGTGATGCCGAAAAATACTTGAACACTCCAGCCGTAATCAGCAGCACCAGCCCGATCGTCACGAACATCGCCAGACCAAACAACACCAGGCTGCGAGGGTTCGCGTCGCTCGTTTCGTATCCCGGCCCTGATTTCTGGGCTGGCTTTTCAGTCTCCATGGCCCAGCGCTCCTTCCGCCACTTCCTGATACTGAGGATCGTGCAGCGGCAATAACGGTCTCGCCTTTAATTGTGTCAAGTACGCCGCCACCCAAATCCCGCCGATGCCGAACGTGGCTAGCAAATCCATCCAATGCGGGTTCGGCCTATCCTGATTGAACGCCGGCGTCACCAGCCAGAATACGTCGACCAGGCTCATCACCAGCAGAGTGATCGCGATCACTCCCAGATAGGGCACATTCCGCTTTACGGCTCGCATCAGCAACAGGAAGAAGGGGACGGCAAAATGAAAAATGATGAGGAACAACGCGATGCCAGCCCAGTGGCCGGTCGCCCTCACCGCGTACCAGGGAATTTCACGCTGCAAGTTGCCCGCCCAGATAATCAGGAACTGCGAGAACGAGAGATAAGCCCAGAGCATTACGAATGTCAGCGTCAGGTTGCCCAGGTCGTTGAACTTGCCTGGTGTGATCGCGCTCGCGAGCGGCGCGGTGTCGGCCAGCCAGGCCAGGATCACAATCAGGAACGCCATCGCCGACAGCGCCTGCACCACCATGAAGAGCATTCCGTAGATCGTCGAAAACCAATGGGGCTCGAGGGACATTGCCCAATCGATGGACATGAACGTGACCGTCAACCCGTAAATCACCAGTCCCGGCCCGCTCAATCCTTCGAGCTTCTTGCTGAGCCGCGGATTTCCGGTCTGGTCCTGTTCCGTGGACCATTTGCTCAGGAAATGAGCCAGCAAGAACCACAACACGAAATACAGAATCGCGCGGATGACGAAAGAGTGGCTCGATAGATACCACTGCTTCGCCTGTAAAATGGGATCAGCAGCCACTGCCGCCGGTTGTGCCCACAGGTAAAGGCGCGGCAGCCCGAAAAACATCGGAACGAACAGCACCGCCAGCACAGGAAAAGTTCTTCCGGCCGCTTCCAGCGGGCGCCGGATAATGTAGCCCCACCCGCCGCCTGCCAGGTGATGCATCATCAGGATCGCCATGCTTCCCAGTGGAATTCCTACCCAATACAGATACCCCAGCAGGTACGATCGAAAGAATTGAGTGGGATCGCGCAGTCCGGCCAAAATAAATAAAACAAGAGCGACGATACCCAGCACCAATGCCATTCGTCGGACGCGATCCAGTCGGGGCGCGAGTGTTTCCAAATCCCTCATGGCGCTTTCTCCGCCAGTAATTTCTTCACCGCCTCCGGCACGTCATCGACCGGCGCCCACTGGCTTAATTGCAGCGCCCGGATGTAGGCCGCGATCCGCCAGCGATCTTCGGGGCTCACGCGCGAGGCATAGCTGAACATCTTCCCGAATCCGTTCGTCATTACATCGAAAAAATATCCCACCGGCGCTTTCCGCAGACGGTCAATGTGATACGAGGGAGGGGGTGAGAACCCGCGCTGGACGATCATTCCTTGTCCATCGCCGGCCAATCCGTGGCACGGCGTGCAATAAATATTGAAGCGTTCCTGGCCGCGCTCCAGATCCTGCCGCGTGATGGGGAAGGGAAATGTATCCACCAGCACACCATTCACTTTCCCGGTGTAAAGCTGTTCGTCCAGGCGCAAATGGCCGCGCGCCACCGTATCCGGAATCACTGGCCGCGCCGACCGGTCATCCGGAAAAAACGGATCGCGCGCAAGTGGATTCAATCTCGGCTGCACCTGCATGTCCTGCCGGCATCCCGCCACCGTCCCCACGCACATCACAACTAGCACAGTTATTAACACTGGCCCTGCGAAGCGCCTTCCAAATGCCGCCGGCGGCGGGCTGAACCGCCCGTTTTTTGTGTCGCTACGATTCAATTTCTGCAACCTCGCGCGCATGCAGATCGGTCAGGAATTGTTTTGTCTTTTCCAAATCAAATTTCGGGTCCCGCGCCTTAATGCACAGGAAGAACCGGTCGCGCGACGCCAACCGGAACCGATCCACGTTGAAGACGGGGTGGTAGGGCGTCGGCAGCCCGTTCAGCGCGAGCATTCCGAACACCGCTGAGAGCGCCGCGAACAGCACCGTCATTTCGAACGTGATGGGAATAAACGCCGGCCAGCTGTTGTACGGCCTGCCGCCAATGTTCAACGGAAATCCGATCACGTTCGGCCAGTACTGCAAATAAAATCCACCCATCCCTCCCAGAATTCCGCCGCACAATACGATCAAGGGCAGCTTCGTATAATGGAATCCCACCGCCTCGGCCAACCCCTCCACCGGCATGGGCGTAAACGCATCCACGTTGCGATATCCCGCTTCGCGGGTTTTGTTGGCGGCAGCCAACAAAGCTTCAGGCGTTTCAAATTCAGCCATCAGGCCGTACAAGCGATGTTTCTTCGCGATCATGATTCAGGCTGCCTCTTGCTGCTTGCTGCTCAAGATTTCTTTTCCCCTTCCACTTCGGTCACCAGTTGCCGCATTTCGTAAATTGAGATGGCCGGCAGGAACCGGACAAAGAGGAAGAACAATGTCAGGAACAAGCCAATCGAGCCGATGTACGTGGCCCAGTCCCACCTCGTCGGGTAGTACATTCCCCACGAGGACGGCAAAAAATCGCGGTGCAGGCTGGTCACCACGATCACAAATCGCTCCAGCCACATTCCCACGTTTACGATCAGCGACACCACGAACAGGAACGCGACGTTGATCCGCAATCGCCGAATCCACAGCAGTTGCGGAATGGCGATGTTGCAGGCGATCAACAGCCAGTAGATCCCCGCGTATGGTCCGGCCATTCGATTGATCATCATGAAATAGTCGAATTTGTCGCCGCCGTAATAGGCGCCGAACGTCTCCATCATGTAGCCGTATGCCACGATCAAGCCGGTCGCGAGCAGGATCTTCGCCATGTTCTCCAGGTGCCGCATGGTGATGAAATCTTCCAGCTTGTAAAACTTGCGCAGCGGAATCGCCAGCGTCATCACCATCGCAAAGCCGGAATAGATCGCACCGGCCACGAAGTAGGGCGGGAATATCGTGGAATGCCATCCCGGCATGATTCCAACCGCAAAGTCGAAGCTGACCACGGTGTGCACCGAGACGACCAGCGGCGTCGCTAAGCCGGCCAGAAGCAGCGAACACATTTCATAGCGGGCCCAGTGAACCGCTGACCCTCTCCAGCCCATGGCCAGCACCCCGTAGATCACCCGGGCGGCGCGATTCTTGGCGCGGTCGCGCAGCGTCGCCAGGTCCGGAATCAAACCCACGAACCAGAACATCGCCGATACGATTGCGTACGTGGAGACGGCGAAGACGTCCCACACCAGCGGGCTGCGAAATTGCGGCCACGTCCCCATCGTATTCGGATAGGGGAACAGCCAATAAAATAGCCACGGCCGGCCCAGGTGCAGCAGCGGGTACATTCCTGCGCAAGCCACGGCGAACAGCGTCATCGCTTCGGCGAACCGGTTGATTGAAGTGCGCCATTTTTGACGCAGCAGCAGCAAAATTGCGGAAATCAGCGTTCCAGCGTGGCCGATTCCGATCCACCACACGAAATTAACGATCGCAAATCCCCAGCCGACGGGGATATTCACTCCCCAGATGCCCACTCCGACTACGAGCAGTTTCGCGATGGCATACTGCAACAACAGCACCAGCGCAAACGCGATTGCGAAGCCGAAGAGCCATCCCTTCGGCGTCTTCTTCCTCAGCACAATCGCGCTGATTTTGTCCGTGACCGACGCGTAGTCGTAGCCCGGTTCGAGCACCGGTGGCCCGGCATCTGGTTCGGTCGGCTTTCCAAACGGCTCTGTCGCCATCTACTCTCCAACCATTTTCAAAACCGCTCGTAATGGAGCGCTGTCATTCCGATCTAGCTCTGATTCGTGGCTATCTTCTTACCCGATCTCCGGGTTCGGATTGCGCAATTTCGCCAGATACGTTGTCCGCGGCCGCGTGTTCAAGTCCCTCAACAATCCATATTCTCTCGACTGCGCTTTCAGCTTCGATACGCGGCTCTTCGGGTCATTGATATTCCCGAAGACGATTGCGTCCGCCGGGCAAACCTGCTGGCAGGCGG
>JBGQGW010000148.1:0-10117 GCA_041497605.1 Terriglobia bacterium | reverse complement strand
GCTAATCTAAAGCCTTCCATATCAATTGTTTATGAGTGTTTCAAATGGCCACTGAAGTGCAAGTTTCAAACTGACTATGCAGCTAACTACTAAACGCCCTACCCAAGACTCCCACAATCTAGACTTCCTGAGAGCCATGGCAGTTTCCCTGGTCGTCGTCTTCCACTTGCTGTTGTTTTTCGGCAAAGTCACTATCGGCCACGTCAACTTGCGCTGGATGGGACTGGTCGGAGTGCTGCTGTTCTTTGTGCACACCAGCCTGGTGCTGATGTTCTCGCTGGACCGCGAACAAACCAAACTGGGCGGCGCCAAGCTATATGGGAGCTTTGTGCTGCGGCGCTGCTTCCGGATTTATCCGCTGAGCATTTTGGCCGTCACCGTGATTTACCTGCTGCAACTGCCGATGAGCCACCTGGCGGCTGGCCACATGTTCTACATTCCGACGGGCGGTTTGGGATTCCTTTCCAACATCCTGCTGGTGCAAAACCTGACCAACAAAGAATCGATCCTGGGCCCGCTGTGGAGCTTGCCCTACGAAATGCAGATGTACCTGTTTCTTCCGTTTTTGTTTCTGTTCGCGAATCGGATTCGCTCCATTCGGCCGCTGTTAGGCTTGTGGGTTGCGGCAGTCGTGGTGGCAATGTTGCAAGCGCGAATCGGCCACATGCCGGACGTCGTCAAATATGTTCCCTGCTTCATCCCTGGAATTATCGCCTATAAGATTTGGTCCACGTCGCAGCCGCGCTGGCCGTTCCGTTATTGGCCGCTGGCCCTGGCAGCGATCGTTGCTGCTGCAATCTTATTCGTGGACTACGAACGTGGATGGATCATTTGCCTGCTGACCGGCTTGCTGGTTCCACGCTTCATGGATATGCCGAAGGGGTGGGTGCAGAAGTCCTGCCAGATGATCGCGAAATATTCCTACGGAATTTATCTGGGACATTACCTCTGCCTGTGGGCGGCCTTCGTGAAGTTTGCTTTCCTGCCGATGGCCGCGCAATGGGTAATCTTCCTGGCTACCGTGGTTGCGTTGCCCGTTCTGGTATTCCACACCATCGAAGAGCCGATGATCAGGGTGGGCAAACACCTTGCGCAGCGCGTATTTAATGCGCGGCCGGCGCCAAGCGTTCGAACAAGCCTGGCAGCAATGCCAGACGCCGGCTAGGCAGACCTTTCCTCGCCTTTCAGTGGATTATTCTTCTGTATGGTTTGGTCTGCTTACAGGCTTACTCTGACCCCGCCCGCGCATTGCACATTCCCCGGTAACGCGCGGCATCTCCATAAAAACTACAATTGGATACTTACAAGGAAAAGTCCGGCCCGGCCCTACTGGCCAACTTTTCCCCTCCTCAGGCCCGGAAGAAAATTCTTCCGAGCCTGATCTCCTGATGCCGACTGGTCGATTCTTACTTGACCGTTAGTTTCGGACTGGTGGGCGGATTCGGTTTCGGTGGCGTCACTGCACCGGTAAAGAACTCGTAAGCTCCTATATCGCAAGCCGAGCCCTGAGGCCGCAAAATGCCATCCTTATCCGTAGCCGCGCACGCCGATCCCGATCCAGCATCGATCGCAGGGCTTCCCGATTGCGGATGGAAGTTGGTGAAATTGGCGGTGAACTTCGGATCGACGGTCAGAGAACTGGTACAGCCGGAAGGCGCTGCTCCCGCGCCGAAGAACAGGTTGCTAGAGCACGTCACCGTGCTGACGTCAAAATATGCCTCGCCCGAATTGGCATAAATGATGTTATTCGTAATCACTGGCTTGACGGGTCCCGAATTCATCGCTACGGCTGCTTGCCCGCTGCCTCCGGCCCCGCCCGCGCCGTTGTTGTAGAACGTATTGTTATACACAAGCGCGTTGCAACTGCCCGAACACGCTGAGCCTGCGTTTAAAATCTGCGCGAAATAGACTCCCGCGTAGTCCGCCGAGCCGTCATTCGGATCCGGTCCCGCACCCGCATTCACGATGATGTTGTTGTAGGCTTCGACCTTGCCCTTCGAAGGATCAACCGTCGCGAAATTGAGTCCGTCGCAGCGGATGTCGTGAATGTAGTTGTCGTGGACGGACAAATCGAATTGTTGGTGGCCGTTGCCCGCTCCGCTACCGGTGGGCGAGGAATGAAACTGAATGCCGCGGCAGGCCTTGCTGGGGCCCACTTCATTCCAGCCAACGTCAATGTGATTCGCGTCCGTGGACCAATAGACGGCATGGTAAAGCTTTGAATTGTTCGACTGGCTGACGCTGGTGCTCACGTCATGAACCTTGTTGCCGTAGAACTTCATGAACGTCGAGAAGTCGGCCTCGAAACAGGCGTCCTCGGACACTCCCTCCGTTCCGTTCGGGCAGGTCATGTCGTTGCCGATCACGCGCCAGCCCGTGGTGGCCTGTACTTGTCCGCCTACTCCGATAGCAGCGTTGCCTTGCAGGAAGAGATTGGCAATCGTCCAATAGTTGGCCACATTGGCGACGTTGGGCACGCGGATGGTATCGGTGTTGTTGTTGACGCTTCCCAGGGTGACCGTTTCTCCGGGATAAGCGGACAAAGCGATCGGGTTTCCGGCGGTTCCGCCGGTGTCGGAGATGCAAATGTTGCATCCATTCCCCTCGATCGGGTCGGACCCCGTGGCGGTCACTCCCGCACGGATGTAGATAATGTCACCGGCAACCAGGGCGCTGCTGTGCACAGCCGCCGGCACCGTCTTCTGGCAGTTGGGCCACAAGCCGTTGCTGCTGTCGCTGCCGCTGGTCGAAACGCAGCGGATGTTTCCTGCTCGCACCGTGAAGGTGACCGAGCTGTTCGAAGCGACGCCGTTGACCGTCACAACCACCGCGCCGGTCTTCGCCGCCGCGCCGAGCTGCACGGCGATTTTTGTGCCGGTCCAGAACTTCACGGCAGCCACGGCGCCGCCGCCGATCGTCACGCTCGAACTTCCCTGGCTCGCGCCGAAGTTGTTGCCATAGATGGTCAGCCAGGTGCCATTATTGTTTTCGCCACCCGAATTCGGCCCGCTGTCCATGTCTGTAAAGAGGACGTGGGGCGAGGTCCCCGAAATGGGGGCAGGGAGCGGAGTTCCACCCTGAGCCGCCACGCGGCTTGCCGTAAGGGCAAGCAGCAAGATCGTGCAACCGAGAATTACATAAACGCGTTTCATGAGAGTCACTTTCTCCTTGGGGTCAAATATTTCCAGGCTCTGCCCGGCACGGGGAGTAGCTTCCCTTTTGAAACACGGGACGCCGCCGCTCCGCCTAAAATGTTTTGTTCTTCTTGCGAGTCTGTTCATCGCGCCTCTGAATTTCCATGATATTCACGCGCCCCGCCGGGAACGGCACGACGCTTCTCTTCACCCGAGGGCCGTGCTGTCTTCGCTCCGGTGGCAAACTGGAATGCGCCGAGATCGATGTTTGAGCTTTGAGGCCGCGCCAGGCCGTCGAAGTCCGTTTGTATGCCCGGATTCATTCCGCCGGAAATGGCGGGACTTCCGGGGGCGAGATGGAAGTCGTGCCCGCCGGCATTCACAAAATGCGGATCGGTGTCGATGTTTCCGGAGAGAAACTTCGGTCCTGCTTCCGCGCCGAAAAACAAATTATGAGAGCCATGAATCAGAGAAGTTCCGCTGTCGGGGCTGAAGTAATGCTCGCCCGGGAGCGCCACGATGATGTTGTTCACGAGCTCGAGAGTCATCTCGGGCGAAGATTGGGAATTCCCGCCCGCGATGGCGCCGGAATCGTTGTTGCGGCGCGAGCCGCAGTTGTAAAATGTGTTGTTCCAGATCTGTACCGCGCCCTTTCCCGCAACGCCGCTGTTGACCGTTCCAGGAACATAAATGCCCGCGTAATTCGATTCATCGTCCGCGGGATCAGGGCCCGTCCCCGCGTCATAGATGATGTTGTTGTACGCGATCACCGCGCCCTTCGAAGGATCCACCGTCGCAAAATTGATCCCGTCACAGCGCGTGTCGTGAATCAGATTGTCATGCACAACCAGGTCGAACTGATTGAACCCATCGCGATGTTCCATCGAAGTAGGGCTCGAATGGAATTGAATCGCTCGGCAGGCCTTATTGTTGGTGATCACGTTCCAGCCGGCGTCGATATGATTCGCGTCGGTGCTGAAATAGACGGCGTGATATTGCTTCGACGGGCTGGGCTGCACGTCCACGCTGACGTCGTGCACATTGTTCCCGTAAAATTTCAAATCCTGCGAACGGGAAGCCTCAAAGCAAGCGTCGCTGCCGTCGCCGTGGGGACAGGAAAAGTCATTGCCAATCACGCGCCAGCCGGCAGTGCCGTAGCCCGGCGCGCCCCCCAGACCCATGGCCGCGTATCGGCCGCGCACAGTCAGGCCGGAGATCACCCAGTAATCGGGATGAATGCTCAGGTTCGGCACGCGGATCCCCACATCCGGAGCATCCGTCGTCGCCACCACCACGTGTGCTCCAGGATAAGCCACCAGCGCCATCGGCTTTTCCTTCGTCCCGCCCGATTCAATGGAAAGGGCGGCCGAGTAATTTTCTTCCCCGGTTTGCGTCACGCCATCCATCACGTAAGTTATATCCCCGGGCTTCATTGAATTCTTCGCGTGCACCATGCTTTTCCAGGGATGTTCAAAACTTCCGCCGCTCGATCCGCCATTCGGAGCCACAAAAAAGATCCGGCCGGGCCGAACTTCGAAGGGAATTCCATTGCTGGCGGCAAACCCGTCGCGGTGCAGAACGATCTCGCCGGAGCGCGCGTCGGCGCCGAGTTGGAAGCTGATTCGTTGATCCGTCCAGAGGAGATAGCGAGAGGCGAGACCGTTACCCACAGTCAGCGTTGAGGTGCCTTGCGCGCTCCCGAAATTCTTTCCCCAAATCGTCACGATTGCGCCTTGGTTGGCTTCGCCGCCCGTATTGGGGCCGCTGATCAGATCAGAATAAAAAATCCTCGGTGGAGCGGATTGCGCCCAGGCGCGCGGCAGCGCCATGAATGCCACCAGGGCAAGCAACACCGTCAGCTTCATTGCTCCACTCGACACCTAATAGTCTCCGATGCATGGCTTGCCTGGGGCCTGGGCCTTCTTGCACTTCGAAACGGAATCTCAGGAAAAAAGCATCTTGGCGCTGGCTTCGCTGCTGGATCGCCGGTGAGCCGCTAATTGGCAATCCGTGGTTGCCGCCATGCCGCTGCCAGTGTGCCTTTGCCGCACGTTCGATTTCGTGCCGAATGGACTTCGAAGGTTCGAATGAATCCATTGGACCGAGTCCAGTCCGTACACGTGCGGTTTCTGTTCCTGAAAATCGATCTTTAGAACTGGGATACCGCGCCGGAAGAAGGGTGCGTCGGCGGGAAAGGGTTCTTTTATGCTAGCGGAGAGGGCGTCCGCCGCACAACATGCAAAATCAAGATGTGTCCTGACAAGCATCAAAAATTGAAAGTCTGGCGCAAAACCAGGCCTTTTCAGACTGCTTACGATTGAGGAAGAAGTTACGGACATTGGGAAGGGCCGTTCCGCGCTCTTGGCGGTCTCGATCAAGTGCTCCGCGCACTCTGCTGTATCTTTCACCGTTTCCATCATATGCCGTGGGTTTTAGGCGGCACACCCGGCCGAATGGCCCTGTGTCCCGAATGAGATAACTGTACCGAAGAGCAGGTAAGGACCAAAGCAGTGCCTTCTTAAACTTGGAATCTCCGGCTACTACTTTCTATTGCATGTGAAGTTGATGGGATTTGGGCGGGGCCAGAAGGATTTGGACGTTTCGAACGTGCTTGCACACATGTCACCGGCTTGGAAGTCCGGCGCATTAGGAGACTGACGATTGGGTATTGAAATTACGGTATTTATCTGTGATAGCTGTGTTTGATCTAGCCATCGCAACGTGAATCGTCTGAATCATTGACGTACCTGTTTTCGGTAGTGTACACTGTTCACGTACAACATGTACTTGTATCGTGTACAGGTGGAGGCTGTTATGAAAGTGCTGGCATTGACGCGGCCGGAAAGACATAGGGTCAATCGCTCCGAGTTACGACAGAACCAGAGTGCAACGCTTCGGATGGCTCGCGGTACTCAAGTCGTAGTCATTTCCGCGACTCATGAAGAGGACGAAAAGCTGCTACTGGACAAAAAGTACTTTGAGGAGTTGGTTCAACGATTGCGCTCTCTTGTGGAAACCCTGGAGATCGCATCGGACCAAAAACTCTTCCAGCAGATTCTGGGCGCCGCCGAAAATCTCGAGGAGAACGCTCGTCTCGGCAAGCTGCATTCATTTGAGGAGGCGTTTGGGGAGGATTAGTTGTACTGCTCAAAGTTCACGGACGAAGCGCTGAAGAATATCAAGAAACTTCCCAAGAACGTAAAAAACTCTTTGAAGAAAGAATTTCGGAAGAAGATACACGTCAACCCTACGGGATGCTCGGAGCCCCTTGCTGGAATGCTTGAGGGATTCCGTATTTTCCATTTTGGCGGCTATAGAGTCGTCTACAAATTAATCGAAGATATTCGCGCTGTCTCAGTCGTGGGGATCGGGAAGAAAGATAAGAAACACCAAACGGACCTCTATAGGCGGCTAGAAACCCTTGCTCAATCCGGAAAACTGGCCGAGGCGGTTTTGGAAACCTACCGATCTATTTCCCGTTAACTTGCGCGGTGCTTGATCTGTGGCGAGTGGGAAGTCACCGAATAACAATCCCGGGGATGTCTTTCGCAATCGGAGGAGTGAGACCCGAAGCCTCAAGCGGAGGTTGAGCCTGCAGCTTTCGTGACACTGGCGGTCCGTTCGCCCTGGCCAATCCAGTTCTTCAGATCCAGCAAGCACAACGCCCTGGCGATTCCATACGTCAAGTAAAGCAGCAGCATGGCGGGAAGGTGTTTCAGCGGCTTGCCGTTCCTGATTCCCTGGGCAGAAAGCAATGCAGGAGGCAGCAGGATGGCCGCCGCGGAACCAAAGAGAAGCGCGCGGCCCCAACCCCAGCCGGCCAGCGCCAGGACCACTCCGGCGCACAATCCTAAAATTGCAGCCAGCGTCCAGATGGCAAAGATGACGGCGCGAAGATTGGCAAGAGAGGGAAAATTTCGCAGAAAGACCCGGAACGTATGCGTCCCGTGCCACCGCTGTTTTCGATAGAAATCCGATAATTTGACGGGAACCCGGAGGTGCACCACGGCGATCTGCGGAATGGCAAGAATCTGGAATCCCGCGGCGTGTACGCGAAAACAAAATTCGCAATCTTCGTTCGTCTCGAGCGAGCCGTCGTAACCGCCGACGAGCAAAAACACATCACGCCTTACGGATAAATTCGCGGTCCCTACATAACCCACTTCGCCGCGCTTCTCGCGCCCTTTCCAGAACCAGATGCGCGAAACCCACGAAGCGTCCACCGGCATCAGCATTTCCGCTCCGACCACTCCCGTCGTTTCGGTGCGCAAAGCGTTGGCAACCCCGAACAGCCAATCTTCGCTCACCGTGCAATCCGCGTCGAGAAATGCGAATACCTCTCCCGTGGCCTCGGCGGCGCCCAGGTTCCGCAATTCGGAGATGTGTACGCCGGGCTTTTGCAGAATGCGCAGCGGGAGCGCCGCCGCGTGCTGCTGCGCGATCTCGATGGTGCGATCCTGCGAGCCGTTGTCCACCAGGATCACTTCCAGCGCCTCGCGCGGATATTTCATTTGCGCGAGCGAATTGAGGCATTGCGCAAGAAATTTTTCTTCGTTCCGCGCGGGAATGATCACGGAAACTTTGACCGGCTTTTCGGCGGAGGTCACTTCCGGAGCCCTCCGGCAGTAAATTCCGCCGCAGACGCCGGCGCATCCGCCTGCTGCTTTGCAACGGCTGCTCGCGCGGGCGAAAGCTCTTCGAAGACATTCAAATATTTCCGCGCCATGGCCTGCGCGGAAAATTGCTGCTCCACCAGAACGCGTCCCGCGCGCGCAAGCCGCGCAGCCAGAGACGGATCGGCCAGCAGGCTTTCAATCGCACCGCGCAGCCCCCTGACATCGCCCACCTCTACCAGGAGCCCCGTTTCATTGTCGCGAATGATCCGCGGCACGCCGCCCACGCGAGTCGCGATGGTTGGCCGTTCTGCCGCCAGCGCTTCGAGCAGCGACATGGGCAGCCCTTCGTTCAGCGAGGGAAGAACAACCAGGTCGAGCGCCTGATAGATGTCCGGCACATCGCTCCGGCTGCCGGTGAAAATCACGCGGTCCGCGATGCCGAGCTCTTTCGCCAGGCGCTCGAGTTCCGGTTGCATCGGGCCGTCGCCAATGAAGACGATCACCGCATCCGGAAAGCGCTCGAACACGCCCTGCGCCGCGCGCAACAAAATGTCCGGGCCTTTCTGTATCACCAGCCGTCCAATCATTCCGATCAGCTTGCGACTGCCTTTTCCGATTTCCGCCGCAAAGGAAGAAGGCTTCGGGCGAAAGCGGCTCAGGTCCACGCCATTTTCGATCGTCACCAGGCGTTGCTGTTTCATGCCGGAATCGAGCAGCTTCCGCTCAACCGTCTCGGAAACAGCGATGACCCGCGAAAATCGACAGAGTGCGAAACGGTCGAGATGCGCATAGACGCGAAGCGAGCGGCTCTGATTGGTCCAGTTGTGGCATGTGCCGGTGAGGGGGATTCCCGAGCGGCGAAATGCGGCGTAACCGTAAATGTCGGCTTTGTATCCGTGCGTGTGAACCACGTCCACGCCGCGAAGGCGCGCAAAATCCCGCAATGCGCGCACCGCGTTTCGGTCGAACCGCCCACGGCAGGGAAAAATTTCAACCGGAAGACCCGCCTGGCGGGCGCGCTCGGCCACTTCGAGATTGGGAATGTGCTCGTTTTCGAAAACGCCTACAACGACCTGGCAACCGAGATCGCTAAGCCCCCGCGACAAAGTCAGCAGGACGCTTTCCGCGCCATAAAATCCGCCGCTGCTGATGAGTTCGAGGACGCGCATGGAAATCTTTCGCGGCTGGCAGGTCGTGCGATCCCTCAGGCCATCTCTTTAGGCTCATCGCGGCCCACGAACCGGGACCAGAGCCGGTGATAAATCCGATCACCAAGGAGTTGTTTCACCATTTGCTTCGCGTGGTACTTCGCCCGCTCGGTGCGAAGAGGAGTGCCGTCCAGCGTCAACTTCCGCTCCAGTCCCTCGGCGTCCATGGTGCTGCGAATCGTCAACCGCCCGAACACCATCACGCCCGAACGCATGCCCGGAACGATCCAGGGATCGGAAGTATAAACGCGGCGGTAGCCTGCGCGGGCGCATCCTTCCAGAACGCGGCGGTCCCAGCGGCCATAGGGAATAGAGATCGCGTCCACCCTCAGGCCAAGATTTGCTTCGATCGTTTCACGCGACCGGCGCAATTCGATATCGAGATCGGAATCGGAGCAGCCCGGCAGCCGGCGATGCGACCACGTGTGCGATTGCATCTCATGCCCCATGGAAACCATCTCGCGGGCCTGCTCCCAGGTCATCGTCTGCGGCCGCTTTCCTACATCGCTGCCCACCAAAAAGAAAATTGCCTTCTGGCCGTGCTTTTCGAGCAGCGCAGGCGCGTAGCGGTAATTGGAAATGTGGCCGTCGTCAAACGTCACTTGCGGAACCACAAATCCGTCCGGCGCTTTCTTGCGTAGAGAGTCCAGCATGGCGAGGTGCTGTTCGAGTTCTCCGCAACTGATGCGGTAAATGTCGGTGGAATGCTCCGGCTCGATTTCGTGATAAGTGATGGCACATGGCCGCCCGTCCGTAGGAATCGCAACCTTTGGGGAGGCGCCGGGCGACGATGGATTCTTTTCCGTCACAGCAGTCTGCATCCTAGGCCCTGCCTTCTTCTGAGTTATGCCGAACCCTGCCCGCCGCGGAAACTTCCGCACACTCTTCCGGCGTTTCCCCCGAATCCGGAGCCTCCGCCGCAAGCAAATCGCGGAACGATTGAAACGAATGATTCTTCAACAGCGAATTTACCCTGCTCTGCATTTGCGAAAGGTTTGTGTAGTGGCGAAAGCGTGATTTCAATTTGTCCTTGATCCGCGGCTGTTCCGGGTCCACTTCCCAGGGGTGAAAATACACCACCACCCGCTGGTGATCCTTCTCTTCAAAATGCCGGAACACCCATTCCGTATAGGCATAGGGAAAAATCCGGAGGTAGCCT
>JBGQGW010000147.1:0-10130 GCA_041497605.1 Terriglobia bacterium | reverse complement strand
TTTCAGGTGCTCCGGCTGTGCTTCCAGATTCGTCACCGGGACCTGGTGCGCGCGCCAGGTTCCTTCGACGGGAAGACCATCGACCACTTTCGGACCGGTCCAACCCTTGGGCGTCCGCAGGATGATCATCGGCCACACCGGACGGCCCGCTGAATTGCCAGAGCGCGCGGCATCCTGGATGGAGTGAATTTCCGCGACAATCTCATCGAGCGTGTGAGCCATGAGCTGATGCATCGCTTCTGGCTCGTGGCCCTCGACGAAATAGGGCTTGTAACCATAACCGGTGAAGAGCTGCGTTAATTCGGAGTCGCTCATCCGGCCGAGCAATGTTGGATTGGCGATCTTGTACCCGTTCAGATGCAGGATGGGGAGAACGGCGCCATCGCGTGCCGGATTCAGAAATTTATTCGAGTGCCAACTGGCCGCCAGCGGACCGGTTTCGGCTTCGCCATCTCCAACGACGCAGCAAACCAGGAGGTCGGGAGTATCGAACGCGGCGCCATAGGCGTGGACAATTGAATAACCAAGTTCGCCGCCTTCATGGATTGAACCGGGAGTCTCTGGAGCCGCGTGGCTCGGTATTCCACCGGGAAAAGAAAACTGCTTGAACAGCCGCAGCAACCCTTCTTCACTCTGCGGAATGTTCGTATAAAGCTCGCTATAAGTGCCTTCGAGATAAGTATTGGCAACCAGGCCCGGGCCGCCATGGCCGGGCCCGGCAATGTAGATGCAGTTCAGATCATGTTTAACGATGAGCCTGTTGAAGTGAACGTAGATGAAGTTCAGTCCGGGCGTAGTGCCCCAATGGCCCAACAATCGCGGCTTGACGTGTTCGATTTTCAGCGGCTCGCGAAGCAAAGGGTTGGCATACAGGTAGATTTGCCCAACGGAGAGATAATTTGCTGCGCGCCAGTACGCATGCATTTTTCTCAATTCTTCTTCGGACAGAGGCTGGTTCGAAGCGTTCGATTCACTTGAAGTGGCCAATAACGTTGAACTCATCGTTCTGCTCTCCATTCCTAAATTCACTCGCCGAGGATTCGACGAGCCTGAAGAATAGATTCTACCCCTCTCCCCAGCGGGACAGGGTTACAAAACTGTAATCACACAGTAGTACGTTGGAATTCAGACTGGGAGGCAAGGTTGAGGCAGATAATTGGCGGAGGCGCAAAGTTCGCGAGTTTTGATCAAGCCTCGGAATGGGCCGGCATGCAGGGCCAATCTGCTCCCTGCACGCCGGTCGTTTCGAATCGAGCTTAGAGCGATCGCAGGAAGTTAAGAAGATCCTGCTTCTGGCTCTCGGTGAGACTGTTGAAGTTATTGATGACCTGATTTGCCTCCGAGCCATCGCTCGCGTGGGCCAGGATGGCCTGCAAAAGATCACTGGTGCGTCCGTCGTGAAGGAAGAAGACGCGCTGACCCAGCCCCCACAATGGCGCGGAGCGGAATTCATCCAGCCCGGCATTCCCTTGGCCGACGCCATCGGCTAGCCCCGACCCCATATGGTGCACCATCAAGTCGGAGAACAGGTTTGCATTAGCGTTACTCATCGCCGGTGAGTAGCCTGATGCAGTCGTCTTGAGCGTCGGCGTATGGCAAAGAGCGCATTGCACCACATTGACGAACAAGTTCCGGCCATTTTGAATGGATGCGGGGCAGGCCTTTCCGGAGCAAGCTGGCCTTGGTTGATCGAGGAAACGCATGAAGTTGGCGAATCCCGCGAGGTCGCTCAGAACCTCAGTCGTCGGATTGGACCGGTGCCTGAATCTGCCCCCTCGTGTAGCCGCGAAGTTTGTTCTGTCCTCAGGGGTCTGGTTAAAGATGCAATTCGCAGGAGGTGTGGCTGGCGGTGCCACTCCTCGCTCGTTCCCGAACAGCTCATTGGACACGCCCTGCTCGACGTTGTAGGCCTCGCCCGCGAACATCAGCAGTGACTTGTTCTGCCCCTTCCATCCGAACCGTGTAATCGTGCCGTCGTTGCCGCTCCGGTTTACATGGCCGGAGATCCCGAGTGCCTGCCTGGCTGCGGCGTTGGCAGCGGCATTATTCATGATGGCATATTCAGAGATGTTCTCGACCAAGCCCAGGCCGAAGGTTGGCGTGGGAATGCGAAAGACTACGTTGCCGAGATCCTGCATTTGTTGGAAGTTTGGTTGCGGGAGCTGGCATCCCGGGGCATCGGTGCGCCCTTGAATTGTGAAGAGATCGTGAACGCCGCCATCCGGCGAGTCCGTCAGATTTCCATTCGCGTCCACTGCGAATTTGAATCGCGCTTCGCACACGGGTCCATCGACGGCAACAAACGAGGGCACGATATTCGCAGCTCCATCCAGGTTTGCCTGCGCTATCTGTGGATTCGGCCCGATATTGGGGAACGCGCTTACGCTTGGACTTGATCCACCCTCCGCCGGTTGTGCGTGGCAAGCTGCGCACGAATTGGCGTTAAATCCCGGACCCAGCCCGGATCCATCTTCTCCCTTAACGGTTCCGCTGACCGAATCCACTTCCGAAAATCGGTCCTGCCCATCCTGGAAGTAAGTCAGTTCGGCAAAGCTCAACCCAGGCAAAGGCCGGCCGGCATTTATCGTGCCGCCGCGTGGGCCTGGATCGTGGGCTGTATTCTGACCTTGTGTGGCTACGACGGAGGCGAGCGAAAGGACCAGCAGAATTGCATTGCCCAGAATCAACTTGCTTCTCAAACTTGTATTAAATTTCTCAATGGAGTTCCGGATGTGGTGCGGAACCATTCTCTCAGCTAATTTCATCACCGTTCCCCCTTGGGATATCAGACTGGGAAGTTACGATCACCGGCACGGACCATTCCTTTCTCGATCCAATTTCGAGTTGGTTCGTGTTTTGGCAATCGGTCATGGTCGATTCGTCATCGAAGCCGGGGCCGTGTTGGAGGAAAGGCCCGAGTCGAAATCCGGGTGGGAGAGAATCCGACAATCAACTCCGAAGAAATTTGTGGAGTGGCAATTAAGCGAGTTCTAAGCTACGGCGATGAGGAAAAAGAAACTACTGTACAAAGGTACAAAAGAAGGCCAATCGAGCCACTGTCCAAAGGCGACACTAGAATTCGCGCAGAGGCACACGGCCAAGTACCTCCGTTCATTGCTGCTGCCCCGTGGATGAGTAGGGAGAATTGCTCTTATTGCGGAAAGAGAACGATCCTGATTTCCAACAGCACGATTACACCGGAGGAATTTGGGAAACGTTCCAACCGCCGCCGATGGCTTTGATCAGAAGCACACTGGCCGCCAGGCGGCGGGTGAGAAGATCAACCGCCGTGCGTTCATTCGATAGCGCTGCGTTTTGAGCCGTGATCACTTCCAGGTAATTGGAGACTCCGCCCTTATAGCGATTGTTGGAAAGGGCGAGCGAGTGCTCCGCGGCCGCGACGGCGGCACTCTGCGTCTGTGCTTCCTCTTGCAGAATTCGCAAGGCCGCAAGATTGTCTTCCACTTCCTGGAAGGCCGTAAGAATTGTCTGGCGGTAGAGAGCCACCGATTGATTGTAGGCCGACCGGGCCTGGTCCGAAATCGCGCGGCGGCGCCCGGCATCGAACAGTGTCTCAATCGCCGCGGGACCAATGGTAAAAAATCCAGAAGGACCTTGAATCAATGTGCTGATCGCGGCGCTCTCGAACCCTCCCGATCCGTTCAAAGTGATCAGCGGGAAGTAGGCAGCTTTCGCCACTCCGATCTGGGCATTCGCGGCTTGCACGCGTCTTTCCGCAGCGGCGATGTCCGGACGGCGCTCCAGCAATTCCGACGGTAATCCTTCCGGTATCGCGGGAGGCGGACTCGAAAGAGGCAAGGGCGCCAGGCTGAACTTCGCGGCTGGCTGGCCGGTCAGAACTGCAATGGCGTGCTCGAGCGCTGCTCTCTGCACGCCCACATCGATGGCCTGGGCGCGCGTAGTCTCCAGTTCCGTCTGCGCCTGCGCCACATCGACTGCGGATGCAATTCCGCCTTGATAGCGATTCTGCGTCAGATCGAGCGCTTTTTGAAACGCAACGACGCTCGAATCGAGAAGTTGCTTCTGAGCATCTAGTCCGCGAAGCTCAAAATAATCGAGCGCCAGCTCCGAGTGCAGGCTCAAGTCTACATTGGCGAGATCCGCGGCGCTGGCTTGGGCTTGTGCACGGCTCGATTCCACCGTACGGCGAACCCGGCCCCAGACATCGGCTTCGTACGAGACGTCAACCGGAATTTGATAGTCCGCATAGTTAGTGATGCCGGACGACGTTCCGCGGAGCGCCTTATTCTGCGACTGGCGATTGCCGGTGATCGTAGCTCCGCCCGATACGGTAGGAAAATAGAATGAGCGGGAGATGCGGACGGCAGCCCGCGCCTGTTCGAACTGGGCTTGCGCGGCTTTTAAATTTTGATTGGAGACGCTAATTTGCTCTTCGAGACTATTGAGCTGCGGGTCCTGGTAAATCTCCCACCACTTCCCTTTCGCAATCGCATCGCCCGGCTGCGCCGGTTTCCAATTACCTATTTCTTTGTAGGCCGCAGGAACTTCTGCCGCAGGCCGGACATATTTCGGACCTACCGTGCAACCTCCGAACCAGAGGAGCCCAAATGCCGATAGCGCCACCAAGCCCCGGCGGTTTCGTTTCTCAGAAGGCGAGTCGTTCCTCGGATTCAAGCGAATCACTTTGCATTTGCTCCTTGCTTTGAGGGGGCAACGCGAACCTTTTCACCGCTCACCAGGGAATCGGGGGGACTATCGATAATTTGCTCATCTCCCGTGAGCCCGGAAATGATTTCAACTTCGGTTCCGAAATCCCTGCCGATTGCAACGTGGGAGAGAACAGCGTGGTCGCCCTGGATTGTGGCGATCTGCATTCCTTCCGATCGGAAAATCAGGCTACTCACCGGCAAAATAAAAGTGGATGTTTTAGTCGGGATCTGCAAGTGAACCTCGGCATAGGAGCCCGGAAGAAGCTCGCCGCGGGGGTTATCCACATCCACTTCGACAAGCAGCGTCCGAGAGGACGGATCGATGGCATCGGCGGTGCGGACAAGTTTTCCCTGGAATGTGCGTCCGGGAAATTCAGCAAGAGTCAGTACGGGAGTCAGTCCCGGCTTAGCCGCCTGGGAAAATGCTTGCGGAACATTGATGTACACGCGCAACTGCCGCGTGGCGGCGATATGGAAGAGTTCCCGCGCCGCGCCGCCGCTGCTGCCGGAATCGATCAAAGCTCCCACATCGGTATTCCGGGCGGTGATCACTCCATCGAAAGGGGCATAAATCTTCGCGAAGCCTTGCAATTGCTGCAGGCGATCCACGTTATGTTGCGCCGACTGCACCATCGCTGTCTTCGCTTCATAATCACCCATCGCGTTATCCACATCCTGCTTGGAAACGGATTCCGTGTTTTTGAGGCCCTCGTACCGCTCGGCCGTAATTGCGGAGAGCCGGGCGTTGGCCTGTGCCGTGTTCAAATCGGCGCGCGCTTGTTGCAACTGTTGATCCACTTCGGGCGTGTCGATTTCCGCGAGCAATTGACCGGCCTTCACATGCGAGCCGATGTCCGTGTACCACTTCCTGAGATATCCATTCGTTCGCGCATAGATCGGCGCGTCCGTGAACGCCTGAATGTTTCCCGGAAGCACGATTTCCTGCTGAGGAGCCCCGCGCTTCGGCTGGACCACCGTGACGTAGGGGATCGCCAGTTCAGTCGTCTCACTGTTAAGCGCGGCCCTGGCCTTCCAGCGGGGAACGACGCCGGCGGCAATGATACCGGCCACGATCAGCAACGCGATGATTGCGATGAGAATGCCATGCCCGCCGCGCGCTTCTTCGGGAGCATGCTTCTCTCCACCCGGGGAATACGATTCTCTTTGATCCGGATCAATCATGAAGACCTCTTCCCATTTGTGCAGTGCTTGAAAAACAACCGTGCTTGCTCATCCATTTCATTTTAGTGCCGCGTCTACGGGAGCTGCCGGCTCCGTATGGCGATGCACCAGGCTGAAAAAAGTAGGCACGAAAAAGAGAGTCGCGACCGTCGCAAATATGAGTCCGCCGATGACGGCTCGACCCAGAGGAGCATTCTGCTCGGCGCCTTCGCCCAGACTCAAGGCCATCGGAAGCATGCCGATGATCATGGCCAGGGCGGTCATCAAGACCGGGCGGAACCGGGTAAAACCCGAATTGAGCGCGGCTTCCGTCGAATTCCTGCCTTCTTGCATTTCTTCTTTTCCGAAGCTGACCACCAGAATGCTGTTGGCCGTGGCTACGCCCATGCACATGATGGCTCCCATCAAAGCAGGCACGCTGACCGTGGTTTTGGTGATGAAAAGAATCCAAACAATTCCGGCAAGCGCCGCCGGAAGCGCCATGAGAATGATGAAGGGATCGAGCCAGGATTGAAAATTCACCACGATCAACAGGTAAACCAGGATGATGGCGAATCCCAGGCCCGCCAGCAGCCCGACGAAGGAAGATCGCATCGTTGAAATCTGGCCGCGTACAAAAAGCTGTGATCCGCGAGGCAAATCCTTCCGCCTTTGATTCACGATCGAATCGATATCGCCAGCCACCGCGCCAAGGTCCCTTCCCTGCACGCTGCCAAAAATATCGATGACGTACTGAACATCGTAATGGGAGACCACCGCCATTTCAGCACCTCGGGAGATGGTAGCGATATTGGCCAGAATTTGGGGAGTGCCCTGATTTGAGTTAGCCGTTGTCACCGGAAGATTTTCAAGAGACTGCAGCGAGTCCTCGCGGTATTGCGGTGTTTGGGTGGTGATGCTGTAACTGACGCCGGTCTTCGGATCGAGCCAGAAAGTGGGCGTGGTTTGGAAACTTCCGCTGAGAGAAATGAGCAGGCTACTCGCCGCGTCCCGCTGGGTAAATCCGATCTGCAGCGCCCGGGTGCGGTCGACAGTGACGTGCAATTTCGGCTGATTGAACGCTTGCTGGATTCGCAGATCGGTGGTGCCGGAAATGTATTTTAGTTGATTCATCAATGTGTCTGCAAATTGACGATTGCCCTGCAAGTTTCTCCCCACAATCTGGATATCGATCGGCGCGGGAAGGCCAAAGTTCAAGATCTGGCTGACCATATCCGCCGGAATGAAATAAAAGGTGACTCCTGGGAAATCCCGGGCAAGCTTCAGCCGCAAATCGTGAATGTAGGTTGCCGTCGAGTGATGATCTTTCGAGAGACCTACCAGAATATCGGCATCACCGGGTCCGATAGGCGCGGAGGTGCTGTAGGAGAGGTTGATGCCGCTATAGGGCATCCCGATATTGTCGATAATGCTGACCAGCTCTTTCGAAGGAATCGATCGTCGAATCTCGTCTTCCACGCGGTCACAGAGGCCCGCTGTTTCCTCGATGCGCGTGCCAGTGGGCGCGCGCAAGTGCAACTTGAACTCTCCGCTGTCGACCGTGGGAAAGAAATCCTGACCCAACAAGGGAATCAGTGCCAGGGAAAGCACGCACGCGCCGAGAAAACAGATCACGAATGCGACCCGGTGACGCAGGCAACGATCCAGGAGCCCGTGATATCGCACGCGGAAACGCTCAAAGCCTACCTCAAATCCGGCCTGCATCCGCACCAAGGGATTGCGCGACTTTGACCCCTCTTCCATTTCGTGCTCGAGCTCTCTGCCCACCTGGGCCACCAGCAGATACTTTGCCATGGTGGGAACGAGAGTACGGGAGAGCAAGTAGGAGGCCATCATGGCGAATACCACCGCTTCCGCGAGCGGAACGAAGAGATAGCGGGCCACGCCGCTGAGGAAGAACATCGGCACGAACACAATGCAGATGCTCAGTGTGGAAACGAAAGCGGGGACGGCAATTTGCTGAGCGCCGTCGAGAATCGCTTGCACGATTTCTTTACCCTGATCGATGTTGCGATTGACGTTTTCGATTTCCACCGTGGCATCGTCGACCAGAATACCGACGGCCAGTGCCAGGCCTCCTAAAGTCATGATATTGATCGTCTCGCCCAACGCGCTCAAGCAGATGATCGAGGTCAAAATCGAAAGCGGAATCGATACCGCGATAATCACGGTGCTGCGCCAGCTACCCAGGAAGACCAGAATCATGAATCCGGTCAGGCAGGCTGCGATGATGGCTTCGCGAACCACCCCGCTGATGGCCGCTCGAACGAAGATCGACTGGTCGGAAAGCTGGCGGATCTCCAATTCAGGCGGAAGGGTCGTCAGCACCTGCGGCAGCACCTGCTTGATGTGGGAGATAATGTCGAGAGTGGAGACATTGCCGTTTTTGAGAATCGACATCAGGGAGGCGCGCTTTCCATCCACGCGAACGATATTCGTCTGCGGAGGATTACCGTCGCGCACATTCGCTACATCGCGGATGTATATGGTCGAGTTCCCGACGGTTTTGATCGGCAAATCGTTCAATTCCGCGACCGTCTCCGGCGAACTATTCATATCCACTTGATACTCGAACGGCCCCATTTTCATCGAGCCGGCGGGGATGATGAGGTTTTGATTGCCGAGGGCATTCACGACGTCCACCGCTGAAAGTCCTTTGGCCTGCAGCGCGGGGGGATTCAAATCCACCTCGATTTGCCGCTGCTTTCCGCCGTAAGGATAGGGGATAGCCACGCCGGGAGTCGTGACCAGCCCGCTCCGGAGGAAGTTGATTCCAATGTCGCCCAATTGCTGCTCGGAAAGCCCGTGGCCGGAAAGAGCCAACTGGAGGATGGGAACGGTCGAAGCGTTGTACTGGATGATGAACGGTGGAGTCGTCCCCGGAGGAAGGCCTCGCAGCAGGCTCTGGGAGACCGCCGTCACCTGGGCAAAAGCAGTGGCGATATTCACGTTGGGCTGAAAGAAGATTTTCACCACCGCGATCCCGGTCAACGACTGGGATTCGATGTGCTCCATGTCATTGACCGTGGTGGTCAAGACTCGCTCGTAGTTGTAAACAATGCGATTGGACATTTCTTCCGGGGAAATTCCGGCATAATTCCAGATGACGCTGATTACCGGGATATCAATGTTGGGGAAAATATCGGTCGGCGTCCGCAGAATTACGACCGGGCCCAGTATGAGCAACAGGATCGAGACCACCACAAACGTATAAGGACGCCGGAGCGCAAGCCTGACTATCCACATCGAATGCTTCTACTCCCGAAGCCCCATTAGAATTAGCGGATCTGTGCGTGGGGCCGTTCTGTTGACACGATGAAACACTCTATCGCAAGCGGTATTCTATATCATTACCATGAGATGACATCCGAGACGCGGCCGATTCAGCTTGAGGCCAATCCGAGGCTCATCCCGTCAAACCTGGCCTGTATAAAGAACGCATGCGCCGGGCATTGCGTTTCGAGGAATATCGGCTGGAGAGAGCCGCGCCACCTCAACTGATCAACGCCAACTCCCTGAACGATCTCTCTACAGTAATTCTCTGATGTTCCTACAGGAGGCTGCGGATAGACACTCCGGGTCCTTCGACCTCCTCTCGTAAATTGTTTAAGGTAATCAAGAATAGGGTGTGGGGCCAATTTTGTGTGCGGTTTCGGTTTATCTGGGAATGGTGTTCCGCGGGGAAATTATTTTTGCTATAATAATAACTGGATTCGCCCCACCCTCAGAAGCCCAGCAACTGTAAAACATCGCTTTTGAAATGACATGCGGCGGGATTCATGTCGTCGAGCCGCCATTCTTCCGGCTCTCTCGATTCAATTCGCGGAGCGTAAGGAGTTAGAAGAAAAAGAGGAGTGCCGATGCATCGGACCATCTTCATTATTTTGCTGAGCCTGTGGCTCATTGCAGTCTCAACTCCTTATACCGCCCACGGGTATATCCATGTTCTCCCAGTTTTGGCGGTTGCTACTGTTCTGATTGGTTTCTTCTCCCGCAAACGAAGCGCGTTGGATTGAGGACACCCGCCTGGGTTGGCCCTCGCAGAGCAAATGTCACCCACCGCTGCTCCCGGCCGGCGTGCTATGATTCTAAGCGCTGGTTCGCTTGCCCCAGCCCCAAGCGGTTGGTCCTGACCTCAAACCTGTTTCGAGATCAGGACTAAGGTTTTCTCTTCCAGCCTACCCCCTAGGTTTCAGGTTGCAGCTGTCTGCGTCGTTTGCCGAAAGAAATGAACGGAAGAATTTCGCAATTATCTTA
>JBGQGW010000146.1:0-10175 GCA_041497605.1 Terriglobia bacterium | reverse complement strand
TCGGACGCACGATCGAAGAAGCCGCCGTGCTCCGCGTCGCCATACTTCTCGATGGTGAGCTTCATCAGGGCATCGGCGCGATCGAAATAGCGGGAATCGAGCGTGGTCTCGTAAGCATCCAGAAGCGCCGCGGCGCCGAAAATTTGATCGTCGAGAGTGCCTTCGAGCCGCGGCCCGCCGACGCGATGAAGGAATCCTTTCGCGTCATCCCACGCCTCGGCGAGAAGGCGATCCAGCGTCTTGAGCGCGAATCCACGGCAATCGCCGCGGCCGGGCACGCGAGCCGCTTCAAGGAATGCGGAAACGAACATCGAGTTCCAGCTCACGTAGATCGTGGTATCGACGGTGGGCGTGGGGCGGCGCTTGCGGGCTTCGAGCATTTTGCCCTGGGCGCGCGCCAGGATCAGCCGAGCATCGCTTTCGCCGAGGCTTAACTGGCGCGCGATGTCCTCGATGGATTGCGAAATCCACAGAACATTTTTTGCCGGGTTGTGATGCATCTCTCCGTGGGCGCCGATGTCGTAGTACATTTCGACCACGCGGGCTTCCTCGGGCGCAAGGGCGGCGCGAACCTCGTCAAGCGTCCAGGTAAAATAATCGCCGTCATCCTCGAGCGAATAATCGGCGTCCTGGCTGGCGTAAAAGCCGCCCCGCTGCTGGTCTGAGAGCACTTCCATCACCCAATCGATGATGCCTTCGGCGACTTCCCGAAAAAGCGGCCTGCCGGTTACCTGGTAGCCGTGCAGATAATTTTTCAGCAACTCCGAATTATCGTAGGACATTTTCTCGAAGTGCGGGACCAGCCAGCGCTCGTCCACGGAATAGCGGTGGAAGCCGCCGGCCAGTTGATCGTAAACGCCGCCCGAGGCCATCATTTCCAGGGTCTTTTCGGCCACCATCAGCACGGGGGCTTCGCGGGTTGATTGATAGAGTTCGAGGAGCAAATCAATCGCCGAAGCATGCGGAAATTTTGGGGACTTACCGAAGCCGCCATTCCGATTATCAAACATGCGGACAATCGATTCCAGCATCGCGCCCGGCACCAGGGGATCGAAATTCGCGCGCGCGCCGCGAAACGATTCCGCCTGCGCCACTGCTTCTTCCAAAGCGGCGGAGGAGCGGTCCACTTCTTCGCGGCGTGACTTGAAAGCCTCGGCAATCGAGGCAAGGATGCGCTTAAACCCGGGCCGGCCCATGGCATCTTCGGGTGGAAAATAGGTTCCGCCAAAAAACGGCTTCCCATCGGGTGTAAGGAATGCGGTGAGAGGCCAGCCACCTTGCCCGGAAATTGCGCTGACGGCGGATTGATATCGCGCGTCAACATCGGGGCGCTCGTCACGATCCACCTTTACGGGAACGAAAAACTGATTGATGAGCGCGGCAATTTCGGGGTTCTCGTAGCTTTCGCGGTCGATTACATGGCACCAGTGGCACCACACCGCGCCAATGTCGAGCAGGATTGGCTTATCGGATTCGCGGGCGTGCGCAAAGGCTTTTTCGCCCCACTCGTGCCAATCAATCGGCTGATGAGAGGCCGAGCGCAAATAAGGGCTGTGTGAATCCTTTAAGCGATTTTCCTTGTGGTCGGTCACGAGGTTTCCTTCCGGCGGCGCTGCCCCATTCTCTTCGCAGAGGCGGGTTTCAAACCCGGCCGTACCCATGATGATCCGTACTAGCCAGGTTATTGGACGGGAGGTTGATGGCCCGAATCTCGCGGGTCGATCGGCTTGCGGCCCGCGAAGCCCTCATCTTGACGATGATAGAACCGAATGCGGTCCTCGCCCACGCGCCAGCACAAATAAACATCCTCATTATTCAACCGGGCGGGAAAATCGAGCAGGCCCGCGTCGAGATCCTTCACCACGCAGCCGGTCGATTCAATTCGCTCCAGCGCAGAGTCCACGGTTGCAGCCAGGGCATCGTGTTCCATGCGCTTCTTGGCCGCCCTGTCATAAGAAACCAGCAGACCGCCGCGAAGGGAGATGCGCGCCGAGAGCCGCGCCAAGCTGTCTTCCAATCCGGTGATCTTGCGGCGGGCGTCCATCGCTTCCATCAGAACAGGCTCGATTTCGATGCGAGTCCGCTCCGCTTCGGTGAGCGTGAATATTCTTGGCTCGGGCTCGCTCATCGAGTTTTCCTCTCCTGGAAATCTCCAAACCATAAAAGTACACCCCGTCAGGCTATATGGGAAGCGGTTGGAGGATTGCACTCCTCAGCGGCAGGGGGCATGGGACGGCGTCTCTCCGCTGGATCATCGCTATCCACCGATGAAAACCATGGTGCGCGAGGGAGGGACAAAATCCGGTTCGTTGATTCGGTGGCCTTTCTCTTTCTCGTGGACAACCGCTCGAATCTCGTCGGCAATTTCCTGGTCGCTGGCTCCGCCGCGCAGCAAGGACTTCAAATCGTGATCGTCCTTGCTGAACAAACAGGTGCGCAGCTTGCCGTCAGCAGTCAAACGAATGCGCGAGCAGAACCCGCAGAAGGGTTGGGAGACGGGAGCGATCAGGCCGATTTCTCCGCGGCCATCGGCAAATCTGTATTTCCGGGCCGTTTCGCTGCGCTCGTGCGAAATCTGAACCAGCGGCCAGCGCGCCGAAATGCGGCGATGAATTTCCGCGGCGGTAACGACCAGATCGCGCTTCCAGTGGCGGTCAGCGTCCAGCGGCATGTACTCGATGAAGCGCATGATCAAATCGCGATCGTGGGCAAATTCGGCGAAGGCTTCCACTTCGTCGTCGTTGATCCCGCGCACCAGCACGGCATTCACTTTCACCGGCCGCAGCGGAGATGCCTGCGCCGCATCGATTCCCGCGAGCACCTTGCTGAACGATTTCGTGCGAGTAATTTTCTCGAACTTGGCCGGGTCCAGTGAATCCAGGCTGATGTTGATGCGGTTCAGGCCGGCGGCCACCAGGCGATTGCAGCGGTCCGCAAGCAGGTGGGCGTTGGTCGTAATCGAGAGGTCCTGGACGCCAAGCGCGTGCAGCCGCGCGATGAAATCCTCGACGCCATCGCGCACCAGCGGCTCTCCGCCGGTGACGCGGATCTTGCGAATGCCGAGCCCCACCAGGATGCGCGCGAGCCGGTCGAATTCCTCCCAACCCAATAGGGAGGGGGCAGCCATGTGGTTTTCCGGGTCGGCCGAGCGGCAATAAACGCAGCGGAAATTGCAGCGATCCGTAACGGAAATTCGCAGGTCGGTGATCCGGCGGCCGAATTTGTCCTGCAAGGGCATAGCTGGTTCCGGTGAACTTTGTGCTGCGATCGCGGATTCGTTCAACGCCGCCATTTCTTTTGTTATCCCCTAAAAACCAAAATGCCCGAATCCAAGCTTGGAATCGGGCAAAATGACCCGGCAATCGAGAGCGACCATTGATGCCGGGCATTCTCCTTTCCAAGCACGGGAGGCACGGGCGTTTCCACCCGGACCCTGAGCGCCGCGCACCCCATTCATTCGATGCACAGTTGGCGCTTATCTCTCCAAGAATCCTGGAGAGATCGTCCTCGTAGCCATGGGATTTCTCTCCCGCAGGCGCCGAGGATCGGAGAATTCAACATCATTCTACGCTGCCACGACCCGGGGCGCAATCAGCGAACAAGGAGCGAACGGGGCGGGGCCTAAAACCTGGAATTCTCGCCAGTTACACGGTCTCGTTTCCCTCCGGCGAGCTCCGAAGTCTGCTGGTTGCGTTCGTTCCAGCTCGGCGCGGGTAGTTATTTACGAATCATTACCCACGAGGCGCCGCCAGGGCGGGCGAAGGGTATGGTACAGTTTCGGCCCGATGCGAATTTTCGTCTTAGGCGTAGGCGGAGCAGGCTCGCTGCTCGCGCATCTGCTCGACCGCCAAGGCCATTCCGTGTGGTGTGGCGATCGAGACCCGGATCGCGCGAAACGATTTCTGGGCAAGAAGAGCCACATCCCGGTGGAAGAAGTGAACGCACGGAACATGTGGGGAATCGTGCGCGCCGCCCGTGGTTGCCACATGCTGGTGAATGCTTCGCCGGCCCTCTTCAATGAAATTGCATTGCGCGCAGCCCTGCGGCTCGGCGTCCACTATCTGGACCTGAATTCCCGCCTCACTCGCCACCCGTTCAAGGCCGAACAACTCCGGTTCCAAAAGCGCTTTCTCGCCAAGAATCGAGTGGCCTTGATCGACACGGGCGTCGCACCGGGGCTGACGAATCTGCTGGTGAAGCGCAGCGCCGAATTGCTGGACCGGGTAGAAAGCGTCCAAATCCGGCTCTATGAAAGCACGGAGAGTGATGACCCGGTTTCGACCTGGTCCCATGAAGTGGCCTACGATGAAGCAACTTCGCGCCCGCGAGTCTACAGCGAGGGACGCTTCCGATTTGCCAAGCGCTTCAGCGATCGCGAAATTTTTCGCTTTCCTCCCCCGATCGGCGAGGCGCCCGTCTACCTGGCGGCGCAAGACGAAGTGGGCACCTTGCCGTATTTCATCTCCATGCGCAATTTGGACGTGAAAATCGGCGGCAGCGACATTGAACAACTTCGACGGTGGCATCGCCAGGGCAAGTTGAACCGGTCGCGCGGCATGGCAGAGAAGCTTTTTCCGAAGACGCCCACGCCGCGAATGGTGGCGCGTCTGATCCGGCGCGGCGTGCTGGAAAATGCGCGCCTGGCGGCAGCCGTGCTGGTGCGTGGAACGCGCGACGATGCGCCCCTTCTGGTCCGCTGGGACGCCAGCTTCCCCACACTCTTCCAGCTCCGCATGCGCGGAATCACGGCAACGCCGATCTCTTACGCGACCGCTCACCTTTCCGCACTTTTCGTCAAACATTTCCAGCGCGATAGCGGCGGAGTGTTCCCTCCCGAAGCATTGCCCATCGAAGTGCGGCGCAAAATTCTTGCCGAGGCACGCCTGCGTGATATTCGGATCCGGCTGAAGCTCACTCGACTGAAGCGCACCGAAGACGACGAAGAGATCTAACCGGCGGTTACCTGGCAGCGGCGGTTGGCAGTTCAGGCTTGTCATCGGCGGGGCGTGTGTGGTATCAGAAAGCCCCTGCGCCGAAAGACCCGGATACCCATGGAGCTGTAACAGGCTGATTTCAAGGCACCTGGGCCCTAGTGGGTAATAGTGAAACCGGGTGGCGCCTCACGCGCATCTAAAAACTGTAAGCCCGGAGATGAACTCGGGCCATGGAGAACACAAATGAACAAACGGCATAACCTGGTTTCCACTCCTGTTTTCCTTTTTGGGGCCCTGTTGTTCCTTTTGTCCGCCGCCGGAGCCGCGGTGGCTGCAAAAGATTCACCCGCTGACAATTTGACCCGGGAAGTACGGCACCGGTTGGTGATGCTCCCGTATTACAGTGTGTTCGATAACCTGGAATATAAAGTGGATGGAGCAACGGTTACGCTGCTCGGCCAGGTTACGAAACCTGTTCTGAAGAGTGACGCGGAAAACACAGTCAAGAATATTGAAGGCGTGGAAAAGGTGATCAACAATATCGAGGTGCTTCCGCTGTCACCGAATGACGACCGCATCCGCCGGGCTGTCTATCGGGCCATCTACTCATTTCCATCTCTTCAGATGTATGCGCTGCAAGCGGTCCCGTCCATCCACATCATCGTAAAGAATGGGCACGTCACACTGGTGGGCGTGGCTGCCAACCAGATGGATAAGGACGCAGCCAACATCCGCGCCAATGGCGTTCCAGGAGTTTTTTCGGTGGACAACCAGTTGGTGGTGGAAAAAGGGAAGTAAATTGCTCTCCCAGCGCTAGCCCTGGCTAGTGAGCGGCATGCTCGCCGGCGTGGAAAGGCGTCCACGGCCCGGCGAGCATGTCGCGCAACACCGGCGCCTGCCACGAATATTCCGGGTGCGCGGCAAGGAATTCTTTTGCACGGAAATCACCGCCGCACGGATGCCCCATTCGCGCCATAAAACTCATCGCTCCGGCCATGTGGCTATCGATCACTTTCCCCTGAACGGCGCCGCCGGGATAATACGGACTCCACTCCCAGACATTTACCCCACGCACGGACGCGTCAGTATGGCCGCAGAGGGTGCGCTCGTCGGCAATTTCCTTTTTCGCATACGCGTCGTAATGATCCCCCATGAATTTTTGCGCGAGCGCGACGTCGATTTTCCCCTTGGATTGAGACATCAGTTCTTCCCAGCGCGAATGGCGGGCATTGGGTGATGTGGAGCCGTCCTTAGGATTGAACGTGGTATCTTCCGCGATCACTTTCGGATCGCTGGCAAAATTCGAGCCCACAAAGTAGCCATCCCTGGTGCGCCACAGCCGGTGATGTTTCAGGCCAAGCTCAAACTGGCCGATTTCGCCGGTCTTGCGGTCGCCGAGAAGCCAATCGTTGGCATAACCGCCGTTATTTCCGTCGAGCATGATCTTCACGTAGTCGTCGATCGAGCCGGCATATTGCAGCGCCTTGCGCGAGCGGACAAATTCGGGAATCCCGTTGGGGTCCCAGCCCTTGAATTGAGTGATGGTTGTTTCGGTGACCATCAGGCCATCGGCATTCACCCCAAAATCGTCATCGCTGGTGATCACACCGGGAAATCCATCCATGAGCATGCGGTAGCCGTGCTCCGGCGCGATGTCAAAAACGATGCGCCAGCGCTCACCGGAGAGATAACTCGTCCAGTTGTTGTGCGCCATCACGATCTGGTGATCCTTGGTGTAGCTGCCGGTGGCAACGAAAGCGCTGCAATTCCCAGGGCTGACCAGGCGCGGCGCTCCCGCAACTTTTTCGCGCTCGTTGAGCCATGGCACATAGTAATCCGGCACTTCTTCGAAGGCGTTGAGCGCAACCAGGTCGTCGAGATCCATGTTGACGCCGTGCGCGTTCAGGCCCGCCACTATTCCCTTCAGTTCCGCCTGATATTCCGCATCGATTTTCGGCCACAGCATCTCGCGCGCCGTTTTGCGGAAGAATCCCCAGTCGCGTTGCGTGTTGTGTGTATCGAGCAGCTTGATCGCATTGAAGGCGTCGCCAATTTCCGGCGCCAACAGATAACCGTGCTGGAAACCGATTTTTTCCGGTGAGCCTTCGAGGTGTACGTAAATCCAGCCGCCTCGCTCGAAACGAGTGGCCCCGGCAAGACGCGGATCAGAGGGACTTGGCTGTGGTGTGATGGATGAAGAGCCGGGTGAGCTCAGCACCGCCTCCGCGGCCGTCATCGTCGAGGCCGCCGCTCTCTGACCGCGCAGGAGCAAGGACACCGCGAAAAGAGTGAACCCCGTCAACACGATCAGGGCCGCCGCCAACCGAACATGCCTTAAATTCATGGAAATCCCCCGCTCACCGAATTTTTCGGCTTCGCACTAAACGCGACGTCATCTTAGGCTTGCGGCTGATGTCAAGTCAACGAACCGGCAGTCACAGGAGCGCCGCGGACTGGTTCCGATTCAGCTAAAAGCAATGCTATGATCCGGCCAAGCGGCTCGCGGCCAGCCTGATCATCCCGCGGCACAGTAGTTCCTCTGGAACAAACTCCAGGTCTTTTTCTTTCGGAATGAGACCGTCTCGTTCATACTGTTTTCAGGGTCTGTGCCCCTTCCCTTTCGGCAGATTTCTATCCGGCCACATCCGGCCGGGAACTCAGGGGACAATGGACCGCTTTCTTGCACGCCAGCCAATCCTGACAACTGAAAGACGGGTTTTTGCCTACGAAATGCTTTCCCGCTCCGGACCCGAAAACTACTGCAAGACCGGCGCGCTCAATACCCCGGACTTGAAAGCGATTGACGAATTATTCCTGATCGGCCTCAAGACAATGACAGGGGGCGTTCCGGCCTTCCTGAACTGCACGCGAGAATTCCTGCGAGAGGATTATCTGAATCTCCTGCCGCGGGATACCGTGGTGGGTGAAATTCTGGAAACCGTAGCGCCGGACGCGGAGGTAATTGCCGCCTGCCGGAGAATGAAGCTGCAGGGTTACCGCTTCGCGCTGGATGACTTCCAAGACCGTCCGGAGATGGAGCCGCTACTGGAATTTGCGGATTTCATCAAGGTGGATTTTCTGGCCACCAGCCTGGCAGAACAGGATCGCCTGGGGCAGAAGTTCCGCCGGCTCGGAATTTCCCTCCTCGCCGAAAAAGTAGAAACGCATGAGCAATTTCGACGTGGACTGGACATGGGTTACGAACTCTTTCAGGGCTACTTTTTTTGCCGGCCGGAGATGGTTCGACGCCGGAGCGTGCCCGAAAATAAGGCCATCTATCTTCGGCTGCTCCAAGTGGCCAACCGCGCACCGATCGACCTGGATGAAATCAGCAGCTTAATCAGTCAAGAACCTTCCGTGAGTTACAGGCTTCTGCGTTACTTGAACTCGGCAACATTTTATCTGGCCGTCGAAGTTCAGTCCATTCCTCACGCCCTGATGCTGATCGGTGAGATTGCAATGCGGAAATGGGTTTCGGTCGTTTGCGTGGCAACCATGGGCGAAGATAAACCGCGAGAACTGGTCAGACTCCCCCTGGTGCGAGGTCGATTCTGCGAGCTGATCGGAGAAGCTGTGGGAATGCGATCCGAAACCGACGATCTGTTCCTACTTGGATTGTTATCGGCATTGGATGCCATGCTCGATATGCCCATGGCCGACGTGCTTGCCGGCATCCCGGTGGAGGAAAGTATCAAGAATGCATTGTTAGGACGGCCCAGCCATTTCCGCCCCATTTTTGAAACGGCGCTCAACTACGAAGTGGGCGCATGGCAACAACTTTCGATTTCAGCCGCCGCGATCGGTCTTCAAGAAGATAAACTCCCCGGACTATTCCTGAAGACATTGGAGTGGGTCAACGAGGTAATGTCTGAAACGCCGGAAATCGTCACTCGTTGAAGAAATAGGGCAAGGGCCAAGCCCAGCAGCGGGTCCATCAGCAGATTCCAGGAGAGAGTCAAATGCGCGAGCAGGAATTACTCGCGAGCGCCAGTGGCAAGAGCCGTTTACTTCTCGGGCTCTTCGGGATCTGGAACGCCGAGAACCTGCACGTGAATGGCGCGATCGCGTGGCCCGTCGAGTTCCGCCAGGATCACGGATTGCCAGGTACCCAGGGCCAGCTCGCCGTCGCGCACCGGCACCGAGATGGTATGCCCCAGCACCATGGCGCGCAGATGCGAATCGGCATTTTTGCGACTGCACTCGGAAAGTTTCGGATCGTTGTGCCGCCAGTATTCGATTCGGCCCACCAGCTTCTCGAGGAAGGACTTGATGTCGTCCAATAATGCTTGTTGAAATTCATTGATGAAGACGGCAGTGGTGGTATGCAGCGACTGGACCATCACAAAGCCTGCTTTCAATCCATGTTTGCGGACCACTTCATTCAAATCCCGGGTGATATTAATTAATTCCAGGCGCTCCCGGGTCTTGTAACAGATTGTCTCGATATACATTTGCAGCGCAACCGTAGGCCTGACGCCCGGCGCAACCGCCGCCGCACTCTTTTCACGAGCAGCTTTCATTAGCCTGTACTCCTTCTCATCGAGTGCACAGTTATAGCCGAAAGAAAGATCCTACCCAGGGTCGATGACCCCACTCGAAAATTATAGTTTCTACGCGCCAGCAGCGTCTATGTCTAAATTTTCCGGATGTCCATCCGGCGGCAACTTCTGGTTCACGCAGCCGCTTTCAGCAGCAGCGGCTGACTCCTGAATATCGCCGCCGCAGCGCGTCAAGATAGAACTCCTCCGCGGAGAACGGCTCTCCGCTTCCCGACTTATTTAGATGCCGCGAAGCGCTGTGGAGATAGTTCTCATAGGCGGCGTCGCCGAGCACCTGGCGAAACCACCAAGCCGTGTATTCGAAAATTCGCCGGAATTGTAGAAACGTGCGATTCATTTTCGCTCTCACCGCTCAATCTCCTTCCATCCAGCGGGTGGGCACATAGGGCGCTTCATGCAAGACCGCTTCCTTGCCGCCGTGCAATATGCGCGCCCATTCCACCAATGCTTCGACGACCAGAATCAACACCATGCCCGCCAGCACTGCCGTCACGGCTGTATCCAGGCGGTTATTCATAATCAGCCGGTGCGTCTCGGCAATCTTCGCCGCGGGAATCGCACCCGAGGCAAGCTGGGCGGAGAGCAGCCGCGCTTGCGCCAGGTGTCCGATCCGCGGATTCAAGCTGAATATTTTCTGGTAGCTTGCCGTCATGGTCACCAGCACGATCCAAGCGGTAGGAAG
>JBGQGW010000145.1:0-10180 GCA_041497605.1 Terriglobia bacterium | reverse complement strand
CACGATATCGCCGGGCGATATCGTGCCCAACAACACGCATTTCGATACCACTCGGGCGAACTGCGAATTCGTGGGCGCCGAAGCGGTGGACCTGCCGATTTCGGAGGGGCTCGAACATTCGCGCCGGCATCCATTCAAAGGCAATCTGGATACGAACCGGCTGGCGGAACTGATCGAGCGCGCCGGAGCCAAGCGCATACCCCTGGTGATGATCACCGTCACGAACAATTCGGGCGGCGGCCAGCCCGTCTCGATGGCCAACATCAAGGCCGTGAAGGAAATCTGCGCGCGCTACAAAATCCCCCTCTACATTGACGCCTGCCGCTTCGCCGAAAACTCCTACTTCATCAAGCTGCGCGAAGAGGGCTACGCGAAAAAAACTCCTCGTGAAATCGCGCAGGAAATGTTCCGTTATGCGGATGGCTGCACGATGTCCGCGAAAAAAGACGGCCTCGCTAATATCGGCGGCTTTCTTTGCGCCAACGACGACACCATTGCCCAGGCCGAGAAGGACTTGCTGATCCTGACGGAAGGCTTTCCGACTTATGGCGGGCTGGCCGGCCGCGATCTGGAGGCCATCGCGGTTGGGTTGAACGAGGCGCTCGAAGAGGATTATCTGCAGTACCGCATTGCTTCGACTGCCTACCTGGGCGATCACATCGCGGCAGAAGGAGTGCCCATCGTGCAGCCACCGGGCGGGCACGCCATCTACATCGATGCCCGCGCATTTCTGCCGCACATTCCGCCGACGCAATTTCCGGGCGTGGCCCTGGCCGCGGAGCTTTACATCGAGGGGGGAATCCGCTCCGTCGAAATCGGCACGTTGATGTTCGGGAAGCGCGACGAGCAAGGCGTTGAGCATCCCGGCCCGATGGATTTGCTGAGGCTGGCGATTCCCCGCCGCGTTTACACCCAGTCGCACATTGACTACGTTGTGGAAGTGATTCTGGAAGTGTGGCGCCGGCGCGAAAAAATCCGCGGCCTCGAATTGACATTTCAGGCGCCATTTCTGCGCCACTTTACCGCGCGTTTCCGCCGCGCGGAAGAAAGCGGCGCCCACGCCTAGGCGAACAGAAAATTACGGATGAGATTGCCGGGACGTGCGAACTGAAACAGCCGGAGCGGGATGCCGGCGCCACAAGCCTGCGTCAGCTATACAACATTGGTGGATGGATTTCTGCGTTTCAACATGCGGAGAATCCAGTAAGCGGAGAGGGCGGCGGCAAGGTGCTTCAGTGCGTGGCCACTGACCACGTGGCCTAGCGAGAAGATTTGCCGGTCGAGCGATTCAAGGATTTTCGCGAGGGCATAGAATCCAAGAGCGCCGGCAAAATCCATGGAGCGCGTGTATCGAGGCGGAAAGAGGGCGAGCAGCAGAAGGATGGCTAGAAGCGAACCAAATTGAACGATTCCATAAAAGCGCAGGTCGCCCCAACCGCGCAATTCCGTCACGCGCCAATAGAGCACGCTGCCGGTGCCGACGATCAGCAGCGGCGGGAGAGATCGAAGTCCGGCAGTCACGCTTATGCGTTCGGCGATCACGGCCGAAAGAAGAGCCATGAACGCCAGCGTGATGGGCAAGCGGTCCCACACCAGCCGTTCGTTGCCGGGCTCCGCGTGATAATAGGAAGAGCCGAAAAAGACCAGCGTCACTCCCAAAAAGAACAACAGATAGGGCCAATGCTCGCGCGAATCGAGGAATCGATGTTCGCCGGAGGCGCCAGTTCCCAGCAGAAAGCGCAGCCCCAGAATCCCCACCAGCAGAAACGGAATATTTGAAATTACATCGAGGCAATTCCGGATGCCGAACAAAGTTCGTGCGTCTGCAAAAACATGATAGTTCGCTGCCTGGGGGATGCGAGGGAGAAAGAGGACCGCTACGACGGACGCGAGCAGGACTTCGCAAACCAACCAGATTCTTGAACGGCGATTCATCGAGGCTAGCGCGGCTTGGCCGAGCGGATCAGGTTTTTGATCGATCGGAGCAGTGAGATCATCTCGCGGGCGTCGGGCGGATAATTGCCGAAGCGGGCGGACTGATAGATCGACGTGAGCCGGGCAACAGGAGCGGCAATCTCCGCCGACGGAAGTGCGGTGGCGAATTCGAACGGAGTCTGCGACGGCGCTTTGTGCCAGCCGCGGCGTTCAAGCATTTTCAACATTTGCTTGTACTCAATGGCAGCGAGCTCGGGCGGCAGCGGACCATCGCGATGGAATCGCAGAGTCCAGCGGGCGGAGAGGTAACCGCCCATCTCGCGGCCACGGACGTAGATCAGCATGGCGATCAAGAAAACGAGAGCGCCGGGCAACGAATAGGGCGAATTGGCGACGCGCTGTTGCGAGTGCTTCATGAACGCCATCAGGGCATGGCGTTTGACTTCGTAATAATGGTGGGCGCGCTTGCCCCAGTCATTCGAAGTGCGCTGTACGTTCTCCCACATCGTTACCTGGTGGCGGAAATCGTAATTGATCACCCATTCGCTCCAGGTGACCTGGAACCAATCCCAGTAGTGCGAAAAGCTCGAAAACCAGTTCTTCGATTTCTCGGTGGCGGGGGGAGTGGGATCGAATGTGATCCAGCCGTAGCCGGGGAAATAAGCTTCCACCCAACTGTGCGCGTCGCTGGCGCGGACAATGTAGTCGCTGCCCACATCGTTGTACTCGCCGGTGAGGAAGCCGTTCACCAGGCGTGACGGGATGCCCAGCGTTCGCAGCATCACGGTCATGGCGGTGGCGAAATATTCGCAGTGGCCGGCGCGGCGCACGAAGAGGAAATTCGAGAGAGGATCTTTTCCCGGCGGGCCGGAAAGATCGAGCGTGTAGCCGAAATTGGTATGGAAGTAGCGCTCGAGATTCATGGCCTTGTCATAGGGCGTGGGCGCGTGGGCGGTGACCTGTACGGCCAGCGCGGCGATGCGCGGGTCGAGCGGCGGCAATTGCAAATAGGATTTGCGGATCGAGGGCGGATACACCTCGCCAGCCGCACGCAATTGCGCGGGTGGGATTGCCGGAATCACCGAAGTGGCTTCGTAACGCAGCTTGGCGCCGACTCGTTCGGGATTCAGCACCGAACCGGTCTTGTCGACGAGCAGGAAATATCGCTGCGCCGCGGGGCCGAGTCGCTCCATTCCGGGGCCGAAGCGGCCGCGCACTTCCGTGGCGCGAGCGGCAAGAAAAATGGCATCGGTGGCAAGCGGCTCGAGAAGAACGGTGTATTGGAGCGTGCGGAAATTGCCCGGTTTGAGCGGATCGGATGCGAAGTGGTAGGCGCCTTGCGGAGTGCGCTCGGCAATCATGGTGTCGGGGAGGGGCGTGGACCATCGCTTGCCGTCGAAATCGGTGAGCGCGATGCCGCGCCAGTGTATGGCTTCCGCGGAGGCGGGATCGCCGGAGACCCGGATGCGCATCACGACGGCGGAGCTTTTCTTGATCTGGCCGATTTCACCCAGCTCGACATTTTCCGTGAAGCCGGACATGAGCGAGGAGGGCTGCAGGTTGAGCGCGCTCATGTAGCCCGCGGTGAATCGCGGGATCAAAAAGAAAATGGCGCCGCCGATCACCAGCGCGCCGCCCGCTACAAATGCGGACGTCAGACCCAGCGCGCGGTTCAGCCGTTCGGCCGCCGGGGAGCCGGATTCGATGGGCGGGGAAGTGGCGCCTTCCGCGCTGCGGCGAATTTCGAGGCCGACAAATGTGGAAACGGCCACCACCAGGAAGAAGGCGAGAGCGACGAGGAAGGTGGAGTCCACGGTGAGGATGGCGGATGCCAGCATCGCCGTGAAGGCCAGCATGGCGAGAAAAACGAAGTCGCGATTGGTGCGCGCGGAATACAGGCGCACAAGGAGCGCGAACAGCATCAGGTGAATGGAAGCGAGCAATCCCGCGTAGAGAGCCGGGTTCGGCGCACCGGCCGCGATATTGCGCGAGACGATCCAAAGATCAATCGGAAAGAACAGGAAATAAAGCAGCACCAGCCAAGTAGCCGCGCGGGAGGATATTTCTGGCCCTTTGCCGCGGGCGTAGCGGATGAATTTGAAGGCCAGCGCCGCGGGCGGAAGAATAATCGAGACGATGTCGAGCTTGCCCGTCGAGACCACCGTGAGAATGCTGATGGCCACCAGCATGTACAGCGAGACTTCGAAGTACCGCTGGACGGCGGAAAGTTCCGGCGCGAAAGTGCGTGCTGGGGTCGACATAGGTAAACATCAATTTTAGCACTGTGCAGGACTGGCGCTGGGAGTTAGGCGCGGCACGGTTACGTAGGAGTACGCGGGTATTGGGGGCCGGGGAGTTGGGGCCTGCGCTTGAGCGCGATAGTCCAATGGTGGGCGATTGGCTCGCGATCCCTCACTTCGTTCGGGATGACAGCAAATCCGTGGCGCGTGACTGTGTGGGAGTTTGCAGGAACTGAATGCTTCGGGATTCCGGATCTCCCTCAACGCAGTCATCCCGAGCCCCGCGAGGGATCCCGCGCCAATCGCTCAGCCATTATCGAGTTTCTCGTGATCCCTCACTTCGTTCGGGATGACGGCAAACCCAACGTGCGAAGGGCGGCGTCGGAGATTTTGCGGGTGGCGCTTGAGACTGCGGCTTGGGCGAGGTGATTGAGCGCGAGGGTGCGGGTGCCTGGTGTTTTGGGCAGGCGATCGACATGAGCGAGAAAGGGGCGCAGGGTGATCTTGCGGAACGTGACGCTGTGGCCGACGGCGGGAAGAGCGTGAAGCGATGGCACGCGAATGCCATGTGATTTTGAGAGGTGCCGCATGAGTTCGGCGGCAGCGTTGGTGGCAACTTCGACGGCGGGGAATTGCCACAAGCGCGAGAAGAGCACGCGATCGTGCGCTCCGGGTTCTTTCACCAGCAGCGTCCGGCCGGCCTCGTCGAGCAGCACGGCGGCGGCTATTTCCATTCTTACAGTGGCGCGTTTCACCCGTTTGGCAGGCAATTGATCCTGGATGCCGAGGGAGCGCGCGCGGCACCAGCGGCGCAGCGGGCAAATTTCACAATTCGGTGAGTGCGGACTGCAGATGGTTGCGCCCAGTTCCATCATTGCTTGGTTCCAATCGCCTGCGGATTTTGACGCGAGGAGATGCTGCGCGGTGTCTTGAAGCGCCTGCCAGCGCTTGGGGGCGCGCAGGTCGCCGCGAACGGCGCCCAGGCGCGCCAGAACTCGCGCGACATTGCCGTCGAGCACGGCGTGAGGCGCGCCGTAGGCGATGCTGAGAATTGCAGCAGCGGTGTAGCGGCCGATTCCCGGCAGGGCGAGAGCGGAGTCGTAATCGCCTGGGAATTGTCCGTTGTGTTGAGCGGCGATTTTTTTCGCCGCGGCGTGCAGGTTTCGCGCGCGGCTGTAATAACCCAGTCCAGCCCACAATTTCAACACGGCTTCGATTGGTGCGCGGGCGAGCGCTTGCAAGCCCGGGAAGCGTCCGAGGAAACGCGCGTAATAGGGAAGCACGGCGGTCACGCGCGTCTGCTGCAACATGATTTCGGAGAGCCAGATGCGGTAGGGATCGCGTGTTTGGCGCCAGGGGAGGTCGCGCTTGTGCGCGCGGTACCAGTGGAGCAAGTGCCGGCGGAGGGCGGTGAGTTGGCGCGGAGTTAATTTGAGGAGTGAGGGCACGCGGTATTCTCGCATGGAAGATGCCTTCCCACTGTAGGGGCCGGATTCACAGGCTGCGGAAAAATTCAAATTGAGGTCATTCCGATCCCGCTCCCGCGGGAGAGGAATCCAGAGGGAGCCCAAAATGCTTGAGAAGTAGAGAATTTTTCCTGCGCCCATCCGGAGTAGCCATTTCGTCGGAGGGCGGTTTTCGACTTTTTCCGCAAACTGTTCAGCCGCGCCCCGGCCTTTTCGGGCTGGGTTAGATGGATTCGAGGAACAGGAAATAAGAGGAAGACCACAGGGCGGTGGGGATGGAGCTTTGCGGGCGGTTGGTGAGGATGACTTTGAAAACTTCGGTCTGGTCGGCGAGCGAGAGCAGAAAATTGATTCCCTCGTCGGAAGTTTGCGGCTGGATGGAGGCCAATTCGCGCAGCGCGTCGTAGATGATGAATCGGGCGGAAGTCATGGGAGTTTCGACGTGGTCGGTACGGAATTGCATCACCGCGTCGATCTCGTAGAAGTGCCAGGCGATGCAGGCGCACAGGGAAACCGCGCGTTCGAAGCGCGACTCGATTTCGGACTGGGCGCGTTCGTCCAAATCTTCGCGAACCGGGCCGATGTAGGGATCGAGCACCAGCATCAGGCGGCGTTCGTCCTCGCGCGCGAACTCGCGAACCTTCAGCGAGCCGGACTTTGCCGACGCTTTCCAATCGACGAAGCGCGCGCTGTCGGTGGTGACGTACGGCCGGATGGAGTGAAGTTCGTTGCCACGCCCGCGAAAATTGCTGACCAGCTCTCCGCTGAGCAGGGGAAGGATTTCGAAGAATTCCTCGGTGGGCGCCACGTGCGGATAGACCACCACTTCCAGCTGGGAATCCACGCGGCGCGTTTTTTCCAGGAAGCCGAAAGGAAACTTGGTGCGGATCCCGAAGGTATCCTGCTGGTAGACGCCGCGCCGGGGGAAGAGCAATTCCACTCGTTGCCGCGCCGAAGACTGGTGCGGGATGTAGGGAAAATAAACCGGCTTGGTCAGAATTTGTGACGACGTTTTCTTGGTCTTGCTTTCCCCCACCACGCGCAGAGAAAAAGACGGCCACACCCGCTTTCGATTCGCCAGTTCCACCGCCGCGACAATCGGCTGCTCGGCGAAGATATGCTCCGGCAGCTCGAGCTTCAGTTCGAGGCCGGTGAGCACCACGCGCGAGAGAATGCCCGAAATCAGGATTCCCGCGAGCAGGCAGGCAAGCACCATGAACAGCAGATTGTTGCCGGTGTTCACGGCGGCGAGCACCAGGACGGAAACGATGGCGAGATAGATCAGACCCTCGCGCGTCAGCTTGTAATTCACCTGGTAGACCAGCCAGTGGAGGCTGGTCCGCCGCGCGAGCTTGGGCACAATTGCGATCGCCACCCAGCCGGCCAGGCCCAGGGCAACGGCGGCCGCTATGCTGGCGATCCAGAGGCGCCCTTCTTCGGCGACGGAAGCGGAATAGAGCGCAACCAGAAGGGCGATCGCCAGCGTGATCATGGCGATGGCAAAGCTTCGCCAGCCGGGGCGGTCGCGATCCTGCCACCAGCGAGCTAGAACGAAACTGGACATTAGAGCGGGACGCGGATGGAATCGACGATTTCGGAGAGTATGGATTCGGATTGCGCCGATTTCCTTTGCGTGGAAACGTAGCGAGAGCTGACGACCACGCGATGGGCGAATACCGGCAGGACAAGCTTTTTGAAATCGTCGGGCAGGCAATAATCACGGCCGTCGATATAGGCACTGGCTTGCGCGGCGCGAAGCAACATGCCCGACCCGCGCGGGCTGACGCCCAGATTCAAAAGATCGCACTGGCGCGTACGCTCGACAATTTCGAGGGCATAGTCGAGCAAGCTATCGTCCACGCGCACCTGGCTGGAGGCTTCCTGCATGGCGAGAACGTCGGAGGCGTCCATCACCGGTTGAATGTCGTCCATCGGCGAGTGGCCGGCAGCGTTGCGGATAATGATTTTCTCGCTTTCCCGCGCGGGATAGCCCATGCGGATGCGCATCAGGAAACGATCGAGTTGGGCCTCGGGCAGAGGATAAGTGCCGTGGTGCTCGATGGGATTCTGGGTGGCCAGGACGAGAAACGGCTGGGGTAGCGGATGGGTGAAATTGTCCATCGACACCTGGGATTCGTTCATGGCTTCGAGCAGGGAGGATTGCGTTTTCGGCGTGGTGCGATTGATTTCGTCCGCCAGGACCACGTTGGCGAAAATGGGGCCTGGTTTGAATTCGAATTCATGGCGCGTTGGATTGAAGATGCTGACGCCCACCACGTCGCTGGGCAGCATGTCCGATGTGAACTGGATGCGCTGAAACGAACATCGGAAGGAAAGCGCGAGCGCGTGCGCCAGCGTGGTCTTGCCGACACCGGGAACATCTTCGATCAGCAAGTGGCCGCGGGCGACCAGGGTGATCAGTGAAAGATGGATCGCCTCTTCCTTGCCTTTGACGACGGTGGCGACGGAACGTTGCAGTTGCGCGATTTGACTGGCGATGGCGGTAGTCATAGGATTGCAAAAATCCGAAGCTTGTTACAGAATCGTTGGCCGTGGGCGATTAGCTCAGTGGTTAGAGCGCTCCCCTCACACGGGAGAGGTCCAAGGTTCAAGTCCTTGATCGCCCACCAGAATCTTTCTTGGCCGAATCCCAATGCCTTGTATGAAGCTCGCGGTGCGATCCAGCGAGCGACTTCTAATTCTATCGGAAAAATCGATGACAACTTTCTTTCGTTTTTTGGAAGTTTTCGCTTTAGGCACCTGGCTGGGTGCGGTGATTTATTTGAGCTTCGTGGTCGCGCCGGGAGCTTTTGGCGTGCTGGGCAACCGCGACCAGGCCGGGGCATTGGTTGGACTCGTCCTCGGTCGGCTGCACATTTTGGGATGCATCGCGGGATCGGTTTATCTTTTGGCTGCGATGGCCAGGGCGCGCTCGCTCGCCGCGGTGGTGAAGCCGGCGGCGCTCGCCGTAATTTTGATGCTGGCGCTGACAATCGTTTCCCAGTGGGGCGTCACGTCGCGGCTGGCCAGCCTCCGGATGCAAATGGGCTCGGTGGATGCGACCCCGCGCGAGAATCCGCTGCGAGTGGAGTTTGACAAGTTGCATCGGATGTCGGTCCGGCTAGAGGGTACGGTGCTGTTGGCTGGGCTGGTCGCTCTTTTCCTAACTGTTCGCAATCAGACGTAATTAGGCTTAATCACGTACGGCTGCGCGTGGGTTTGCGTGTGGGCTTCTTCGGTGTTGCGCTCGGGCGTTTCTCGGTGATTTTGGTGATTTTGCGCGCATTTTTTCCCGCCAATTGGACGGCGCGCCACAGAAACCAACTCGCAACAGTTCGGTACGGTTTCCATCGTTCTCCGAATTTTGCCAGCTCTTTCGGCTTGGGAATTCGTCTTTTGCGATAGGCGATCGCGAAACCTTTCTGCACTCCATAGTCATGAATCGGCAGGACATCCGGCCGCCCCAGGCGGAACATCAAAAACATTTCCACCGTCCACGCTCCGATCCCCCGAACGGAAATCAAGCGATCAACCAATTCCTTGTCCGAAAATTGATGCGCTTCCTCGAGCGTGGGCACCAGGCCTTCAATAGTTTTCTGCGCCAGATCTTTCACCGCCGCAATTTTTGCGTGCGAAAGTCCCGCAGTGCGAAGCGTGCGGGAATTTGTTTTTAATATTTCGGCGGGCGTGGGGCAGACACCGTTGGCGCCGAGCGCTTGAATGCGCGAGAAAATTTTCGTCGCCGCTTTTCCGCTGATGCTTTGATAGACGATGGCTTCGAGAAGCGATTCGTAAGGCGATGCGCGTTCATCGAGAGCAAATGAGAATTCACCGGCTCTTTCGATCAGCCGGGCAAGAATTTTGTCGCTCTGGGAAAGCGTGGCGATTGCTTTTTGAGAGTCGAAGGGGAGAGGGATTTTTCCGGCCAGTGGATTTTGCGCGCGATTGACGTTATCCAGTTCGACTAGCCGAGTCAATGCTCCAACGGTTTTGCGATCTTCCATTTTCCCGATGCCTCGATAAGGGATGAGATGCGCGGAAGGCTGGAATCGACTCGCTATGTTAGTATCATCGGCTCATGCAAACAGGAATTATCGGATTGCCATCGGTGGGAAAGACCAGCTTGTTCCGTATTCTGACGCGCGGGCGCGTGGATACGAAATCGGAGCATGCCGCGACTCACGTGGGCATGGCGCGCGTGCCGGACGACCGCGTGGCCAAACTCGCGGAACTTTTCAAGCCGAAGAAAATTACATACGTATCGATCGAATACGTGGACATCGGCGGAATGCAGAAGGACCGCGAGAAGAATGCGGCTTCGCTGGTGCCGTTGCGCGAGGCGGACGCGCTGGCGCACGTGGTGCGGCTGTTCGAAAATCCGGCGGTGCCGCATCCGAGCGGCAGCATCGATCCGATTCGCGACATCGAGAGCATCGAGATTGAATTGATGCTGCACGACCTGGAGCAGGCGTCGAAGCGGATCGAACGCCTGGAAAAAGATCTGAAGAAGAAAAAAGAAACGATCCTGGAAACCGAGCT
>JBGQGW010000144.1:0-10205 GCA_041497605.1 Terriglobia bacterium | reverse complement strand
TGGTGTCCGGGGCGCATGGAACCGAATATGCGTCGATCATTGCGCTGGAACAGATGCTCCAGTGGCTCAATCCCGCGGAAATTTCCGGGACCGTGATCGTGGTGCCGCTGGTGAACATCGCATCGTTCGAACAGAAAGTGCCGCACGTGAATCCCGTGGACGGCAAGAGCATGAACCGTTTTTATCCTGGCAAGGCGGATGGAACGCAGACGGAGCGCGCGTCATTGCTAATCACTCAGCAAGTGGTGCAGCAGTGCGATTACCTGATTGATTTGCACGGCGGTGATCTGGACGAAAGCCTGCGGCCGTACAGCTACTGGGTGAAGACCGGAAACGCGAAGCAGGATGCCGTTACTCATGACATGGTTCTCGCGTTTGGCCTCGACCACATCATCATCACCGAAGACCGGCCGAAAGATCCGAACGCATCGCGCTACCTGGACAATACGGCTTCGACGCGCGGCAAACCCGCGATCGCTGTGGAAGCAGGGTATGCGGGCACAACGGAGCTGGAGGATACGGAAGCTCTGATTCATGGCTGTTTCGGCGTGATGCGATATTTGAAAATGCTGCCGGGCAAGGCGGATATGATCGAACATCCCGTGTGGATCGAGAAGATCGCTTCCATTTCTGGCGACCAGGAGGGCATTTTTTATCCGCTGGTGCGCCGCGGAACGTATGTGGCGGAGGGCATGGAGGTCGGCTACGTTACCGATTTCTTCGGAAAGAAGATTCAGGAGGCTCGGGCTCCCGCAGCAGGAGTGGTCCTTTATATTTGCGCGGTGCCATCGATGAAAAAGGGAGACACGATTGCGAATATCGGAGTGGTGGCGGCGAAGGCGCCCTAAAGCGCCATTATCCTTTTTCTCTCAATTCGCTGAGCAATTGTTTGAAGGCCGGTTCCTGGTGCAGGCAGGCAAGATCCATATCCCGGGAAACCCACTCCACATCCCTGAAGCCGTTGACCAGTGCTTTTTGGAGCATGGCCAACGCCTCATCTTTCCTGTTCAAATTTCCATAGGTGCATGCGGCATTGTAAAGAACGTTGGGGTCACTGGGCCGCATGGCTACCGCCCGTTCCAGATGTTCGGCGGCTTCTTTTTCTTTGCCCAGTTGCGCACAACCACTCGCCAGTAAGATCCGGGCGCGCACATCTTCCGGCACCATACTGATTTGCAGTTCGAGCAAAGTATTTTGCCGTCTGAGCAGTTCCATCCCGGCTTTCTGGTTCCCCAGGCTGAACAGGGAATTGATGTAGGGAATGAAGATGTTGTAATCATCCCCGCTAAATTCCATCGCTTGATCCACCAGGTCGGCGGCTTCCTGCCAGCGATCGGAAGAAAAGAGTGAACGTCCCAAAATGTCCCAGGCACTTTCACAATCCCGTTTTCGATCGATGGCCATTCGAGCGAACTGCACAGCTTCTTCGTATTTTTGCTGGGCATGGCAGATTCGCGCGCGAGCGGCCAAGGCTTCGGGGAGCTGGGGATCGAGCTCGAACGCTTGATTTGCCGCGGCGTTTCCTTTTTCGATCCAGCGCGGGTCTCGGCCATGCAGTTCATACTGCATCCCGCTGACGTGAGCGATGCCGACGTGGGCAAGGGCAAAGCCGGAATCGAGGCGAATGGCGTGCTCGAACATCTGCATCGCAAATTCCAGATTTTCGCGGCGCGTATAATTCCGCCCGCGCAGGTAATAGTCATAGGCCTGCAAGTTTTCCGTAGGCTTGCGAGCGATGATTTTTTCTTCCTGGGGCGACAAGGAAATTCGCAGCGCCTGGGTGATGCTGCGGGCGATATCGTCCTGCACTTCGAAGACGTCCTTCATTTCCCGGTCGTAACGATCCGCCCAAACGGTCAAGCCGGTTCGCGATTCCACCAATTGCGCGGTGACGCGCAAACGATTTCCAGAGCGGCGCAGGCTGCCGCCGAGCACATAAGCCGCGTTCAATTGCTGGCCCACTTCCGGGGCGGTGATCTGCTTGTCGCGAAAGGCCACGATGGCGGCGCGCGGGAAAACCTGCAAAGTCTTGATCTTGGCGAGTTCCGTGATCACGTCTTCGGTCATTCCATCGCGGAAATATTCGTCCTCTTTGGATGCACTCAGATTTTCGAAGTAGAGAACCGCAATCGATTTTTCAGCCTGCTTCGTGGCCGGCACCTTGCCGGATTCCAGATCTTTCTTCAGCCGCTGAAGATCGGAAAGCAGCACAGCGGCGGTCTGGTAGCGCGCGCCGCGATTTTTTACCAGCGCCGTCTCCAGCACCCGGGAAAATTCCGAGGGAAGATGCGAATTCAATTGGAGAGGAGGTTGCGGCGTCCGGTTCAAGATAGAATCGAAAACTACCGCTGAAGTATGGCCTGGGAAAGCCAGCCGGCCCGTGGCCATTTCATACAGCACCACCCCGAAAGAAAAGAGATCGGAGCGGGCATCCACACTTTCCCCGCGCGCTTGCTCGGGCGACATGTAAGCAATCGTTCCCATCGTCGAACCGGGACTCGTCAGGTGATCTTCACTCACCGCGCCGGCGCCTTGCGTGGCGGAAATGCCAATTGCTTCTCCCATGGCTTGCCGTTCGGCGGCCAGTTTGGCCAGGCCGAAATCCAGAATCTTGGCTTGCCCGCGGCGCGTGATGAATATGTTTGCGGGCTTGATGTCGCGATGGACGATGCCTTTCGAGTGTGCGGCATCCAGCGCATCGGCAATCTGAATCGCCAGGTTCAGGATTTCGTCGGCGGCCATTGGCTGCCCGGTGAGAACGTGCTTCAGTGTGTTGCCTTCGAGGCACTCCATGGCGATGAAGTGGCGGCCTTCGTGCTCGTCCACGTCATAAATCGTGCAGATATTGGGATGGTTCAGCGCAGAAGCCGCGCGCGCTTCGCGCCGGAATCGCTCGATGGTTTGCGGGTCTCCCGCCATCTCCTCGGGCAGAAATTTAAGGGCAACACTGCGGCCCAGCCGCAGATCATCTGCCTTGTAGACCACGCCCATGCCGCCGCCACCCAGCTTTTCCCGGATACGATAGTGGGAGACCGTTCGTCCGGACATGGAGTTTGGTTCAGGCATCGTTGGAGAATCCTATGCTGCGTCCAATGGCAAGTCAACGATATCACAGAAGCACCGGCGGCCCCTGCGGCGCGTTTGGCGGGGCTGTATCAGCCGAGACATCCGCCGCAACCCGCGGCAGAACGGGGAACATTTTGGGCAGGCGCCCTCGTACCTTATTACGTTGACATCATTCAGAGCGAAGTTATGCTTATGGCACAATTGCCCGGCTGCGATCTCTGGATAGGGGATGTGAAATGAAACCACGAATTCTGAAACTCGCTTTGCTCAGCGCATTGGCCATGACCGCCATTCTTTCCGGTTGCACGAAGGGAGATGGGTACCGGCTCGGCGCCACCCAGACGGAATCAAAAACCGTTGAACTCGGCGGCGCGAAATCGGTGCAAGCGGAGCTGAAGATGGCGGCGGGTGACCTGAAAATCAGCGGAGGCTCGGCTAACCTGATGAACGCCTCGTTCAAGTACAACGTGCCTGAGTGGAAGCCGGAGGTGAGTTACACCGTGGAGGGCACGGAGGGGCGGCTCGAGATCGAACAGCCGGGACACACGCACACCAACATAGGCGGCGTCCATTATTCGTGGGATTTGCATTTGAATAACAACGTCCCGATGGAATTGAGCGTGGAGATGGGGGCGGGGAATTCGGAGTTGAACTTGAACGGGCTATCGCTGACGCGCCTGGATGTGCAAGTGGGCGCGGGAAATGCCGACGTGGATTTGAGCGGGGATTGGAAACACAACTTGTCGGTGAGCATCGAGGGCGGCGTGGGCCAAGCGTCGATCTCGCTTCCACAAGAAGTTGGCGTCCGGGCGAATGTGCAGGGCGGACTTGGGTCGATCAGCGCTCCTGGCTTCAAGAAAGATGGCGACTCCTACGTAAATGATGCCTATGGAAAATCCCCCGTGTCCATTGAATTAAACGTGCAAGGTGGAATTGGTCAGGTCAACCTGAAGTTGGTGGGAAGCCGCCCGGTGGTCTAAGGCACCAGAGGTCGGAGGTTCAAATCCTCTCAGGCGCGCCACTCTTACCCATTTAGTTTCAATCAGTTCGCTATTTTTGCCGATCATCCCAAAACGCTGAAAACAGCAAAGTGTAATAAAAGTGTAATGGTTTTTGGCACAGAACGGTGATGAACGGATCAGGACCAAGCAAGAATCCAGATGCATGGGCTTTGAGAGGATGACATGTCCGGTTTGCGCGTTTACCAGGCACTGGGTCCAATTGCTGGCGGAAAATCCTGTTGTGAAAATCTATCCAACGCTTCCATCCTCCAATCTCAACTGCCGATTCGGCGTTGGATCGAACACATTCTGTCTTCATTGACTTGCTTACTGACACAACCTAATATGTCCGCCACATGGCAGGCTCGCAATCGCTGATAGGCCGTACCATCTCTCACTACCGCATCGTCGAGAAACTTGGCGGCGGTGGAATGGGTGTGGTGTACAAGGCTGAAGACACTCGTCTCCATCGCTTTGTGGCTCTCAAATTCCTGCCCGACGATGTTGCCAGCGATCCTCAGGCGCTCGAACGCTTCCGCAGGGAGGCGGAAGCAGCTTCGGCGTTGAACCACCCAAACATTTGCACGATTTACGATATCGGCGAAGAAAGTGGTCAAGCGTATATCGTGATGGAATACCTGGAAGGTGCGACGCTGAAACATCAGATCGGTGGACGACCGATGGGAATGGAATCCGCCCTCGATTTGGCCATCCAGATTGCGGAGGGACTGGATGCGGCCCACGGAGAAGGCATCGTTCACCGTGACATCAAGCCTGCCAACATTTTCATCACCAAGCGCGGTCACGCCAAGATTCTGGATTTCGGATTAGCGAAGTTGGCGCCGAAGCCGGGAGCAGATGCTACCTTGGCCATGAATGCGACCGAAGGCGTAAGCGCAGAAAACCTCACGAGCCCCGGCACCACTGTGGGTACCGTAGCTTACATGTCTCCCGAACAACTGCGCGCCAGGGAATTGGATGCACGCACCGATCTATTTTCCTTTGGTGTCGTGCTCTACGAAATGGCCACAGGGACTTTGCCTTTTCGTGGGGAAAGCTCCGCCGTCATCACTGAATCCATTCTGAACCGTGTGCCCGTGGCGGCGGTACGGCTGAATCCCGATATCCCTTCGAAGCTGGAAGACGTTATCAACAAAGCGCTGGAAAAGGATCGTGAACTGCGCTACCAGCACGCTTCGGAAATGCGTGCGGATTTGAAGCGGTTGAAGCGCGAGACGGATTCCGCGCATTCGGCCACGTACCGTTCCGTTGATTCGGAGCCGGAGCAACAGCAGGCGCCGCAGTCGAGCCGTGCCGCCGTAGCAATGCGGTCGTCCACGGTCGGGATGGCGCCTCCGGCATCCAGCCGGATGAGCAAGATCTGGAAGATCGGCATACCCACAGCGGCCATCGTGCTTGCGCTCGCGGTAGGCGCCTTTTTCTATATGCGGCGCGCGAGCGCCCTCACCGAGCGCGACACAATTCTTCTCGCGGACTTCACCAACACGACCAATGATCCTGTGTTTGATGGCACACTCAAGGAAGCTCTGGCGGTGAAGCTGGGCGAGTCGCCCTTCCTGAGCATCGTGCCTGAGGCACGGGTACGCGAGACCTTGCGCTTCATGGGCCGCTCGCCGGACGAGCGGCTCGCAAGCGCTGCGGCGCGGGAGGTGTGCGAGCGACTCGGCGACAAAGCCATGCTCAGCGGCGAGATCGCGCAACTCGGAAACCAATTTGTGCTGACACTGAACGCGGTCAACTGCTCGACCGGCGAGACGATTGCGCGCGAGCAGGCGGAAGCGAACGGCAAGGAGCAGGTCCTCGGGGCCTTGGGCAAAGCCGGCGCCAATCTGCGCGGCAAGCTGGGAGAGTCGCTTGCCTCGATCCAGAAATACAACGCTCCCATCGAGCAGGCTACCACGTCCTCGCTCGAAGCTCTGAAGGCATTCAGCCTGGCAATGGCGGCACGCGATAGAGGCGGGGAGGCCGAATCTATCCCACTCTTCCGCCGCGCCATCGAACTCGACCCGAATTTCGCCATGGCCTACGCCGTTATGGGCCAAGCCTACGGGAATCTGGGTGAAAGTGCCCTTGCGGCGGAGTACACGAGCAAAGCGTTTGAGCGGCGCGAACGGACGAGCGAACTTGAGAAGTTTTATATCTCATCCCACTATTACCTCAACGTGACCGGCGAGATTGACCAGTCAATGCAGACGTATGAGCAGTGGAAACAAACCTATCCGCGAGATGTTCGGCCCCGTGTCAACTTATCGGTGGTGTATCAACAACTCGGGCAATACGGGAAGGCCCTTTCCGAAGTCCGCGAGACAGTCCAACTCGATCCGAACAACGCTTTCGCCTACGAAAATCTGGTGTTTGTCTATCTGGCTCTCGGTCGCTTGGACGAAGCGAAATCCGTCTTCGATCAAGCCCTGGCGCACAAGATCGATGCTGTGGGCCTGCGTATCGCCCGCTATTTAGTTGCTCAGCTCCAGGGAGACACGGCGGGCATGCAGGCACAATTGGCATGGGCAGAAGGCAAGCCAGAGGAAGGATCGCTTATCGGGATAAACGGCATCGCCCAGGCGTTCGGCGGAAGGCTCGAAGAGGCTCGAAAATCCATCCGCAAGGCGGTGGAGATCGACGAGCGCTACAATTTCAAAGAATCTGCCGTCGCGTGGCAAGTACGAATTGCCTTGGTGGAAGCAGAGTTTGGTAACTTTGACCGGGCGGTCAAGGAAGCCACGGCTGTCCTGGCGAATTCGCCTGGGCAGAAATCGAAGATCATGGCTGGCTGGGCACTGGCGCGGGGCGGAGATGCGGCACGGGCGGCGGCGATTGCGAATGAATTGAGGCAGCGCTATCCTGCAGATACGTTGGTAAAGGCGATGTGGCTGCCCACGATCTACGCGCAGATTGAAGTCCGTCAGGGAAAAGCCCCGCGCGCTATCGAGCTGCTGCAAGCCGCCGCCCCTTACGATCTCGGATCAAATCCTCCACTACCCCCTCTGTATCCTACGTTACTGCGCGGCGAGGCCTATCTGCGCGCCGGTGACGGAAAAGCGGCCTCCGCCGAGTTCCAGAAATTAATCGACCATCCGGGCATCGTGGGCCCTGCGCCAGAGTCTGCGCTGGCACGGCTTGGCCTCGCCCGCGCTTATGCTTTGCAAGGCGATACCACCAAGGCCCGCCCCGCCTATCAGGACTTTCTTGCCTTGTGGAAAAACGCTGACCCCGACATTCCCATCCTGTCAGAAGCCAAAGCGGACTACGCGAAGTTAAAGTAACGGAAATGGCCGACTGAAAAAGTACCGTGGGTGTGTAGTTGTCCATCCGGACCAGCGGCCACATGGACGTATAGTCGGATTATCGGACATATGCCCGATCACTTCTTGAGAACGATTTCACCTCTCCGAAATACGATCCTAACCCCTCAGATCTGCCGCCATTGCCCGGAGAATCACACCTGTACGTGAGGACAGCTTGCAGGCCCTTCGCAGCACCCACTAGCATCGAGATATTCCGGTTCCTGGCAGATTCAGCCGGCGAGCGCGAGTTTTTTCCGCCGGAGATTCGCCGCGACGCCAGGCCGGAAGCAAAGGGGCAAGGGGCAAATGATGTTGCAGGTTGCGGCCAGTTTACGGCGCCAAGCGAGCCGGAGAAGCACGCTCGTAGCACTCTTGTTGATTGCATTGTTTCCTTCCGTCTCGCGCGCGCAAACCGGACCCACCATTTCCGCAGTGACGGCAACCAGCATCGCGGCAACTTCTGACATCATCAAGTGGACTACGAATGTCGCGGCCGATTCGCAAGTGGAATATGGAACGGCGGTCACCTATGGCAGCATCACGGTGCGCGACACGTTTCCTCGGACAGCGCACTCCATGGCGCTGATTGGCCTCGCGCCTTCCACTCTGTATCACTACCGCGTCCGGTCGCGGAATGCCGCAGGAAACCTCACGGTTTCCGGAGACTTAACATTCACCACGCCCGCGGCTGGTCCGGGCATCACCTACTTTGTGGATAAAGTGGGTTGCAGTGATTCCTTCGCCGGCACTTCGGCGCAGCCCTGGTGCACTCTCGGCCACGCCTCCAGCAAGTTGCTGCCCGGCGACACGGTAGTTGTTGGCGCCGGCACTTACAATGAGTCGGTGACGCCGCCCTCAGGCTCCATCAATGCCTATATCAATTATGAAGGACTCGCGGGCGCGATCCTGAATGGCAATGGAACAGCGGTCAACGGGCAGGCCTTCAACATCGGCACGCAGTCCTACCTTATTATTTCGGGTTTCGAGATCACCAATTACAAGAACCCGCGGCCTGCCGGTAATTCGGTGGATATCTACGGGACCGCTCACGACATCGAACTTTCCCATCTGACCGTGCATGACAATTGGAACGGCATCATCATGAGGGACGATGCCAACCAGATCACCATCAACGATTGTCTGGTTTTTAATTCCCGCTACGGAGTGGGTTTCGAAAACACCGTCCATGATGTTTTCATCAGCCGCGTCACCAGCCATTCCAACAAGGAAACCTACATCGGTTCCGTCTCATCCTACGGCAATGGCGATGGCTTTTCCGACGACATCGGAACGTCTCATCTGTTTATCCGCGATTCGGTGGCCTACGACAATCTTGATGCGGGATTCGATATCAAAGCGGTGTACTTCGAATGCACGAATTGTCTCTCGCGCGACAACATCAAGTATGGTTTCCGCATGTGGGATGCGGGCGGGCCATACACCTTGATTGACTCCGTCTCCTACGGCAATGGACTTTTTCCGCTGCAGTTGCTGGCCACTAGCTCGACGACTTCTCTTTACAATTCCACATTTATCAGCGGCGGAGGAGATGAGGGTTTCGTAATCGAAGGGCCGCCCATCAGCCTGCTGATGCGCAATTGCATTCTATATGGTTATACGAATCAGGTGGCATCCGGCGGACTGGGCGCGCGGGATGAAGATTACAATTTGTATTTCTCAACTCAAGGCTCAGTCGGGTTTACGATCGGCGCGCATTCCAAGAACGCCAATCCCGCTTTTGTGAACGCCGCGGGTCACGACTATCACCTGTCCTTGACAAGCCCGGCCATTGATGCCGGACTCACGCTGCCTTTCATCACCACCGATTTTGATGGCCATCCAAGGCCGCAAGGCCCGGCGTTTGAAATCGGCGCATTTGAATTCAGCTCACTGGGGCTCCCGGCTCCCAACGCGCCGACCGGGGTGAAGATCACGGTAAAGTAGGGCGCACTTGTGTGGCGCGAGCAATTCTCAGAATGAACTGTCACTCTTCTCCGATATCTTCGTTCCAAACCGCGGGATTCGCGGCGATGTAATCAGCCATCAAGCGGATGCATTTTTCGGAGTGCAGGTCAATCACCTCGACGCCATGTTCGCGCAGCCAATCCAGCCCGCCGGGAAAATTCACGCTCTCGCCCACCACCACGGTCCCAATGCGGAATTGGCGAATCAAGCCGCTGCAATACCAGCACGGTGCCAGAGTCGTCACCATGATCTTGTCCCGGTAACTGCGATGGCGGCCGGCTTTGCGGAAGGCATCCGTCTCGGCATGGATCGAGGGATCATTTTCCTGGACGCGGCGGTTATGTCCGCGGCCAAGCAATTTGCCCTCGCGATCGAAAAGCGCCGCACCGACGGGCACGCCGCCCTCGGCCAGGCCCAGTTCCGCCTCTTGAATCGCAGCTTCCAGCATCTTCCAATATTGCTGTAAGCCTTTTTGCGGGAGAGAAGTCATATCTAAACGGCGTTCATGCCCGGAATGCTGAATTCGCCACCGGATGTTAACATGCAGCCTGATTGAAATCCGCGGTTCTTGGGAGAGGGCGCAGGCATGGGATTGAGAAGTTTGTTATCCTCCACAGAATTGACGCAACCATTTTTACCCGCCGCCCTTCCAATAGAAAAGCGAGTTTTGTTTCAACCTTGGGAACTTCGGCAAAGCTTCGTCGCGCTGGCCAGCCCATGGCATCATAAGCTGATAACATTACCCAGTCCGTCAGGAGGCCTCTCGTGAAATTGCTCAGGTGGATCATGGCTTGTGTGCCGCGCGCTGCTCACTTGTTCGAATCACGCGGCCCCGGAAGGCGCCCCTGGCTGACGATCGCACTCT
>JBGQGW010000143.1:0-10277 GCA_041497605.1 Terriglobia bacterium | reverse complement strand
TACCCACCCGATTTTTCGAAGGACAAGAAATACCCTCTCGTCCTGTATATTCACGGCGGCCCCACGGCCTCTTCCGCGTTAACGTTTAGCACGTTGGGGCAATACATCGCCTCGCACGACTACCTGGTCTTCTCGCCGAATTATCGTGGCAGCGACAACCTGGGCAATGCCTATCAACGCGCCGTCTTCAATGATGCGGGGGACGGTCCGGGACGCGACGTCATGGCGGGCATTGAAGCAGTCAAGAAATTGGGATTCGTCGATGCCTCCAAAATGGCGGTCACTGGCTGGTCCTACGGCGGCTACATGACGTCCTGGATGATTGGCCACTATCCGATTTGGAAAGCAGCGGTTTCTGGCGCGGCAGTGAATGACCTCACGCACGCCTACACCCTGTCTGATTTCAACGTGACCGAGCGCTACAACATTGGAAACGGCCCGCTCGGCAGCGGCTCCCCATGGACCGGCAACAACATGCAGGCGTACCGCGAGCAGTCTCCCATCACTTATGCGCAGCAGATCAAGACGCCAACACTGATCCTCTCCGATACTGCCGACGCCCGCGTGCCCATCACGCAGTCGTACGAGATGTATCATGCGCTCAAGGACAACGGCGTCACGGTAAAATTTTATGCCTACCCGGTTCCCGGCCATTTTCCCGGTGACCCCGTTCGCACCATGGATGTTTATCGCCGCTGGGTCGACTGGCTCGATCAGTATCTGAAGTAGGTTTCTGGTACGATTGTTGTTTACAAGGCCGGGGATATCAATCGCAGTTCCCGGCCTCAAAAACGGAGTGGAATGAGATGCCGATGCTCGACGATACGCTGAACGAAGTTCTCGATCTGGCGGCGTTGCACTTCAAAGTTCCGCGCGAGAACCTCTCCCCGGACGACGATTTTTTCAAGAAGCTCGGCATCGACAGTTTGCAAGCGCTCGATTTGCTCACGCGCCTGGAAAGCCATTTCCGCGTCGAATTGCCCGACTACGAGCTTCAGGGCGTCACCGATTTCCGCACCCTTGCCGGGCGGATCCAATCTCGTCTGTAAACAGTGCCGCTGACAGTCCATTTCAGCTCGCATCTCTTGAGGGATACCATTAAGAGGTTTATCCTCGGACTTCTCTTGCCCGGGTATTCGTGCGTCCTTAGTTAATTTTTGATGCTTGATTTGAACCAATACGATTCGTTGGGAGCGGCGCTGCGCGATTCCCTGGAGCGCTGGCCGGATGAAATTTGCCTGATCGAAGCCGATCGCGAGCGGGAGAACTGCCGGCTCACCTACCGCCAATTCAAGGAAGCTGCGCTTCCGCTGGCCCGTGCTCTGGAAGAGCACGGATTCGGGCCCGGCAGCCGCGCGGCAATCATCATGACCAATCAGTCGAAATGGCTGATCTCCGCTTATGCGATTTTTTACCGGGGCGGGGTGCTCGTCCCGCTCGACTACAAGCTCAGCGCACCCGAGCACTTGCAACTCCTGGCGCATTCCAAGGCGGAAATTCTGATCATCGAATACCACCTCTGGCGCGCGATCACGCAGTCGCCTGCTTTTCACGATCTCAAGGTGAACACCGTTCTCGTCACCGAAGCTCCTCCCGGCGCTGATTTGGCGGGCGCAAAACGCTGGGAAGAATTCAAGGGGAGTGAAGCTCCTGCGTTTGTTCCTCGTGCGCGAAAAGACTGGGCGTGCATCGTCTATTCTTCCGGCACCGGCGGACGCCCCAAAGGCTGCGTCCTGACGCACGAAAATTATTTGGAGCAATGCATGGCCCTCACTGCGCTTTATCCTTTCTGGCCCGGCGTGCGCTACCTCAGTATTCTGCCCACCAATCACGCCATTGATTTTATGGTTGGCTTTTTCGGGTCGTTCACCTGCGGCGCCACCGTGGTTCATTTGCGCACGCTTCGTCCGGAATATATTCGCGAGGCTTTTACCCGGTACAAGATCACTTACATGACGCTGGTTCCGATGGTTCTCAAAAGCCTCGAACGCGGATTGCGGCAACGCTTTGCCGATCTTCCGCCGCGAAAACGATTTGCCCTGAATCAATTGATTCGCGTCAATCGCGCCTTCACGCGGAGCCGGCCAAGCCTGGCACTGAGCCGTTTTTTGTTGCGTGATATTCACAAGGCCTTCGGCGGGGAGTTGCGCGCGCTCTTTGCCGGCGGCGCGTTCACGGAGCCCGCGACGTTGCAATTCTTCTATGACCTGGGAATCCCGGTCGGCAATGGCTACGGACTTACCGAAGCGTGCACCGTCGTCACCATGAACGATTTTCACCCGTTTCGCCCGGATACGGTCGGCAAGCCGCTCCCGGGAGTGGAAGTGAAACTTTTGAATCCGGACAGCGAAGGGATTGGCGAAGTTGCCGTACGCGGCAAGACCGTGATGCAGCAGTATCTGGATGATCCGGATTTGACGGCAGAAACAATCGTGGATGGCTGGTTGCTGACGGGCGATCTAGGGCGCATCGAAGCCACTGGCCACTTGCAGCTCTTCGGCCGCAAGAAAAACATGATCGTCACCAGCGAAGGCAAGAATATTTATCCCGAAGACATCGAAAATGTTTTCGAGAGGATTCGGCTGAAGGAATTTTGCGTCTTCGCCGCAAATTACATCTGGCCGCAGCACAGCATGGCCGGCGAACAGTTGGTGATCGTGGTGCATCCGGAACCCGGGCAGGCGATCGACGATGCACTGCGCGCCGAACTCGCCGAACGCAATCGCAGGCTCCTGAATTACAAGCGCATCAGCGGCTATGTCGTGTGGGATCGCGATTTCCCTCGTACCGCTTCGCTCAAGATAAAGCGAAACGTTTTGGCCGAAGAAATCCGGCATCTGCTTGACCGCAGCGCCACCGTCGCTCTATGAAGGTCCCCTCATGAGCGAACGCTTTTTCGCGATCATCAACCCTGCCGCCGGCGGTGGCCGTTGCGGCAAACTTGCCGGCCCGGCGCTCGCCCATTTGGGCGCCAGGGGAATTGAACTGGAAACCGCGGAGACCACCAGGCCAGGCCACGCTACCGAACTGGCTCGCGCCGCGCAGTCCCGTGGGTTTAGCAACTTCCTCGCTGTCGGCGGCGACGGCACCGCCTTCGAAATCGTGAACGGCCTTTTCCCCCGGAGCGATTCACAATCGCGGCCGACTCTTGGATTTCTGCCGCTCGGCACGGGCAATTCATTTCTGAAGGATTTCACCGCGCGCGGCGCGGAGCACGCGATGGAGGCGCTGCTTTCGGGGCGGCGGCGCGCCTGCGACGTTCTGCGTCTGACGCATTCGCGCGGCGAGCTCTACTTTATAAATTTATTGACGCTGGGTTTTGCAGCCGACGTTGCCGCGCTCACCAATCGCCGGTTCAAGCGGCTTGGCGAACTCGGATACATTTTTGGCGTGCTCGCCTGCCTCGCCCGGCTGAGCCGCCGCCCTTTCCCTCTGCGCGTGGATGACCAGACGGGGCTTGACCAGCGGCGCTGCCTTTTCCTCGCCTTCAGCAACAGCAAGTTCACCGGCGGCAAAATGATGATTGCCCCCAATGCCGATCCCTGCGATGGGCTGATCGAATATGTCCGTTGGGGACCCATCAGCCGATGGGGCCTGATCCGCAATTTCTCCACCCTCTTCGACGGCACGCACATCCATCATCCGCTGGCGTCGCGGGCATCCGCGCGGCGAATCGATTTCGAACTGGAAGGCCCCGTCGAAGTCACACTCGATGGAGATAGCATGCGCTTGGAATGTAAAAGCGTTGAGGTCCTGCCGGGAGCCTTGGACGTGCTGGCATGAAAAATCTTTACCTAATCGTTCGCGCAGCCGTGCTGTGGACGATCAGCGGCATCCACTTTGTGGCGGGATGCCTGTTCTTGATGCTCTTGGCGGTTTTCGTCGATCCACGGAAGAACGACTGGCCACAGCGGCTTTTTTTTCGCAACATCCTGCGGCTCATCGGTGTAAAACTCGAGGTGCGATGTTCGCCCGGATTCGATCCCACGCGCACCTGCATCTTTATCTCCAACCATGTAAACATTTTCGACCCATTCGTAGTCTACACGGCGATCCCGCAATTTCTCCGCGGCTTTGAGCTGGAGTCCCACTTCAAAATTCCCATCTATGGCTGGCTGATGAAACGATTCGGCAACGTGCCCGTGCCCGCCGACCCTAGCCGGTCTGGACTCGAAGAAATGATTCGGCGCGCGCGCCATGCAATCGATTCCGGCATCAGCCTGATCGCATTTGCGGAAGGTTCACGCACGCGCAATGGCCATGTGGGGCCGTTCCGGAAGGGAATTTTCCGGATTGCCCAGAATTTTAGCTGCCCAATTGTTCCGGTGAGCATGGTCGGCTCATTCGAATTCTTCCGCACAGGCCACTGGATGATTCGCCCGGGAAAAATCACCGTCTATTTGCACGACACAATTGAAACGAATGGCACCAGCCGCAACGGCCTGGATGGCCTGCGGCTGCGCGTCTACGAGATAGTTTCCAGGCCTGTGGAAGATGCCATGACGAACTCGGCGGAGAAAATCTGATCTTCGGCTCGAGGATGTATGCCAGTTAGGATTCGGCGTCACTGGCGCGCAGCGTGCGCCCGGCCTGAATTTCCTGCCAGGTATAAACCACGCGATGGATCACTGTGATCGTGGAAATTGTCGCAATCACCCACAGTGCCTGCGCCATCCGGTGGAAAGCTCCTCCCAGCAGCAACAGCACCAGCCGCTCCGGCCGCTCCATGAAGCCCACCTTGCAAGTGGGAATCAGCGATTCCGCGCGCGCCCGCGAATAGCTGACCATGAATGAGCTGGCCATCGCCACCGCTGCCAGAATCATATAGAACGTCCGGCCGATCAGCGTGTAGTAAACCACTAGGCCCATGTAAATCCCGAGATCGGAGTAGCGATCCAGCGTCGAATCAAGAAATGCGCCGAAAGCGGTCACGCGTCCCGCATGGCGCGCCACCTGCCCGTCGGCCATGTCGAGAAAACCCGCCAGGAAAAGCACCGCCGCCGCCGTGCGGAACTGTCCCATCGCGAACATAACCGCTGCCCATCCGTTCACCAGCAGGGCGATGAAGGTCAATGCGTTCGGCGTGATGCCCGTGGCGGCGACTGCGCTCACTACCCTGCGCAGTAACCACCCGCCGCCATCTCCGATCAACTGTGTGATTGGCTTGCGGTGCTCAGTCGTCATTGTTTTGAATCATACGTCAGCCATGGCGGATACCCCAAAAATATGTGCTGACACTGGCCCTTTCCTGTTCCTTCGACCCTTTCACTCGTTTGACTATTCATTCCCCGGCTTTTTGTAAGCCGGTGCAACTGCTGCTATGTTTTCCTTGCGAATCATCTCGTTGAGTGCCGCCAGGTCTTTTTCCTGAATCTCCTTCCACTTCGCAAGCTGCTCATCGAGTTTCATGTTGAGTTCGTCGAATACGGTATAAGCAGCCGCAGTCGGCCTCGCTTCCCCGATCTCGACCGTCGAGCCGAGCGCCATCAATTGGTCGGCTGTCATGATCGGGAAATTCAGCGGATCTTCGTTGCTCTTCGACTTCGGCTGAATAATCTGCTCCTCGACCGCGGACATCTTCTTGTTCAATTCATCCGCCGCGTTCAGGATGGCCTTGTCCTTTTCATTTCCATCCAGGCGTTTTTTCAGCGCATCGATCTGCCCCCGCACGCTGCGGATTTGGTTCACGGCATCGTGCCCCGCGGTCACGCGGTCGCGGATCTTCAATGCCAGATCAAGCTGTTTTTCAAGATCGGCCTGGGAAACGTCGATCCGAGGATCTTCTTTTATCTCCAGAGGCGCCGTGAAGCTCTTCCCAGCTACCGTAAGCTTTACCTGATATTTCCCGGGCACAACCAGCGGCCCCACCGTCCGTCCTCCCCAACTGACGGCTCCGGGAACACGGCTCGGCGGATCATACCGGAGATCCCAAACGAAGCGATTCAGTCCTGCTTCGAGTGACAACGCCGATGCTCCGCCGCCTCGCCCAAATCCCTCATCTTCGTCTGCTTCCTCATGCTCCCGCTCTTTCTTGCTCGAGTACTTCCGGACTAGCTTGCCGTTGCCATCGAGGATTTCAAGCGTAGCCGGCTCCTTCGAAGCGGCTTTCAGCGCGTAATCAATAATCGCGCCATTCGGCGGATTCGCTCCCACTGGTACGCCTGGCGGAAGCGAGAAACCTCCGCCTCCACGGAAGCGATAGGCTACGCTCGGATCGTAAAGATGAACCTCATCCTCCGTTGCGATTCCACTCATCTGCCGCAGCGGTGCGATGTCATCGAGAATCCAGAATGCTCGTCCGTGAGTGGCCACGATCAAATCGTCGTCATGAATTGCCAGGTCATGAATCGGCGCTCTCGGCAGGTTGAGCTGCAATGACTGCCAGCGCCCGCCGTCATCGAATGACACATAAAGCCCCGTCTCCGTCCCCGCAAAGAGCAAACCCTTGTGCTTGGGGTCCTCACGAACCGCGTGAACGAAAGCGCCATCCGGCAATCCATTCATGATTTTCGTCCACGTCTTGCCGAAATTGGCCGTTTTGAATATGTAGGGATGGAAATTGTCGAGCCGGTGAGCATCCACCGCCATGTAGGCCGCGCCAGCGTAGTGAGTCGAAGGATCAATCAAACTGACCATGGCCCATTCGGGCATTTCCTTGGGCGTAATGTTCGACCAGTTCTTGCCGCCGTCTCGGGTCAGATGAACCAGGCCATCGTCGGTGCCCACCCAGATCTGGTCCTTTTCGAGTGGTGACGGCGCAATGGCGAAAACTGTGTCGTAATACTCGACGCTCGTATTGTCCTTCATGATCGGCCCGCCGCTGGATTGCTGTTTGCTCTTGTCGTTTCGCGTCAGGTCCGGGCTGATCGCCTCCCATGTCTGGCCCTCGTCGGTGCTCTTCAGCACCATTTGCGCGCCGTGATACAGCGCGTTCGGATCGAGCGGTGACAAGGCGATCGGCGCCGTCCACTGGAAGCGGTACTTCAAATCGCCGGCGCCGCGCCCCATCGGATTTTCCGGCCAGGAATTGATGTCGCGTTCAGCTCCATTCTTTTTGTTGAATCGCGTGATCAATCCGTCGTAAGAACCCGCGTACACAATGTCCGGATCGGGCGGGTACGGCACCACGAAGCCGCTCTCGCCGCCGCCCACGGGATACCAATCCGGCCGGTCGATTGCTCCGTCATCGGTGCGGCTGGCGATGGAAACCGTGGAGTTGTCCTGCTGCGCGCCGTACAGGCGATAGAGAAAGCGATTATCCGTCGCGATGTGATAGAACTGCGCGGTCGGCTGGTTCGCTTCCGATGACCAGGTCTTTCCGCCATCAATGGTGATCGTAGCGCCCCCATCATCTCCTTCAATCATGCGCGAAGGATTCGCGGGATCGATCCATAATCCGTGACGATCGCCGTGCGGCGCGGAAATCGTGTTCCATGATTTTCCGCCGTCCATCGAGCGGTACATCCCGGTGTTCAGAATGTAGACTGTGTCCAGCGCTTTCGGATCCGCAAAAATGTGCGTGAAATACCAGGCTCGCTGCCGGAATCGGTGATCTTCATTAATCTTTTGCCACGTCTCACCCGCATCGTCAGAGCGATAGAGGCCGCCTTCTTCCGCTTCGATCAGCGCGTATACGCGATTCGGATCGGCGCCCGAAACCGAAACGCCGATACGTCCCAGAACTCCTTTGGGCAGGCCGTGGCCTTCGAGCTGCTTCCACGTCTGGCCGCCGTCGCTCGATTTGTAAAGGCCTGAGCCCGGGCCGCCGCTCTCCATGATCCACGGGGTGCGATTCGCCTGCCACAATGCGGCATACAGCGTGTGCGAATTGGACGGTGCAAACGTGATATCGATGGCGCCCGTCTTATCGTCCTTGTAGAGAACCTTCTGCCAGGTCTTGCCGCCGTCGGCGGAACGAAACACGCCACGCTCGGTATTTGGTCCATAAGCGTGGCCCAGCGCCGCCACGAAAACGATATCGGGATTCTGTGGATCAACGATCACTCGGCCGATATGCCGTGAGTCTTCGAGTCCGATGTGCATCCACGATTTCCCCGCGTCCACGGATTTATACATGCCTTTCCCATAGGAAATATCGCCGCGGATACAGGCCTCGCCCGTGCCCACATAAATCACATTCGGATCGGAGGGCGCCACGGCGATGCCGCCGATGGAAGCGATCGATTCCTTATCGAAGACCGGCGTCCAGGACAGGCCGCCGTTGGTCGTCTTCCACACGCCGCCCGCCACCGCTCCGAAATAATAGACATTCGGCTGGCTCGCCACACCCGTCACCGCCAGCACTCGGCCTCCGCGAAATGGACCCACCAGGCGCCACTTCATGCCCTTCAGGGAATCTTCTTTCAGCGTTTGCGCCGTCGCAAAACTACCCAGGAAGACGCCGGCGCACAACACCACCCCGAGCACAGTTCGAGACACAAATCTCCTTCGGCAATTCATCATGATCCCCCGTTAGAATAGCGACTGGATTCTATATCCCGGTTTACTAGGACGTGTAGTAGTTTTTAGAAGTTTCATCAAGGGCGGGAATCACAAGGCTCCAGAAAAAGAGTCCTCGGCTCCTGCCGATTTCCGGAGGAACTATGCCAGTGGATATTCCAGTGCAGGCAGCGAAAGCGGAACGTCTCCGCCAACTTCATCGCGGTCCCAATATTCTGATTCTCGTCAATGCCTGGGATGCGGCCAGCGCGCGTGTAATCGAAGCCGCCGGCTTCCCCGCGATCGCCTCCAGCAGCGCCGGCGTCGCCTATACATTTGGCTACCCGGACGGTCAGGTAATCTCGCGTGAAGAAATGTTGACCGCGATCTCGCGCATCACCGGCACGGTGGAGGTGCCCGTCACCGCCGACATGGAAGCCGGATACGGCAACATGCCTCGCGACATGCAGGACTTTGCCGACGCTCTGATTATCGCCGGAGCCGTCGGTTTGAATTTGGAGGATAGCGGCGAGCCGAGTGGACTGACCGAAATTCCGGTACAGGTTGAAAAAATTCGCGCGTTACGCGCCGCGGCCACCGAAGCGGGCGTTCCGCTCGTCATCAATGCCCGCACCGATGCGTTGTGGGACCAGAACAGGAAGCCGGACGAACGATTCGCCGAAGCAGTCCGGCGTGGCCGCGCCTATTTTGAAGCTGGGGCCGACTCTATCTTTGTAGTTGGCGCCAGCGACCGCGACACGATCACAGCGATCGTGCATGAAATTCCCGCGCCGGTAAACATTCTGGCAGGCCCGGGAGTGCCGCCCGCCAGGGAACTCGAAGCGTTGGGAGTCCGCCGCGTGAGCGTGGGATCAGGTCCCATGCGCGCGACAATGACGCTGACGCGGCGCATCGCTGAAGAACTGCGCGACCACGGCACCTATTTGAATTTTACCGAGGGCGTGATCTCGCACGCCGACGCGAATGCCTTATTCGAGAAAAGTCACTGAAGTCAAAAACAATGTATTCCTGCGAGCGACACCAAAACTCTATTTGTCCGCTTCCAATTCGCTCGAACCCAGGAGCGGTGAATCCTTCGGGATCGCTTCTCCCCAAACGTAGTGGCTGAACCAGTCGAGGTTTGCCTGCGTCACAGCCTTGTTCGATTTAGGCTTGGTGATCCCGTGGCCAAACCCCGTGTACAGAATCAGCCGCGCCGGCACATGTTCATCCTGCAACCCGCGATACAACTCGAAACTGTCCGGCACCGGCACGCGCTTATCCAGACTTCCTTGCTGAATTAACGTGGGCGTCTTGGCCTGCGCAATCGTCGTGATCGGTGAAGTCTTCGCATAAATCTCCGGATCACTCCACGGAGTTGCGTGCAGGTATTGCCGCGTGAAGGGAGTGATGTCGGTGTTGACGTAGTACGTCATCCAATCACTGATCCCCGCGCCCACGGAGATTGCCTTGAAGCGATCGGTATGGGTGGTCAGAAATGCGGAAATGTATCCGCCTTCGGACCATCCCATGGAACCGAGGCTCGACGCGTCCACCAGGCCGCGTCTGATCAGCGAATCCACGCCGCTCATCACATCCCACATGTCGCCTACTCCCAGGTTTCGCACGTTCAGCGCGCGGAAAGCAGCGCCATATCCGGCGCTGCCGCGATAATTCGGCTCCAGCACCAGCGCACCCTTGGCTGCGAAATTGTGCACCGGATAATAACTGCGCTCGGCTCCCAGAACTGGCTGCGAAATGCCTGTCGGACCTCCGTGAATCACCACCAGCAACGGATATTTCTTGGCGGGGTCATAGTCGGCGGGTTTATACAAGAC
>JBGQGW010000142.1:0-10306 GCA_041497605.1 Terriglobia bacterium | reverse complement strand
GGTGTTCTGTTCGGACTGGTTCCCGCCATCAAGTACGCCGGTCCTCAAATAGCGTTGGCTCTCCGCGCCGGCGGGCGCAGCATGAGCCAAAGCCGGGAACGCCGCCGCGCGAGAAACATCCTCGTCGTCGTTCAGGTCGCGCTCGCACTGGTGCTGCTCATCAGTTCCGGCTTAATGATTCGCACCTTCCAGGCCCTGAAGCATGTGGATCCGGGATTCGTGCGGCCGGACGAAGTGCTCACCATGCGCATCTCCATTCCGTCTTCGGCGGTCCGCGATCCGGTCAGCGTGGTTCGCATGGAGCAGGCGATCGCGGACAAAATCGCCGCCATCCCGGGCGTTTCCTCGGTTGGCCTTTCGAGCGCCGTTCCGATGACTGGCGATAGTTGGAACGACCCGCTGTTTGCGCAGGACAAAGTCTATTCCGAAGGAGAAATTCCTCCGCTGCGCCAGTTCAAGATGGTGTCGCCCGGACTCCTGAGGACTATGGGAAATACACTGCTCGCCGGCCGGGATTTCACCTGGACCGATGTTTACGAAAAGCGGCCGGTGGTTATGGTGTCCGAGAATTACGCGCGGGAAGTGTGGCAAGACCCAGGCAACGCAATCGGCAAGCGAATCAGGGAAAACATGAAGGGACCATGGCGAGAAATTGTTGGCGTCATCAGCGACCAGCGAGACAAAGGGATCAATCAAAAAGCACCCACCATCGCTCTCTTTCCCCTGCTGATGGATAACTTTGAGGGCGACGAAGTTTTCTGCCGCCGCACGCTCGCCTACATGGTCCGCAGCAATCGCGCGGGTTCGAGCGGGCTCGTCGCCGACATCGGGAAAGCAGTATGGTCGGTGAATCCCGACCTGCCACTGGCCAACGTCCGCACCTTGCGGGAGATCTACGACAAATCGCTTGGGCGCACTTCGTTCGCGCTGGTGATGCTAGCCATAGCCGGCGCGATGGCGCTGCTCCTCGGCGTTGCCGGGATCTACGGCGTCATTTCCTATTCGGTGGCTCAACGCACCCGGGAGATCGGCATCCGCATAGCGCTGGGCGCGCAAAATCGCGAAGTCACAGGCATGTTTGTCCGGCAGGGAGCGGCACTGGCGGTTGTGGGAATCGTCTTCGGCATCGTGGCGGCCGTCGCGCTCACGCGGCTGATGTCGTCATTGTTGTTCGGCGTGAAGCCGTTCGATACCGTGACCTTTGCCGGCGTCTCTTTGGGCTTGGCGCTTGCCGCCGTGCTCGCGAGCTATGCGCCGGCATCACGCGCCGCCTCAATCGATCCAGTCGAGGCTCTCCGGGCCGAATAGCCGGGCGTCCGAGCGATTTTCCACTTGGGTTGTGGCAAGCTAAATTTTATTTGGGTGTTTCAATGCGCTTTCCAGCGCTTTCAATGTTTCCGCGAAACCATCGAGTTGCTTCTTGGTCAGGTGGCGAAGAGCATGTTTCTCGATGGTTTCCAGCTCGCGGTAGGCGCGTTTGGCGAGAATTTTTCCGGCAGCGGTTAATCGAACGATGAATTCGCGGCGGTCGCGAGGATTCGTTCGGCGCGTGATCAGGCCGCGCTCGTCGAGCCGGTCCAGAATGCTGGTCAGCGTGGAGCGCTTGTGCGCGAAGGCGTGATGGACTTGCGAGATGGTGCTGTCGCCGAAGCTCGCCAGATGGGCGAGAATGTGCGCTTCGGCTTGGCTCAAGCCGAGATCCCCGATGCGGGCCAGGTGCACGCCAATCCGGTGCGTCGCGCGGTGAATTTCGGGAATGAGTTGCAGTGGCATCACAGCCCAATTTAGCGCCGCGCCAGTATGACGGGCTTGCGGCAGCAAGACAAGATTCCGGTTCCATTCCGCTTTCGGACGGCCTGAACTCACTCCTACGGCAAAGGCTGAAGATCCGGTTCGATCCAGGCGGACCGTGCGGCATCTGAAAGCATCCGTTCCCGGGAGTAAAACTGGAATGGTAGATTTTGGTCCAGCAATTCAGGATGTTGCTCGAATAAATTTTCCAGCGTGCCGGTGCCAGGGGATTTGCGCATGGCCGCCGCGACCAGGCGCAGCCAGACGATGGTGATCGTGTGGTGGTATTTTTCGCTGATGCCGAGGTGCGCGGCAAAGCGGCGAATGCTTTGTTCGATGCGCCCGGCAGCAACGGGGAAGTCGTGCTGCCGCAGATAGAGCCATGCCAGGCGGATGTGATCCCGGTGATGAAACGCCCCTTTGGGGAGCGCGCAAGATTCGAAGGCTTCGACGAAGGCATCATCGCTCATAGTACGATCTCGAATAATACGAAATCGTACTAAATGGAACACTCGATGTCCAGCAAGAAAATGCCAGGGCGGGCGGCGAGGGTACACGGCGGCGGAAAAAGAAAACGGGGCGGATGAGAAAATCTCATCCGCCCCACCAGGGCCGAACTGCTGTTAGAACTGGAACTTCAGCGCGAGCTGAATCTGCCGCGACGAGCCGAAATCACCCGTGGGTACCCGCGTGCTGGTGATCTGGCCGAAAGTGGACGATCCAGCTATGCGCCCGGGATTCCCGAAGTTCGGATGGTTGAAAATATCGAACATCTCCGCACGGAATTGGACCTTGGTGGTCTCAGTGATCTTGGTCGTCTTGATCAACGAGAAGTCCGTGTTTACGAAGTCCGGGCCGAGGGCCGCGTTCCGGCCGAGATTGCCGAAGTGGACCGGGGCCGTAACGACGAACACGGCCGGATTCGCAAACCACTGGGCCGGATTGCCGGTGGTGACGATGGGGCCGCTGACGTCGGGACGGACCGTCTGGTTGCCGGTGAACGCGGTGTTACTGGTGATGATGTTGAGCGGGTTTCCGGACTGGGCTTGCGTGATGATGCCGAGTTCCCAGCCTTCGAAAAGCCGATTGCCCTTGAACGGCAAATCGTAGATCCCGCTGAAGACGATGCGGTGCCGCACGTCAAAATCCGAAGAGCCATAATCGTTCCGGATGTTGAAGCTATCCTGTACGGTTACTCCCGATGATGTGAGTGAGTTTTCATCGAGCGAGTGCGAGTAGGTATAGGACGCGTTAAACTGCAGGCCGTGCGTGACGTGCTTGGTTAAGGTGACCCACAACGCGTTGTAGTTGGAATTCGAACTGCTGTCGACCTCGTTGATGTTGCTCAAAGTTTTCCCCGGCAAAATCGGACTGGAAGCCGAAAGCGCCGGGAAAGGCACTGTGGCAGCGTTGCCCTTCTGGTTTTCGTTGAGCAAGATGCGCAGGTGCGTGCCATTCGAGCCGAAGTAGCCGGCCATCAATCCCAAGCTGGGAGTGACTTGCTGTTGAACGTTCAAATTCCACGATTGAACGTACGGGTTATCGAACGTGGGGCTAATTGTTGCCGGTCCAATGCTGCCGGCAGTCGCTGCGCCGGTGTTCAGGAATGTGATGGCGTTGGTTGCCGAAGTGGTGGTAACCGGCAGAGCGAACGGCGGATTGCTGCTAAGCGGCGTCACGGCATTCGTCACCGGCTGATCCGTCAGGATGGCGTAGGCGGCACGCACCACGGTCTTGTCGTTGTGGAAAGGATTCCAGGCAAAGCCGAGGCGCGGCTGAATGTTTTTGTTGTTGGTGTGGTACACCTGGCTCACGCCGTTGGTGCCGACCTGCACCAGCGAAACGGTGGAGGGAACGAAAACGCTGAACAGGCCATTTCCGTCGGTAGGAGTGGAGTTGTAATCGTAGCGCAGTCCGAGTTCCAGGGTGAAGTTCGGTGTCATCTTGAAATTATCCTGGACAAACATTCCCCACGCCGGTTCGAGAATTTTGTCGTTGCCGCTTCCGATGGTGACGTTAAAGCGGTTCGACTGGTCATTCAGGAAATTCTGGAGCGTCGCGAACGTGTAGCTTCCGATGTTCTGGGCCACGTTGTTGTTATAGAAGCGCCGCATCTCGCCTCCGATGGCGAAAGCGTGGCGGCCTCGCAGCCAGTGCAGCGTGTCGCTCAGCACTACGGTCGCATCGCCGCGGCCCTGCGGAAAGCCGGCAGGCCCGCCGATGTCCAGGGCGCCTGCCGTGCCCACCGCGCCGATGATGATCTGGGGAAGTCCAATCGGCCCGGTAATGCCGTTGACGATGCCGAAGTCGGCCGGGTTGAGCGGCTGATTCGGCGAGAACAAGATGTGAATCCGGTTATAGCCCAGGCGAACCTCGTTGGTCAGGTTGGGCCCGAAGACGTGATCTTCATTGATGGTCATAATCTGGCGGCGCGAGGCACGTGTGTCGCCCCAGCCGGGCAAGGTGTTGCCCTGGATCGTGGGTTCCTGGCGCAGGTCCTGCTGGATGGCCAGGTAGCCGTGCAGCCGGTCGTTCGGTCCCAGGTTGAACTGCAAATCGCCCGTACCCTGATCAATATTCACCGGGGCAGTGGCGGAACCGACGAAGAAGGGAAGACCGCCGATGGTGGTGTTGGAATGCTGAATCAGGGGGAGAAGCTTTAATACCACGGGGTCTACCACGGCGGCCCGCTGGGCGTCGGAAGGCACGTTCGTGCTGAGGCTCAGGCCTTGGCGCTGGCGCAGTCCTTCGTAGCTGGCATAGAAAAACGCTTTGTCCCTCACGATTGGGCCGCCCGCATCGGCGCCAAAACTATTGCGGATGAAGGGCGATTGCGGATTCGCCGCGCCGGATGACAATGTCTTACTGTTGAAGAAATTGCGCGCATCGAGCGCGTTGTTGCGGTGATATTCGAACGCTTCGCCGTGGAACTGGTTCGTGCCGTTGCGCGTGGCGATGTTGATGATCGAGCCGGAGTTCCGGCCGTATTCCGCGCTGAACGTGGAATTATCGATGCGGAATTCCTGAACAGTGTTGATGGAAGGCTGGAACGTAATCTGATTCTGCACTTCATCATTCAGGTTGATGCCATTGATCATGTAATTCACTGTGTCTTCCCGCTGGCCGGCGGTGTTCACGCCGAAAGCACCCTGGCCGCGGAGAGGCGCCGTCAAGAAACCGTTCGCAGGAGGCATGACGGTGCCTGGAGTAAGCAATGTCAAATCCACAAAGTGCCGGCCGTTCAAGGGAATATCCTGCACGGTGCGCTGATTAATCGTTTGGCCGACGGTAATTGAGCCGGCCTGGATCACCGGTGCTTCCGCGGTAATCGTCACCTGCTGGGTCGTGGCGCCCACTTTGAGCTGCACGTTTTTTACAACCTTGCTGGAGACGTCCAGCCTAAGATCGGTGAATATTACGGTCTGGAAGCCTTGTGCGCTCACTTCGACGCGGTAGGTGCCGACCGGGAGGCCGGGCACCTGGTAGTTGCCTTCCTCATCGGACACGGTATTCCAATCAACCCCGGTATCCTGATTGTGGATGACGATCTTGGCCTTGGGCACAGATGCCCCGGTTTCGTCAGTCACGGTACCCCTTAAGGTCGCGTTGGATTGCGCGCGAACAAGCGTGGCCGGCGCAATCACCATCAAGATCAGCAGCGCCACAGACGCTGCATGGCGCAAAAAGAGGGAAATCTCGCTACCGAATATTCTCATGTTATCTCTCCTCATATTTTGTAACCGGCGCGCTTACCGCCGGACGATGCCGCGCAGGCCTGCTAGGCGGATCGCAACGGATGGCGTGATCTTGCCCAAGAAACGGCATCAGAAATCCGGATGCCGTTACGTTCTTCCCCCATGGTATAAGTCACGTCTAAAACATCGCTGGCGTGATTCATTGCAATTCGAAGACCAGCGCGATAATTCTTGAAGGGCTCGTAAGTCTCGAAGATTGCTGAGTTAAGAAAAAGTCGCCATCTGGCGAGTTAATGACTAGAGATCGATATTCCATGTACCATATGTCTATCTACGTAAGTTCATATCAGCTATGAAATTATTACGCGCAACTAGACTCTCAATTCGAGGGCTTCAATTGGAGTTTGTCCATAGGAGTCTCTGTAGCGAAGGGCACGCAGGTAAGAGCTTCTTTTTACCGCCGCAGCCAATCCAAGTTTTACCTGAGGCATCCTGATTGCTTGACCGCGGCATCTTTAGTAGTCTTTCAGGTTGTCGAGCCGGGGAAGAGCGCCTGAAACGATCGAGGAGAGTGAGTGTTCAAAAGGTCTCTGGTTTCTTCATTGCTGTGGGTGACTCTGGCGCTCGCTTTAGTTTCTTGTTCGGAGACCATCAACAATCCATCTCCGTCGCTTAAGTCTCTTTCTCCGTCCACTGCCACACAGGGCCAGCCCGGGTTCACTTTGACGCTGGTGGGAAATGGCTTTGCCCCTTCTTCTCAAGTGCTGTGGAACGGCAGCCCGAGGCTCAGTCTTTTTCTAGATGGCAGTCACATGACGGCGACAATCAATCCGACCGACATTCAAATTTCCGGCACAATTCAGGTAGTGGTAGCGACTTCGCAGCCGGGCGGGGGCGTTTCAAACGAGATGGATTTTGTGGTGAAACCAACCACCAGCGGAATTCCAACGATCACCTCGATTTCGCCTTCGGGAGGTTTTGCCGGAAGCACGCAATTAACGATCCTGGTGACCGGCAGCAATTTTCAACCGCAATCGGTGGTTACCTGGAATGGCAACAATCGCTCGACGAATTTTTCGAACTCGTCCAATGTCACAGCATTCATTTTGCAGTCCGACCTGACGGCAGCCGGCACAGTCCAAATCGCCGTTGTGAATCCTCCACCCGGCGGCGGATCGTCGAATCCCGTGCCTTTTCAAATTACGGATCCGGTTCCGTCGATCTCTTTACTTTCACCGCTTTCGGTGACTTCCGGAAACGCCGATACTTCGCTACTGGTCCAGGGAAGCGGGTTCACCGCCGCCTCGGTGGTTACGTATAACGGCGTGCCCAAATCCACGTCCTTCGGCGCAAATACCCAGATCTCCGTCGCCATTCCGGCAGCGGACATGGTTGCTGCCGGGACTGTGCAAGTTCAGATCCTGAATCCTTCCCCGGGCGGTGGTCCATCCAATATTGTCGGATTTTCGGTAATTCCAACCTCCGCGGGTGTGGGGCTGCCTGAGCTCATCGACATTGCGAATAATGGAGTGCAGGCAGACAAAGGCATCGGGAATCTGACGAATTCCGGGCCATCCATCAGCACAAACGGCCGATTCATAGCCTTTGCGTCTATTTCCACCACGCTCGTGCCGCTCGCCATCAGCAATAATCCCCAGCAGCAGCAGCTTTATTTGCGGGATACTTGCATGACCGCTTCAACAGGCTGTACGCCGGCGATTGTGTCCGTCAGCATCGCCCTGGATAACTTCAATCAACCCACCGCTCCAAGTTTCGAGCCTTCGATCAGCGGAAGCGGCCGTTTTGTTGCGTTCAGTTCGGCGGCGACGAATATCATTACGGGCGCAAACGGCCAGCAGCAAGTCTATCTGCGCGATGCGTGCGGCGGAATCGCGGGCTGCACCCCCAAATCCAATCTGATCAGCGTGGCGCCGGACGGCGTTACGCCGGGCGATGGAACCAGCTCGCAGGCCGCCGTGGGCTCGGATGGACGCTTCGTCGCATTCGTTTCGACCGCCAGTAATTTGGGGCCAAGCAATCCCGGCCATGCGCAAGAAATTTTTCTTCGCGACACTTGCCTGAACGTCGCGAGCGGTTGCACGCCGGCGACGTTTCTGATTTCGACGCCGGATGGCACGGCACTTGCCGACGGCTCGAGCTCCGAACCCGCGATCGGAGACGGCACGACCGGGCAGTTTATTTCGTTCACATCGACGGCCACGAACTTGGCCAGCGGAACAACCGGAACGCAACAAATTTACCGGCGCACATCCTGCGTCGGAGTTTCCAGCGGCTGCACCGCGTCCACCGCGCTGGTCTCAACCAGCGATGGCACGACGCCGGCGAATGCGGCCTGCGGGCAGTCTTCCATATCCGCGAACGGAGAATTCGTGGCGTTCGCATCCACGGCGAATAATCTGGGCACGACCACCGGGGGAATGCAGCAGATTTTCTTGCGCGATACAGCGGCTTCGGTCACTCTGGTTTCGACGCCGGATGGAACCACCGTGGGCAATGGCGGAAGCGAAACGCCGCACATCAGCAATAACGGCCAGTTCGTCACCTTCGGATCGCTGGCGGACAATCTTGTGGCCACGGATACCAACGGGGTGGAGGACGTCTTCGTTCGCAATACTTGCGCCGGCGCAAGCGGGTGTACTCCAAAGACTGTGCTGGCAAGCGTATCCAAGGCGAGCGTGCAGGGCAATGCAGCGAGCCTGCATCCTGTCATCAGCGGCGACGGACATTTCGTTTCCTTTATTTCTTTTGCCAATAATCTGGTCAATTTCGACACCAATACATTTGAAGACATTTTCCTCGCCGTGACGACCTTCTAGCAGGAGCCTGGTGATCCCGGCCGTATCCGCGCGCACTTGCTTTGCCCGCATCAAAATAGAAATTGCCCTGGGATTCTAGCGAGCTGCTGCCGCGCTCTCCGGTGATCTCCGCAGAAGTGCAGCACGCGTCGCGGTGAGCGTAAAGGTGAGAGACTCGCGCGGCACGCTATTCACATACGGCCCAACGAGCCAGCCGAGACCGGTGGGAATATCGCGGGTGAGTGAAACGGATTGGCATTCGACGTAAGTGCCGCCGCCCTTTTCTTCAAACCGCCAGTAGGTGTACATCTTCCACAGCAGGCCCCGGTCGTCGCCTTCCGGCCTCAGTTTTTCGTCTGCTTTTCCGGGGTTTTCGACTTCGCGAATGTGCAGGCTGCGTGAACGGCTCCAGGCCTGAGTCGCGTCCACGGTTGTGTAATGAACTTCGTGCTGGGTGTCGAGCACCGACGTCAGCACTTTCTTTTTGTAAAATCGCAGATAAATCCGGAAGTCGTCGCCCGTGTGCTCCAGGATTCGAGAACGCATCACGTCCGGTTTGTAGTATTCCGCCTGGTGATCGTAATCCTTCAGCAGCGCCAGCGTTTGAGCGAGCGTTGCGCCGGGAACGAAGATCGTGCCGATCCAGTGGTGGACCATGCCGCCGGGAATCGAGATCGGTTGGCCGTTGTCGAGCGTCTCCACTTGCTCGATCAGCACCTGGCCCTGGCGCAATTGTGCATGGGCGGCATTCCGGCGAGATTCCGGAAGCCGATTCAGCCACAGAAAAGTGGAGCCATCGCGAGGCGCGGCATCGATCTGTTTCTCCGTCAACTGAACGTAGCGGTCAAAGGCGGCGACAGTCTGGAGTTCAAGCTCCGCGCTGTGCGCTGGGGGCGCAACGATTAAGGCAAGACCTGCCAAGAGGGCAACGGCAATCCTCCCGGCGCTTGTGATCTGCTTCGCACGTCGACTGTCCGGTTCTCCTATCAAATGTCCCCTGCGCATATCGCTCTCACGCTGCCCACGCGTGAACAGCCATCGGCTTTCGCTTTATCTTGATGCAATTGCGCGCGAACCAGGTGGCCGGCAACCATGAAATTAGCAAGGAGAGTGCCATTCGAACGGATGCGCTTTCTAGGGTGGGAATTGCCAGGGGGTTGAAGCCCATCCTGCCAACGGGGGGTCAGGAAGGGTCGCGTTGGCAGGTGGGCTGGACGGGCTGGGTAGCGTGCCCCGGCTCCTCTCGGAACCGTCGTCCCCGCAGCGCAGCTCCCAACCCGTACTGCGATGCTAAGGAATACGCCTTGTTGGGACAATGGCTCGAAAGACTCACTTTTTATAGCACTGGGGTCCTGGTACCTAGTACCCCGGTGTGGAGGCAGGTGCGGCGGCTTTGGGCTTTGGCGAGGGCTTCTTCCGCATCAGTCGAAGATCCACTGTGATTTCCTTGTCTTTGCGGACGAGAACATTGTGATGCCATTCCGACCAAAATCCGTGTCCGTAGGCGCGCAAATCGTAGAGCCCCGGATAAATTTCCTTAAAGTGAAAATGCCCGTGTTCGTCGGTTACGCGCGTCTGCGGGTTTCGGGCTTGCGCCGATTCGAGAGTTACGCGCGCGTCGGCAACGGGCGATCCATCGAAGCCTAGCACGGTGCCGGAAATCGAGCCGTTGTGATCTTTCGGCGCTGCGGTGGGCTGGCCGCCGTTCCATAGGAGCAGAAAAAATGCGAGGACGGCGGATTGTTTCAGAATCGTCGAGATCTTGAGTCGGTTTCTCATGGAACTTGGGAGCCAAGCCTTCATACGATTTTACGACAACTGGGCATTCAATCACGATCATCTCGCGGACTGTTTTCGTCAGCGGCAACACTTGAACGGAGGCCATTACAGTTTGTAGAGCGTGTGAGCCTTGGCGTGAGGAGCCTGATCCTGGCGGCCAGTGTCAGGATTGATGCCGCGCTCGAGCGCCAGGAAATAGGTGAGCAATTGCACCGGCTCCACCAG
>JBGQGW010000141.1:0-10367 GCA_041497605.1 Terriglobia bacterium | reverse complement strand
TGCCACCATCGTGGATTTAGATGGCGCGCTGAAGCTGGGAGAGGCGGAGCAATCCTTCCGCGAACAGGTCCAACAACTGGTCGATTCCGGGACCAACAAACTGGCGGTGAACCTGTCAGGTGTGACGGAGCTGGATAGCTCCGGGATTGGCGCCCTGGTTCGCGCGTTTACCGCTCTGAAGCGAGCCAATGGAAAGTGCACATTTTTTGCGCCGTCGAAACGCGTGACGCAGATTCTGAAGATGGTGAGACTGGACAGCATCCTGGACTTGTCCGAAGACGAAGCCACCGCCTTGACCCGGCTGTAATTCCGGAAGAATCCCCAGCAGGCAGCTCCTAATCCAACTTGCGAAGCCGCAGGGTGAAGAGATCCTTTTGCTGGATTTCTTCGGCCCGTTCGATCATTTCCTCCACATTGTCCGCGATACTGAGCAGGCGCCCGGAGAGCAAGTCCGCCCGGCCGGATGCGAGAAGCAGGACCAGCTTCACGGCATGATCCGGGGGCACATCGCGGCCTTCCTCGAATATTTTGCGAAACCAGGGAAGATATTTTTTCCCACCGGGGGATTCGAGCGAATGCTCCGCCATTGCGGTGCGGACGGTGCCTGGTTGGATGGCGAAAACGCTGATGCCATGTTCTTTCACTTCCGTGGCCAGAACTTCCGAAAAGCGAACCTGCGCGGTCTTACTGACAACGTAAGCGGAGAGGTAGGGTAGGGTCATGGCGCTGGCTCCGCTGGCAATATGGATGATGCGGCCCTGGCCGCGAGCGATCATGCCGGGCAGGACGGAGCGGGCGCAGAGGAAGGTTCCGCGGACATTGACTTCGAACGCGTGCCACCATTCGAAGGGATCTGCTTCCGCGACGGGACCAATGGGAGCCACCGTGCCGGCATTGCTGACCAGCAAATTCACGGGACCGAACTTATCTTCCACTTCGCCGAGCAGCTTCTGAACGGCGGCGGGACTGGCGACGTCACCGGGAGAGGCCAAGGCCTTGCCTCCCGCCTTGTGAATGCGCGAGACGGTTTCATTGAGCTGATGTTCGGAGCGGGCGATTATGCCAACGCTGGCGCCGGCAGCGGCCAGCGCGATGGCGAATTCCCGTCCCAATCCACGCCCGCCACCGGTGACGATGGCGACCTGGCCCTGGAGGTTGGGAAGCTCTTGCATCGAGTGAATATTCATCTGCGCCGCCCGCATGCTGAAAGATTTTGAATAAGATTGCCGGGCGAGATTTTACACCGAGTTGTGAGATAGAAGCGGGGAATGCGACGAAGCAGAGATCCAGGGAAGGGAGAGGCGGGGCGGCAGAAAGCGCGCAAGCTGCGATTTACCAATCGTTTGGCTAGCGGCGGTCGAGAGCGGGGTGGCGGACGTCGCGTCCGGCGACGAGGTAGATGACGTCCTCGGCAATGTTGGTGGCATGGTCGCCAATGCGCTCGAGATTTTTGCAGACGAGGATCAGCTCGAAGGCCGGGAAAACAACGCGCGAATTCTCCATCATGTAGGTGAGAAGCTCGCGGAACATCTGGTCGCGGAGGCTGTCCACTTCATCGTCGCGAGCGAGCACGCTTTTGGCGAGCTCCTGATCGCGCTGGACGAGGGCGTTGAGGCTGTCGCGGACCATGGCTTCCACCAACTCGCTCATGCGCGGCAGGTCGACATAGGGTTTTACCTGCGGGTGGCGAAGGATGCGCAGAGCGGATTGAGCGATATTAACGGCTTGATCGCCGATGCGCTCGAGGTCGTTATTGATGCGTGAAACGGCGAGAATGAAGCGCAGATCAATGGCCATGGGCGCCTGCAGAGCGAGCAGACGCTGCACACGCTCGTCGATTTCGATCTGCATTTCGTTGATGGCGTTTTCTTCCTCGAGCACGGTTTCCGCCAGACGTTCGTCGGAATCGAGAACGGCGTGGACCGACTGATGCACCGCGCGCTCGGCCAGGCTGGCCATCCAAAGCATGCGTTGCTTCAGTTCTTCGAGATCTTGTTCGAAATGTCTTTCCATTCGGGGGTCCTTATCCGAACCGGCCGGTGATGTACGCTTCAGTTCGTGGGTCGGCCGGAGTCGTGAATAGTTGTGGAGTGGGATTGAACTCAATCAGATTGCCATCCAGCATGAAGGCGGTGAAGTCGCTGGTGCGCGCGGCTTGCTGCATGTTGTGGGTGACGATGGCGATGGTGCAGCTTTCCTTCAACTGGAAGAGCAATTCCTCGATCTTGGCGGTGGTGACCGGGTCGAGGGCCGAGCAAGGCTCATCGAGAAGGAGCACTTCCGGGTCGACGGCCAGGCAGCGGGCGATGCACAGGCGCTGCTGCTGGCCGCCGGAAAGCGCGTAGGCCGACTTGTGCAGGTGGTCCTTTACTTCTTCCCAGAGCGCGGCGCGGCGCAGGCTGTGCTCGACGCATTCCGCCAGGCTGCCTTTCCAACCATTGATGCGCAAACCGTAGGCAACATTTTCGAAAATGGATTTGGGGAAGGGGTTGGGGCGCTGAAAAACCATACCCACACGGCGGCGCAGGTTCACTACATCCATCTCGAAGATATTTTGACCGTCGAGCAGAATTTCACCCTCCGCGCGAGTGTGGCGAACGGTCTCGTGCATGCGGTTGAGGGTGCGGAGGAAGGTGGATTTGCCGCAACCGGAAGGGCCGATCAGCGCGGTGACTCTGTTGGAAGCAATTTCGAGGTTGATTCCGTGGAGGGCTTGCTTCGGGCCGTAATAAAAATCGAGATTGGAGATCTTGAACCGCACAGGGAGATTCACGGCCGTGGCAACCTGCGTCGATGAGGGCACCTCGACCTGGCGGGATCCGAGTGCCATTGCGGGTTTTGGCAATCCAGTCACAGTAGCCACCTAAGACCTCTGAAATGACGCCCGACGGGAGAGTATCAGCCGGGCGCCGATATTTGCCAATAAAACTAAGCCGAGCAGGACGAGTCCGGCAGCCCATGCCTGGCGGTGCCAATCTTCATAGGGAGCGATTGCGTAGGTGTAAATCATAACCGGAAGCGAAGAAGTGGGCTGACCCCATCCCGGGCTCCAGAAACGATTGGAGAACGCGGTGAAAAGCAGCGGGGCAGTTTCGCCGGCGACGCGGGCCAGGTCGAGCATCAATCCCGTGACGATGCCGCGGATGGCGGCGGGGAAGACCACGGTGGCCACCGTTCTCCACTGGCTGGCGCCCAGCGCCATGGCTGCTTCGCGCAGCGAGCGTGGCACAGCGCGAAGAAATTCCTCGGTGCTGCGGACGGCGATGGGAATCATCATTACGCCGAGCGCGAAACCGCCGGCAAACGTGGAGAAATGATGAACGGGAAGAACGGCGACCGTGTAGGCGAAGATGCCGATGACGATCGAGGGGACGCCGTTCAGCAAATCCGTGGTGTAGCGAACGATGAAGGAAAATGTGCGGCCGCCGAATTCCGCGAGATAGACGCCACCCATGAGGCCGATGGGAATGCCGATCAGAGAAGCCAGGAGCAACAGCTTGCCGCTGCCCAGAATGGCGTTGGCCATGCCGCCGCCGGTTTCGCCGACGGGGGCAGGGAGCTTGGTGAAGAAATTCCAATTCACGTCCTTGCCGCCGTGATAGGCGAGATAGCCGAGAATGAAGAAAAGGATGGAGACGGTGAGCAAGGTGAGCGCGCCAGTGAGGCTGAGCATCACGATATTGACGGTCTTGCGCCAGGCCATGCGGAAGTTCATTCGTGACCTGCCCCACTGCTCGAAGTGGCCACGATCAGCAAGCGCGCCAGCCCATTCAAAATAAAAGTGAGCAGGAACAGGACCAGGCCGAGCTCGACCAGGGCGTGAAGATAAAGATCGCCGGTGGCTTCGGTGAATTCATTGGCGATGACGGCGGCAATGGTGTAGCCGGGCGCGAAGAGCGAGGCAGCGACTTTCGGATCGTTGCCGATGACCATGGTGACGGCCATGGTTTCGCCCAGGGCGCGGGCCAGCGCCAGGAAAATCGAACCCATAATTCCCGTTTTCGCGAAGGGCACCACGACTTTCCAGGTTGCTTCCCAGCGAGTGGCGCCAAGAGCCTGAGCGGCCTCGCGCTGGTCTTTGGGAACGGAAAGCAACACTTCGCGAGAAACGGAAATGATGAAGGGGACCACCATGATGGCAAGAATTACGCCCGCGGTGAGAAAACCGACGCCATACATGGGCCCCTGAAATAGAGGGAGAAATCCTAAGGACGATTTCAGAGCCGGTTCGATCACGGTGCGCATCACTGGCACGACGATGAAAATCCCGAGCAGGCCGTAGATGACACTGGGCACCGCCGCCAGCAGATCAATCAAGAAAGCGAAAGTATCCGAAATTCTGGGCGGCGCAAGTTCCGCGAGGAAAATAGCGGCGCCGACGCCCAGCGGTACGGCGATGATGAGAGAAAGAGCCGAAGTAACCAGCGTGCCGTAGATGAACGGCAGAGCGCCGAACTCATTGAAGACCGGATCCCAGACCTTGGTGAAGAAAAAATGCCAGCCAAATTTCTGGCGGGAGAGCGTGGAATTGATCCACAGCTCGTAGACGATAATGCTGGTGATCAGCAGGATGCTGGCGGCGAAAAGAAGCGTGATGAGATGAGCAATCTCGTCGCCGCTGCGAAGCCGCCGAACAAGCGCGCGCGGCGTCCAGGGGGACGCCGCGCGTGAGATCGCGTTGGAGGCACTGGCCATGGTTACTGAATGCGGCTGATCGCCTTGGTTTCCTTCTCGATGACCGCTTTGGGCAGGCGCGCATAGGAAAGCGATTCACACGCGTTCTGACCGTCGGCCAACATCCACTTCAGGAACTGCTTGATGGTCTCGCGCTTGGTGCCATCATCGATTTTCGCGGGGATGAGCAGCCAGGTAAAACTGGAGATCGGATAGGCTGTTGCGCCCGGAGCATTGGTGATGGAGACGCGGAAATCGTCCGGCATGGACTTGGCTGCGCCGTCTGCGGCCGCGGTCACACCAGCCAAATCAGCCTTGACGAACTTGCCTGACGCATTTTGCACCCGGCCATAAGGCATTTTGTTCTGGATGGCATAGATTAGCTCGACATAACCAATCGAGTTTGGCGTTTGCAGGACCAAACCCGCAACGCCTTCATTGCCCTTGCCGCCCAGACCCACGGGCCAGTTGACTGAGGTACCTTTACCCACTTTGGTATTCCACTCCTGGCTGACCTTCGAAAGATAATCGACCCAGATATAAGTGGTGCCACTGCCGTCCGAGCGGTGCACGACGACGATATCATTTGCTGGAAGACTCACTCCCGGATTCGGCTTGGCAATCGCGGGGTCATTCCATTTCGTGATCTTCCCGAGGTAGATTCCCGCCAGCGCCTCCGGCGTAAAGTTCAGCTCCGCAGTGACGCCGGGGATATTGTAGCTCGGAACATCCGCGCCCATCACGGTCGGGAAGTGCAAGACCTGGATTTTCGCTTGTGAAAGCTGCTCATCCGACATTGGGCCATCGGAAGCGCCGAAGTCCACGGTGCCCGCCAAAATCTGGCGAATACCTCCGCCTGAGCCGATGGACGCATAGTTGATTTGAATGTTGGGATGCAGCTTGTGGTACTCGTCGAACCACTTCGAATAGATGGGGTAAGGAAATGTGGCGCCAGCCGCGTTTAGTAGAACCGTTCCTGCGTCGGGAGCCGCTGGCGCGGGGCTGGCAGCGATGAGCAGCGCCAGAACACAAAGCGCAAAAAGGGCAGACACAACTGCGATTGATTTCTTCACTGTGATTTCTCTCCTCAGTTAGGCTGTTACTCTACACGGCATTGTGGCCGCGGTGTGTTACAGCCTTGTAACAAGCGGGTGAAAAGAGGAATAAAGAACATCAAGCCGTCCTGGCAGCATATCTCTTTTGTTTTGCGCTAGTTGAAGGGGGTGTTGAGGTTCTTTTGGCCGAGATTGGAAAGCTGGCGAGCATGGGACTTGACGAATTTCATGGAATCTCTGGAACGCCAGATAAGTTCTAATTTCCGTTCGAGTGGAAAATGCGATTTGCTGATTCGCCTGCGCCGAAGAGGAAGGGTTCAAGGGGCTGATAACGGGGGTAATCAGCCCCTTGAGGGGGGGGGATACGGCGGGAGGGGCGGCGACTTCAGAGCGGTGTGAACTCTCGACCGTCCATGTTTGATTCAAGCAAAGCGATCCTACTTTCGGATCGTGAACTGGCGGTCAGAGGGAGATGAATTCTCCATTACAGCGACACGCCGGTGTTCTGTTCCTGTTCGGCCAGCAGACGAGCGCGGCCGTGGCGGACGTCCAAGCCGCGGACCCAGAACAGGATGTCTTCGGCGATATTCGTGGCGTGATCGGCGATGCGCTCGAGGTAGCGGACGGCGAAAGCGAAATGAACATTCGGCGTCACCTGGGTGGGATCTTCGCGCATGCCGGAGAGCAGGCGTTCGAAAATTTGATCGCGGAATTGATCCACCACGTCATCGCTTTCGAGCACTTCGTTGGCCAGCGCGACGTTGCGATAGGTGAGCGCTCCCAGGCTCTTGCCGAGCATGGCCCGGACGGCTTCGGCCATGGGTTCCAGTTCCGGCGGCGGTACGAAGGCGGGAAGCATGGAAAGCGAAATCACGCGCTGGCCAATATTCACGGCCAGATCTCCAATTCGCTCGAGGTCATTATTGATTTTGATCGTGGCGACGATCTGGCGCACGTCTTCGTCGGGTAGCTGGCCCTGGCGCAGCAGGCGGATGGCGTGCTCGTCGATCAGAATCTCCATTTCATTGATGCGCGGCTCGGTGAGAAAAACTTCGCCGGCCTGTTGTTCATTCTGATGGAGCAGCGCTTCGAGCGCCTTGTTGACCGAGCCCTCCACCGTGCGCGCCATCGAGACCAGGTAATTCACCAGCGCGGCCTGATACACTCTTTCCGAATTGCTTGCTGTTGCTGCCATGGTTTTCTCCTCCCAATATTGCGACCCATTCCAATTCGGATTCTTGACGGGACTTCGGACGGCCGGAATTGATAAGCGCCAAGATTATGATCGAAAGCGCTATGCCCCACGCGAATACACTTGGCCAATCCATAGCAGAAGGGTAAGGGAGGCGCATTGCAATCGGATGAGGCTAATGTGAATTCTGGAAGACATTGAAAAGGCTCGAAAAGAGGGAGGGTTTGCGTGGCGCGGAGAAAGATTGAAACACTGAAACGCCAATTCCAAACCCAGGAGCCAGCGGGAGGCCGGTGCCACAAGGCCCGGCGCAGCAAGCGGTAGTGCAAGGCGATCCGCGCGGCACGCGCTCGAACAGGCAGGAATTCCTTTGCCACAACGGCTGGTGCTAGTGGACGAGGGGGATGGAGAAATGGAATTTTGAGCCCTGGGCCACGGCGCTCTCGACCCACAGGCGGCCGCCGTGCGCCTCCACGATATGCTTGGCAATGGCGAGGCCGAGGCCGGTGCCGCCGGCTTCGCGCGAGCGCGCTGCATCCACGCGATAGAACCGCTCGAAAATTTTCTCCTGATCCGCCTGGGGAATGCCGATGCCGGTGTCGGCCACGGTAATAACCGCGGCGCCGTTGCGAGAAACGGCGGTCAGCCGGATGTGGCCGCCCGCCGGGGTGTACTGGACGGCGTTATCCAGAAGATTTTGCAAAACCTCGCGGAGGCGGTGGGCGTCGCCGCGGATGGGCGGGAAATTCGGGGGGAAATCCACTTCGAGCGAGATTCCCTTGGATTCAACGCGGAGCCGCGCGGTTTCGAGGCAGGGCTCGACGAATTCGGCGAGAGCCACGGGACGAAAATCAAACTCCAGCTTTCCGGCCTCGATTTTGGAGAGCATCAAGAGATCGTCGGTGAGGCGCGCGAGGCGAATCGCGTGGTCGCGAATGATGGTGACAAAGCGCTGATTATTGGCGCGGTCCTCGAGAGCGCCGCCCAACAGCGTTTCCGCAAATCCTTGAATGGCCGTGAGCGGCGTTTTCAGTTCGTGGGAAACATTGGCGACAAAGTCGCGCCGCACGCGCTCGAGTCGGCGCAATTCGGTGATGTCGTGCAGCACCACCACGGCTCCCTGCGATTGCGCGGGTTCGCTTTCCGTGGCCGCGAGAGCGGGAACCGGCGACGCGGTAACCGAAAAGCTGCGCGGGCGGATGGTGCCGACAATTACTTCGCTCGAGGCATTCTCATTTCCTTCGAGCGCTTTACGAATCACGGCAATCAAATCCGACTGGCGAATCACCTCCAGCAGCGCGCGGCCCTCGAAATTCGGCTCCAGGCCAAGAATTTCGGCGAAGGCCTGGTTCGAGAAAACGATTCGCTCCCGGGCATCAATCACCGCGACGCCTTCCACCATGCTGCGCAGAATCGCGGCCGAGCGGTTGCGCTCGCCGGTGAGGGAGCGAATGGTGCGATCGAAATGAGCCGCAGTTTCATTGAGGGCGTGGGACAAGTCGGAAAGCTCATCGTTCGTGTCCGATTCCGGCAGCGGGCGGAATTCTCCCCTGGCTACCCGCTGCGAAAATTCCTTGAGCCTTTCGATGCGCGCGGACAAAGAGCGGGAAAAAAGCAGCGAGATCATCACGCCAAAAACCAGAATCAGGAAGGACGCGCCCCACAGGCGCCGCCGCATTTCCGCGAGAGCTTGATCCACCTGGGCCAGGGGCAGCGCGAATCGCAGAATCGCCGGCGCGCCGGCTTTCGGCTGGATGCGAACCGCCCAATAAACCAAATCGCGATTGAGGGTGTGGCTGTGGCGAACACTGGCGCCGCGGCCGCTGGCGAATGCAGCAATCACTTCGGGGCGATCGGAGTGATTTTCCATGGACTCGGGATCGTGTTCGGAATCGGCCAGCACCACTCCTTGCGCGTCAATCACAGTGACGCGCGCACCGCTCTTCGACATCCAGGCGGCCCATTCGGCCAGCGCAGCACGATCGTCCAGGTTCGGAGGACGACTGGAGGCGATTTGCGCGAGGGAGGAAAGCTGATCCTCGGTGGCGCGAAGATAGTCACGGCGCTGAATGCGGGAAGAATAAACATCCACGGCCAACAGCACTGCGAAGAGAAGGACGACGTAAGTCAGTCCAAGCTTCCAGAATAGCCTAGCTTTCACGAGTTTCGAACAGATAGCCGGCGCCGCGCACGGTTTTTACGTAGGCGGGATGCTGGGAATCGGGCTCGATTTTTTCGCGCAGGCGCCGCACATAGACGTCCACGCTTCGAGGCGTGACAAAGCGATCGGCGCCCCACACCGCGTCCAGGAGTTGATCGCGGGTGAATACTTTGTTGGGGCGCGAAGCCAAATAATAGAGCAAGCGAAACTCCAGCGTGCTGAGCGGCAGAGGCTTGCCGCCGCGCGTGACCCGGTAGGAGGCCGGATCGATCCGCAACTGGCCCACTTCGATCACTTTTTCGACGGCGGCGGCCGGCTCGACGCGGCGGAGCAAAGCTTTGACGCGGGCCACCAGTTCGCGGGGACTGAAGGGTTTGGTGACGTAGTCGTCCGCGCCGAGTTCGAGACCAACGATGCGGTCCGCTTCTTCTCCGCGCGCGGTGAGCATCAAGATGGGGAGGCGATTCAGCGCGGGATCGCGGCGAACCTCCTTGCAAATTTCGAGGCCAGAAAGTTTGGGAAGCATTAAATCGAGGACCAGCAAGTCGGGCGGAGATTTTTTGATCTGAGCGAGACCCATGGCGCCATCGCTCGAAGAGGCCACCTGGAATTCTTCTTTTTCCAAGTTATAGCGAACGAGTTCGACAATGTCGCGGTCGTCTTCGATCAGCAGAATTTTCTTTTTTGCCATGTTCGTCCGCGTAGCTCCTGCACACCATAACGGAAAGGCCGCCGCGGAAGCAAGCGGAGTGCTGCAAGCCGGTTTTTGAAGAAAGGGAATGGAAGGGCGATTCAGTTTGGTCCATGCGATGCAGGACTGAAACAGATTCCTTCCGAAAGTCCACATTGGGCCGGTCGCAACTTTTCCCATGCCTAAGATTTCAAGACAGTTAGGGTGACTCGTGGGACTCCCAGTGTGGCCATTCTTCTGCTGCTTTTCCTCCGTGGGATTAATGGGCGGGCCATGGGATGCCGATGAGATCAAGGGAGGAAATGCCGATGGGGGGATGGGTTCGGCAATTAGATCCGAGCAGGCGCAGCAGCGAGTCTGTGGAATTCGAGAGCGCTCTCCGAAAGAGAATCGTGGGCCAAGACGAAGCGGTGCAGGACGTTGTCGATCTCTATCAAGTTTTTCTTGCGGGACTGAACTCGCCGGGGCGGCCGGTGGGAAATCTTTTGTTCCTGGGGCCGACGGGAGCGGGGAAAACGCGGGTTGTGGAAGCCTCGGCTGAAATTTTGTTTGGCGATCCGCGCGCGGTGATCAAGGTGGACTGCGCCGAGTTCC
>JBGQGW010000140.1:0-10542 GCA_041497605.1 Terriglobia bacterium | reverse complement strand
GGATCGCCATTGGTATCGTGACCAACACCGGGCTGTGATGCCCATACGGTGCGGAAACGCTGCACCATCTCTGCCGCCAGTTGCTGCGGCGTGGAATGCTTCGCAAAATCGTATGTGGCCGGAAACAGAAAGCCATCGAGCGAGCGGGCGTCCGGCGCAATGTCGCGAACGATCGCCGGGTCGCGCGCAACCGCCAGGAAATCCTCGTGGCGGCACAATCCCTGATGTTCCAGCTCTTCGGCGATATCGAACATCGTCCAGCCTTCCGGGATCGTTACGGAGTGAACAAAAACGCGGCCATTCTCGATTTTGTCGAACACATCGCGTGGCGACATCGGGGCGTCGAACAAGTATTCGCCTGCTTGCAGCGATTTCCGCACGTGCATTCGAGTGAGCAACTCGAACGAGATGTGGCTATTCACCACTCCGTTTTTCTCCAGCACGCGCGAAATCGCGCGCCGGGACAAGCCGTGCGGAATATCGACGAAGATTTTATCTCCCGAATATCCCTTGTAGGGAGTGCGCCAATCGCGTTCCAGCCAGGCGATGGTTCCCCCAGCCAGGAGCAGGACGATCAAAACGAAGATGGCGAAGCTCCGCATTTCAGCCTTCTCTGCCTTTCCGCATGGCGCAATTGCGATCCAGGTATTCACGCAACATAACCGCAGCCGCCACCTGGTCCAATGCCTCCCGTTTGCCCGGATTTCCGCCGCGGCGCGGAGAAGGCCGCGTCTCGGCCAGGGACTGCGCGGCTTCCCAACTGGTCAGCCGCTCGTCGACAAGTTCCACTGGAAGCCCCAGCTCCTTTTCGATTCGCCGGGCGAATCGCGCGGCCTCTTCGGCCATTTCGCCCGGCACTCCATTCAGATGGACCGGATGGCCGACCAGTATTTTTCGAGCCTGATGCTTGCGGGCAATTTCCCGCAAGCGCTGCACATCCTTCTGCCGGTTCACGCGCTCCAGCGTTTCCAGCGGCTGCGCGGTGATGCGCAATTCGTCCGACACCGCGATCCCAATCCGCCGCCGGCCATAGTCCAGCGCCAGGATTCGGCCAGGGATAGCTTTCGTCCTAGAAGGCTGCGCCGCCGCCGGTGAAGAATTACGCGAAGTGATATTCATTCCCTAAAATTATAACCCGGAAGCAATCGCGGCACTGCTTCCTGCCACTTTGGATGTGCCTATGCCGAAGGAGTATCGCTTCGAGAGGAGATTTTACTGAGGGGCGCGGCCGCGGGCGCCGCTTTCCCAGAGCGGCCAGAAGCCGAATCCACGCATCTGCTGGTCGAAACCGCTCTCTTTGATCAGCGCTTCGATTTCGGCCCGCGATTGCCTCGGGCCAAGCCGTTCGGTGCGGTCGGCAATGCCGTAGGCGGCAACGGCGGAGATGGCTACCTGCCGCTTCAGTTCCGCCATGTCCACTTTGTCGAACGTGTCTGACGCCGCGTGATAATTGATCAAGTAATTTGCCGGTTCCTGATTGGCGACCAGTGTGGGTACGCCTTCGAGCATGAAATCGAGATTGTCCGTGCCGAAGATTGCGTCGGTGGTGTGAGTGCCGGCGCCGAGTGCCACGATCGGCTGGAGCGCATTGTTCACGGCCGCGACGATATCCTTGCGCGCACCGAGCGAGAAACCGGTCACGTGGCCGGTTCCTTCGTCGAAAATAACCGCTGCATCCATTTTGTCGAGCTCGCTGCGATGCGCCCGCGCGTACGCGGCTGAGCCGACCATTCCTTCCTCTTCGCCGGTAAATAGAATGAAGCGAATCGATCGCCGCGGGACGATTCCAGCGGCGTGAATCGCGCGAGCGGCATCAATCACCATTGCCGCGTTGCAGCCGTTATCGAGCGCGCCGGTGCCCAGCTCCCAGGAATCCAGATGCGCGCCCAGAATCACAAACTCATCCGGCTTTTCGCGGCCGCGAATTTCAGCAGCCACATTTTCCGAAGTGATTGGCCTCGTCACTTCATTCGGCATGTTGAAATGAACGTGGACTTTTTCACCTGCGGCAAGGAATCGCGCAATTCGCCCGGCATCCTCGCGCGCCAGGACGGCCATGGGCAAGCGGTCGAGTTCCCCAGTCATAGTCGAGGAATGGCGGTAGAGAAGAAGACTGGGCCGTGAAGACATCCAGAAGAGCGCGGCGGCGCCGGATTTGACGGCGCGATCGATGATGGGCGGCGCTCCCATGTATTCGCCGAAGAGCTGGTCAAGGGTCTCGAGCAATTCGGTGTGGACTAGCAGAATTGCGCCTTTCGCGGAAGCTCCCGCGATCGCAAAGCCGGCTTCATCGCCTTTGCCTACGTCCACGATGTCCGCGGTAATTCCGGCAGCGGGGGTGGGAGGAGACCAACCAAAAGCAACGAGGCGGACGGAGAACGGCTCCGGCGCGAGGATCTCCAGACGAGTGCGACCTTCGCTCCATCCCACCGGCACCGTGAATTTTTCCGTGTGCACTTCGTCCACGCCGGATTTGCGAAACGCCTCGACGGCCCAGCCCACCGCTCTATCCGCGGCAGGGGAGCCCGTCACGCGCCCGCCAATTGCATCGGTTAAATAACGCAGATTTTCTTCCAGCGGCGATTTCCCCAACGCGCTCTTGATGATTGCCGGGGCCACCTCCGCGCAAGTGGGCTTGTCCACCGCGCAGCCGCCCATTCCTTGCGGTGGTTTCGGCCCCAGAGTCGTCTTCGCCGGCGGCAGTTGCGCAGCCGCAGGCAACGCCGCAGCAAACAAGAAGAGAAGCAGGCAGGCAGAGAAAGAGAATTTTCGCGAGAACATACGAAAGTTCCTCCGAGAACCGCTCACACGATGGCCCCAATCGCCCGCAGATTATAGCGCACGAAGTTACCGCGGCAGTGAATGTAGCGCCGGCCCTTTAGGGCGGCACGCAGGCCCAGTTCGCTGGCCCGCAACGTAACTGCACGCCGATTCGCCCTTACAAAATCACGATCTCCACGATCGCGCGTGCCAATCACGTCAAGATTGAACTTTCCGCAACTGTGTCAACGATTTCTAATTCAACCGCCGGCACAAATAGCGTCTGCAACGCGGGCGACCTGAACCATTTCGGCTACATCGTGAACACGGACGATGTGAGCGCCGCCGAGAATGCTGGCCGTCACTGCTGCCGCTGTCCCCCAAGCGCGCGCTTCGGCAGGCGCGCCGCCGAGGAGATGCCCAATGAACGATTTGCGCGAAGCGCCAACAACGAGCGGATAGCCTAATCGCCCCAACTCTGCCAGGCGCGCGAGCAATTCGCAGTTTTGCGCGTAGCTTTTGCCGAAGCCGATGCCCGGATCGAGGAGGATTTGCGATTTTGCGATTCCTGACTTGCGGGCGCGTGCGGCCGCGGCGCGCAGGCCCGTCATCACGTCGCGCAACACGTCGCGCGCGAATGGCCCTTTCTGCATCGTGCGCGGTTTGCCGCGCATGTGCATCAGGATGATGGGCAAGCAATGGCGCCGCGCAACCACCGCCAGAGCCGGGTCCGTAGCCAATGCCGAAATGTCGTTGATGATTTCTGCACCAGCCGCAAAAGCTTGCTCCGCAACAATCGCTTTTTGCGTGTCAATGGAGATGGGAATTTTCAAATGTCTGCGCAGTTTCTCAAGCACGGGCGCGACGCGATCGATTTCTTCCTGCGCCGAAATTCCCTGCGAGCCGGGCCGGGTGGATTCGCCGCCGATATCGAGGATATCCGCGCCCGCCCGCTCCATGGCCATCGCATGATCGGCGGCGGCATTCGCGTCGAAATGAAGCCCGCCATCCGAGAAACTATCCGGCGTCACGTTCAGGACGCCCATGATCAGTGTCCGCTCGCCCAGCACAAGCGTGCGCGACGGCAGCCGCAACCGAAATTTTCTCCTCCGGAACATGGCCAGCTATTGAAGGCGAAAAACGAATTCAAAAGCAAGGACGAATCCAGTGCGATGGCGGCGAATCACGCGGCGCGATGGAGACTGCGATATTCATCGAACGCGGTGAGGAAGCGATCGGCGTCCTTGCGCAACAAATAATAAGGCATCGAGAGGCGCAGCTTGGACGGCTCCCCGCCGCGGATGCGGATCTTTCTGGTCTTCCAGAGCCACGTCTCTAAATCCATGCGCGAGTACGGCGGCACGTTCACCGTCGCAATGGCGCATCGCAGTGCTGGATCAGGCGAGGTCCACGAGACGGCGCCGCGGCGAACCATTTCCGCGAGGATATAATCCCCCATCTGACGATGACGGCGCTCGATGCGTTCCATCCCGATCTGATTGGCGAGCGCAATCGCGGCACGGAGACCCCAGAGCGTGGGCACGTTGGAACTTCCGATGCGCTGAAATCGCTCGGCGCGAAGTTTTGGGTCGTCCCAGCCGGCGGTAGCGATCGTGTTCCAAAGGCGGTCGATCATCTCGTCGCGGGCGTAGAGAAAGCCCGTGCCTTTCGGGGCTTGCAACCACTTGTGCGGGCTCGACGTATAGAAATCGCAGCCGAGTTCGTGGACGTTGAGGCGCATCATGCCGGTCACGTGGGCACCGTCAACGGCCGAGATGATGCCTTTCGTGCGCGCGAGAGCGCAGATCTCGCGGGCAGGGAGGACGACGCCGGTGGCGGTGGTGATGTGGCTGAAAAATAGGACGCGAGTGCGCGGCGAGATCGCATCGTCGAAAAGATTGAGAGCGTCAGCGGCACGCGGAACCGGCGCCGGCAAGGCGACGCGCTTGACGACGATGCCATAACGCTTCGCGCGAAGGAGCCACGGCTGCTCGCCGCCGGGATGCTCCTGATCGGTCATCAGGACTTCATCACCGGGCTTCAGATCGATGCCGTTCGCGATGTAGTTGTTGGCCTCGGTGGCGTTACGGACCAGCGCGATTTCATCGCGCGTGCAACCGACAAAGGAGGCCAGCGGATCGCGGAATTCATTCCACGCGGCATAACCCCAGATGGGATAGTCCTCGGGGTCGCTTTGCGCCATTCTTTCAGTTTCGTTGTAGCCATCGAAGACGGCGCGGAGTACCGGTGCGGGCGATGATCCTACGGTGCCGTTGTTGAGATAGACCTCGTCCTCAGGAATCAGGAATTGCTTGCGCAGTTCGGTCCAATAAGCTTCTTCGTTAGAATTGTAGAGAGAGGAATCCGGCAGCCGCGCAGGGGCCTGTTCGAACAGGTTCATCCAACGATGTGAAATGTGTGAAACTGGAAGCGCACCTGCGGCGCCAGCGATCGAAGTCAAGAAACCACGGCGATCGAGCATCGTCTCCTCCTGAGAAACAGGCTGCGCGCATTCTACCCGGAATTTCCGATTTAGACCTCTGTCTCGCGGATCGTATGCTGCTCTTGCTCTGGACTCAACGAAATTGCCACCAGCGAAGGCCCCCGCGAGATCAGCTCGAAAGCACGGCGTCCTCTCCGCATTAAAACTCACATAAACACGGATGACGGTGCATGCCCGAAGGCTGGTCGGTGGGGTTCGAATCGGAACTTTGGGTTGAATCATATCGCGCGCCGCAAGCTGAAACCCGGCTGAATAGCGCAAGCCGTGCTACTGGCCCGCCGGAACGTAATACGTAACGCGATGGAGAACGCGCGCGCCGGGATGATTTGCCACTGCGACGCGCAGTTGGTGCCAGCCGGGTCGGCTGCCCGATGCCGGATAAAAACCCAGCGTGTATTGCGCACGCAGGTTTTCGCCGATGCGCCGGTAGATTTCGCTCAGCGTGCCTTGCTCGCGCAAAAAATAAAGCTGGCCGCCCACTCGACGAACGAGTTCGGCCAGAAATACCGTGTAGGCCGGGATGCGCAAATCGCGTGAGTCCGATGAAATCAGCGTCGAATTCGAATGCTCCGCGAGCCAGGCTTGGGTCATACCCAAGGGACGATGCTGCGTCGAGATGACCTGGACATCGATTCCCTGCGCGGCGAGAGCACGCACCACGTCTTCAAAAGTCAGCCGGTTTGCCGCCACGCCGGCGCGCGGTTCCATGCTGGCAGGGTCCCAACTCAGCCCCAGCCCGCTATCCTGCCCATCCGTCAACAGGACGATGGCTTTCCGTCCCGTGGTTGCCGGGAAAATTTCGCGCGCAACCAGGTAGAGCGCCTCGTAAATATTGGACCCGCCCAGGTCGCCGAACAACGTGCGGACATCGATGGAAGCGATCGCGCGTTCCAGCGCGCCACGGTCTCTGGTAAAAGGCGCGAGCAGATAGGTGTGCGCCGAAAATTCAACAACGGCAATTTCGTCCTGCGCCGCAAGGTTATCCGCCAGTTCGCGGGCAGCCTGCTTGATTCCACCGGAATCGGGCAAAACGCTCGGGCTGGAATCCAGAATCAGCGCGACATGCGCGGGTTCGGTGGAAGCGTCGAAATAGGAGATTTTCTGCTCGACGCCGTCCTCGAAAACGCGAAAATCCTTTTGCGCAAGATCGCGAATGGAATTGCCGTCCGCCGCCACCACATTCGCTCCCACTTGCACCAAACTGACGCCCACGCGAATGGCGCCGGGCCGGGCGGCGTCCCCTGGCGAAGGCGGCGCACTATTTTTCCCACGAGCAAAGTGCAGCTCGCCGGTTCCGGCATCGCGCTTCAATTCAATATTCGAATCGAGTTGCTGCGGCTTGGGCGGTTTTTTCTTCTGTGTCTGGCCTGCGGCAGCGAACAACAGGGCCGCGAGCAGCACAATGCCAATATTCCGATAGGACGCGGAGGAATGCATCCACTAAAGTATGCCAGAGGCGAAGCAGCGGGCCGGCAAAAGAAAATTAATCGAGGTCGAAATCGCGGATGGGCTTTTCGATGGGCTGGTCTTTGGCCTTCTTCAGGCTCTCGCGGAATTTCCGTTCGAGGACATCTTCTTTCATCTTTTCCGCTTCTACCGACTGAAGGAATTTTGCCTCGACGCGCTCTTTCTGTTCGCGCAGAATTCGCGCCGTGTCGTCCAGATCCACGGAAGGCGGGGCCTTGGGCGGCGGCACGTGGGAAAGCACCACGGCAAGCACAGGGTCCACGGTGAGTTTCGCGTGGCAGCAGGGACAGGCTACCTCGAACGGTTCCACAGCGTCTTTCGCCATGGCTTTATTCTACGCCATCTGCCGCTCATCGGACGAGAGTTCCGGCTGACATCTCTTCAGGAATCCTCTGCATCCGAACGATAGTGCCCGCCATGGTAAACCTGCGGTCTCCCAGGGAGTCTATTAGGTGGGCGAGGATCCCCATGAAAAAACGATACAAGCTTATTCTGCTCAGTTCGGCATTCCTGGTTTCTGCCTGTCTTATTTCTCCCAGCATCATCCGCGCGCAAGCGCCTCCAGGGCCGATGCCTGGAACAGCGCCCGCACCGGGAGAACCGGCGCCCACTACAAGAGAGCAAGAGCCTCAGCGGCCCCCGGCAAAAGCAAATTTATCCGGCACTTGGAAATTCAATCGTGAACAGAGCGATGACGCGCGGAAAGCAATGCAGGAAGCGCGAGGCTCGAGCGGCGGTGGAAATAACGGCGGAAGCGGCGGCGGGAATGGTGGAGGAAACGGCGGGAATGGGCCCTACGGGGGCGGTGGAGGCCGTGTGGGCGGCACCTGGCCCGGCGGCGGCATGGGCGGTGGTGGCGGCCGCGGAGGATCTGGCGGGCATCGGGGAGGGGGCAGCGACGGCCAAAACGACGAAAGCCGCGAGACGATGTACGAAATCATGAATCCTGCCGATTCGCTGACCATCGCACAGGCGAAAGACAGCGCTCCGGAGATTGATCTGACCGACGAACAGAACCGGAAGCGGGTCTTTTACACCGATGGCCGGAAACTTCAGAAATCCAAGGATAACAAGTATCAAGAAGAAACCGCCATGTGGCAGGAGGGGCGCCTGGTCACTTACATCCCCGCGCGGCAGGGAGCGATCAAGCGGATCTTCGAAGTAGCACCCGGCGGCGAACAGTTGATCGAAACTGTGCAGATGCCCGTTCGCCAGCAACAGCAATCCGGCCAATCCAATTCGCCCGTGGTCATTCGCTATGTGTACGACCTGGTCCGCGCGAACAAGCAGTCTTGATCGTTAGAATTGCGGCAAGATCACGACTGGGCTTCTGCAAACTCGGATCGTTTCCGAACGGAAAGTAGAGTCCCCCTCATAAAAAACGGCACCGCGGGAAGCGGCGCCGTTCGACGTAATCTCCAATTGAACTAAATTATGCGGGGGCGGGCTTTTCGCCCTTAGCCAGCCCGGGAATCGGGCGCGGCTCAGGCCGCAGAAGTTGCGGCTCCTTGCCGGGCACCGGCGGCGCGGAAGGCGGTGGCACTGGCCGAACCTTTTCGGGCAGCGGTTTGCCCTCGATCAATAGCTTCAATTCGATGGCGTCGAGGACTTCGCGATCGAGCAAAGCCTGGGCCACGCGCTCGAGCGCATCGCGATGCGTTTCGAGGATGTTGCGCGCCCTGCTGTAGCTTTCGCCGATGATGGTGCGCACTTCCTTGTCAATCTTGATCGCGGTGTCTTCCGAGTAGTCGCGGTGCTGAGCGATCTCCCGGCCGAGAAAGATGGCTTCTTCCTTCTTGCCGAAGGTCAGCGGGCCCAGCGTACTCATTCCCCACTCGCAAACCATCTGACGGGCAATATCGGTGGCGCGCTCGATGTCATTGCCCGCGCCGGTGGTCAGATGGCTGAGGAAGATTTCTTCCGCGGCGCGCCCGCCCATCAGAACGGCCAATTGAGCCTCGAGAAATTCCTTGGTGTAGGTGTGCTTGTCGTCGATAGGCAGTTGCATGGTGACGCCCAGGGCCATGCCGCGGGGAATGATGGTCACTTTGTGGAGAGGATCGGCGCCTGGGATCATAGTCGCTACCAGGGCATGGCCACCCTCGTGATAGGCGGTGTTTTTCTTTTCCTCTTCGGAGAGGATCATGGACTTACGCTCGACGCCCATCAGGACTTTGTCCTTGGACATCTCGAAGTCCACCATCAACACGACTTTTCGATTCTGGCGGGCAGCCCACAGGGCCGCCTCGTTGACCAGATTGGCCAGATCGGCGCCGGAAAAGCCCGGGGTGCCGCGTGCAATTACGGAGAGTTCGACATCGTCGGAGAGAGGCACCTTGCGAGTGTGCACTCGCAGAATTTCTTCGCGGCCCCTCACGTCGGGACGCGGCACCACCACGCGGCGGTCGAAACGGCCCGGGCGCAAGAGCGCCGGGTCGAGCACGTCGGGCCGGTTGGTGGCGGCGATCAAGATGACGCCTTCGTTCGATTCAAAGCCGTCCATTTCGACGAGCAAGGCATTCAACGTCTGTTCGCGCTCATCGTGTCCGCCGCCCAGGCCCGCGCCGCGATGGCGGCCGACCGCGTCAATTTCGTCGATGAAGATGATGCAGGGCGCATTCTTCTTGCCCTGCTCGAACAAATCGCGCACGCGGCTGGCGCCGACGCCGACAAACATTTCCACAAAGTCCGAGCCCGAAATCGAGAAGAACGGCACATTCGCTTCGCCGGCGATCGCTCGCGCCAGCAGCGTCTTGCCCGTGCCGGGAGGCCCGACCAGCAGGACCCCTTTCGGAATTCGTCCACCCAGCTTCTGGAATTTTTGCGGATCTTTCAGGAAGTCGATAATCTCCTGCAGCTCTTCCTTGGCCTCGTCGGTGCCGGCGACATCCTTGAACGTGGCTTTTTTCTGCTGGGCGGTGAGCAGCCGGGCGCGCGATTTTCCAAAGCTCAGCGCTTTATTGCCGCCCGCCTGCATCTGCCGCATCATGAAGATCCAGATCGCCACCAGGAGCAGCACGGGCGCCGCGTTCACCAGAACGATGAACCAATCGGCGCGGCTTACTTCCTTGTTGTTGATCTCCACACCCTTTTCCTGCAGCGCTTTGTTCACGTCCGGGATGGAAGAATTGGCAATCGTGACGCCGTGAAATTTTTCGCCGCCCTGCCGGAACTCACCGGTGATCTCGGCGCTATTCTGCGAGAGGATAAAAGTTACTTCCTTGATGTTGCCCTGCTGCACCTGGTTTAGAAAATCGGTGTAGCTGAGTTCCTTCTCGCGTGTTGTCTGGCCGCCTGTGGAGGCCATTTTCCACAAGACGACGGCCAGCAAAACCATAAATAGCCAGAAAAGAACAGTTCTTACTGTAGAGTTCACCGGATTACCTCGTCCTAAACTTCAATTCTTCGCTCGCTTTCGACGCTTCGTGCTTCCGCGCCGAACGCTGCCAGCCGCTGTGGCGGGACTTCCGGAAGCCACATACGGCAAATTTCGAAAAAGACCGTTTCGCCCAGCGAGACCGTAGCCTACCCAGTGTTTAGATGCAGCCTCAAAGCCAGTGTATGCCGCCTTCAAATCCACCTTACGCTCCTGCGGCTTATCGAACAATACCGCCAAACACAAAGAGTGGGGCCGGGTCTCTTCCAACCGTTTCATCAAAAAATCCTGTGTCACGCCCGAGTGCAGCACCGCGTCCACCACCAGGACGTTGCGGCCTTTCAGCGTCGGCGGCGGGCTGAAGAAAACTTCGCGGCGGTCATACCCGCCCAGCCGGACGTTCCGCATTTCCGATCGCACAAAGTGGCAAACTACT
>JBGQGW010000139.1:0-10619 GCA_041497605.1 Terriglobia bacterium | reverse complement strand
TCCGCGTGTAACGGCCGGGAAATTCCTAACAGAACCAGGGAGACCAGTCCGGCTGCGATCGCGAGAACTCTTGAAGTCCGCATTTGCCACCCCTATGGGGGACGCTTCTGAAGTGTTGGATGTGATGTACCGGAATTCGGTTTCTTGATTCCCGAGCCGGTTGCCAAGTGCATTCATCGTCGCCCTGGGGCAGGCGCAGGTCAAGCGAAATAACGGGTATAGAACGCGCGAAATCGGGGCGTGATGCTCGGATTCCGGCAAATTACGTCCCGCCAGCGAAGGGAGAAAACGCTTGCCGTGCTGCCAAGGAGTGCTAATCTGCGTTCATCCATGGAGTGGCAGCGTAGGGGGAAAGGCATGTTTGGCAACCGCATCAAGATTGAGGACGAGCTCTTCGAGAAGGTGAAACAATGCGCGGCGGCGGCGGGATATTCCTCGCCGGACGAATTCGTGGCGCACGTGCTCGAAAAGGAAATTGCGCGGCGGCAAGCCCCGGCCGAAGACGATCGTGATCCCACCGAAGAAGTGAAAAAGCGGCTTCAGGGCCTGGGATACATTGAATAGCGGTGATTCCCGCCAATTAGAAAAATGACCGGCAAATCAAGATGGATTCCGGCATGATCTCAGGGCGTTGAGGATTCTCTTGTCTCCCATCAATCATTTGTTCGACATGATGATGCGCCCGTTTCGTTCCGCTCGTCCGATCATTCCCCTCGCGCTGATTTCCGTGCTGACGGGGATTCTGCTTCTTGTGGTTTATCGCTACGCGTCGGACCAGCAGGCCATTCGGCGGGCGAAAGACAAGCTGGAAGCGCATTTGCTTGAAGTGCGTTTATTCCAGGAGCAATTGCGGGCTGTATTGCGCGCGTACCCCCGGCTATTCTTTGGAATCCTCGATTATCTTCGTCACTCGCTGCGGCCCCTGGCGATCATGGCTATTCCGCTATTGATTTTGCTGGTGCAACTCGAGGGCTTCTTCGGCTGGATGCCCAATCGCGTGGGCCACGATTTTCTGGTGAAAGCGAAAGTGACGGATAGCGCCGCGCTGGACCAGGTGGAATTGCGCGTTCCCCAGGGATTGACCGTGACGGCGCCGCCGCTGCACATTCCCGGCGAAAAAGAAGTCGACTGGCGCATCGCCGCCGAGCAGCCCGGGGAATATTCCCTTGCTGTCTTGATCGAGGGCGCGACTTTTTCAAAAGCAGTGAACGTCTCGAATCAACTCGTCCGGCTTTCGCCGGAGCGGTTGCGTGGAAATTGGTTCGATCGTGTGATGCATCCCAGCGAAGCACAATTGCCGCGAAACGGCCCGCTCGAATCCATTGAAGTGCAGTATCCCTCTCGCAATTTTTACGTGTGGGGATATGCGCTGGATTGGCTCATCGTGTTTTTTGCGTTGAGCTTGATCGCGGGGTTTGCGTTGAAAGGTGTTTTCGGGGTCCAGATATGAGAAGCGCTACCGCGAAACGAGCCTCACCAACGGGCGCTGCGAAATTGTGCGCTGCCACATTCTTGCTTCTGCTCGTGGTGTTGGCTTCCCCCGCTCCCGCACACGCTTATGTAGGACCGGGCGCCGGGTTCGCAGTGCTCTCGTCATTCCTCACTCTTTTTCTCGCATTTCTCTATTCCATCATCGCTCTCCTCACCTGGCCCGTGCGGCAGATTTTCCGGCTCGTCCGCCGGCGGCATGCGTATCAAAAGGCGCGCGTAAAGCGCGCGGTGATCATCGGCTTCGACGGCATGGACCCAAAGCTGGCCGTGCGGTTCATGGAAAAAGGAGCGATGCCGAATCTCGCCAAGCTTCGCGCCAAAGGAACTTTCCTGCCGCTGGCGACGACTGTGCCGCCGATCTCTCCCGTGGCCTGGTCTTCATTCCTCACCGGCGTGAATCCCGGCAAGCACAACATCTACGATTTCCTGGCGCCCGACCGGAAGCATTACCTTCCTTATCTTTCCTCCGCCCAAATCGAAGGCCCGCGCCGCAGCGTGCGAATCGGAAAATACACTGTCCCCCTGGGCGGTCCGCAGGTCAAACAACTGCGAAAAGCCAAGCCGTTCTGGCATTTTCTCGCCGATGCCGGAGTCTTCTGCTCAGTAATCCGGGTCCCGATCACTTTTCCACCCGAGAAATTTTCCGGCGTCTTGCTTTCGGGGATGTGCGTGCCGGATGTGAAAGGCAGCCAGGGGACATTTTCGTTCCACACTACGCGCGACCTTTCAGGCAAAGAGAATACGCAAGGCGTTTGGGTGCCCATCGAGAAGGACGGTTCCACTTTCCGCTCGTTTGTTCCCGGACCCGAGAACAGTTTGCTAAGGAAGGAGAAGAAGGATTTGCGCGCGCCGTTCACCGTGCGCCTCGATTCGAACGGCGACGGCGCCGAACTGCTGATCGGCAAGGAGAAAGTCCGGTTACGTAAAGAAGTGTATTCGGACTGGCTGGAAATCAAATTCAAAGCCGGCCTGGGAATCAATGTATGTGGAATTGCCAGATTTTATTTGAAGGAGACCAACCCCGACCTCGAAATCTATGTCACGCCGGTGAACATCGATCCGGCCAGGCCCGCGCTTCCCATTTCGCATCCACTCACCTACTCGGTGTATCTGGCGAAATTGCAAGGACTCTACGCCACGCTGGGCCTGGCGGAAGATACCTGGGCGCTGAACGATGGTTTTATCAGTGACGCGGCGTTCCTCGAGCAGTGCTACCTGATTCATGAGGAGCGCGAGAAAATGTTCTTCGACGCGCTCGAAAAAACTTCACAGGGCGTGTGCATTTGTGTCTTCGATATTACGGATCGGGTTCAGCACATGTTCTGGCGCTACATGGACCGCAACCACCCTGCCGCGCTCGCCACGGGAGTTACCGCGGACTCGGCCGACATCATCGAGGAGTTATACCGCCGCATGGATATCTTGGTCGGCCGCGCCATGGAAGCGGCGGGTGAAGAGACCCTCACGCTGGTCGTCTCCGATCACGGTTTTCAATCCTTCGAGCGCGGAGTGAATCTGAATTCCTGGCTGCACCAGAATGGCTACCTCGCGCTGAAAGATGGCGCCGAAAAGAGCGGCGATTGGTTTTCCAACGTGGATTGGTCGCGCACGCGCGCTTATGCGCTGGGGTTGAATGGGATTTTCTTGAACCTGAAAGGCCGCGAGCGTTCCGGAATCGTGGACGAAGGAAATGAAGCCCGCCAGTTGCGCCGTGAATTCTGCGAAAAACTTCAGGGCCTGGTGGACCCCAAGACGGGCCACATCGCGATCACGCACGTTGACGACCGCAGCGCCGCGTATTCAGGTCCCTACGTTGAAAATGCTCCGGATGTGATCGTCGGATTCGGCGAAGACTGCCGGGCTTCGTGGGATTCGGTGCAAGGCCGCGTGACCGCAGAAGTGTTCGAAGACAACAAAAAAGCCTGGAGCGGCGACCATTGTGTCGATGCCGCCCTGGTTCCCGGCGTGCTCTTCTCGAATTGGAAAATCACCGCGGAAAACCCGGCGATCATGGACGTCGCCCCCACCATTTTGGATATTTTCGGCATGCCCACGCCTTCGCACATGGACGGCAAACGCTGGGAAATCCATCCGAACAATTCGGCGAGTTCCTAATTCCGATTACTTTGTGATCTTGCCGGCGGCAAGGGATCTGCCTTGCATCGCGGCGGGGATTTCGTAGCCTGCGAGGTCGAGAACGGTCGGCATCAGGTCGATCAGCTTGGCGCCCTGGTATTCGCCGCGCAGCGAGCTGCCAGGCGCAGCGAGTACGAAGACGCCGAACTGTGCGTGGTTGCAGGCATCGGGGCCCGTGTCGTTTTCCTGGATGTGGAGACGGCCGTGGCCGACGCTGCCGATCGAGCGCCAATAGAGCTGGCCAAAATGCACGATCAGGTCGGGCGGCACGTTGCGCGAGAACCGATAAATTTCCTTGGGCTTGAAGACCAGCGAATTGAGCGGTGCGCCGCGATCGTCGAGCAGGGCTTCGAACTTTTTCTTCATCACGTCTTGAAATGATTCGTATTCCGATTGCGAAATCAATCCCTGCGGCTCGCGCCCCTGCACGTTGAAGAAGACGCGCGCATAATATCCGCCTTCGCTCCACACTTTTGTCTTTGCCCAGTTTACTTTCAGTTTTTCGAACGGCGTCACTTGCGTTGGGAACTCATCGACGACGAGCAATCCTTCCTGGATCAGCCATTCGTTCACGGCGAACCCGCCGTCCAGCCGCTGCGCGCCGTGGTCGGAAACGACGAGCAGGATCGTATCCTCGTCGAGTAGTTCCATTGCCTGGCCGATCTGTTCGTCGAGCCACGCGTAATATTCCGGGATCACATTCTCAAACGGATTGCCCACAACATAATTGCGGTGCTGCTTGTCGAAATGGCCCCAGAAGCCGTGGTGCACGCGATCGAGGCCGATATCGACGTAGTGGAAATAATCCCATTCCTGTTCTTTCAGCAGCCAGTGAACTACTTTCCACTGCTTGCGGCTCATCTCGAAAATCTGTTCCTTCAGCCAGGCTTTGTCGTCGGTGCGGAATCCTTTGACGTCGGTCGGATAATCGCCCACGAGCTTCTTGATCTTGGCCATCATGCTGGCGGGATACACATATTCATCCTGCGTGGGGTCGGGAGTGAGGAAGCAACTGATGCGGACACCATTGATTGGCGGAGGCGGATAGCCGGGAGGCACGCCGACGACGACGGATTTCTTGCCGGCCTGGCCCAGATAATCCCAAATCGCGGGTTGCTTCACCGAAGCGGATGTGACAAATCCCAGGCCGCTATAGCTGTAGTCCTTGCGATTGCGGAATCCATAGATGCCGAGCGATCCCGGGTCCTGGCTTGTGGAAAGGCACATCCATGCCGGCACCGTAATGGGCGGGATCACGCTCTCCAGGCGGCCGTAAGTACCGCGCGCCATCAGGCGGCGGATATTCCTAAGGCGCTCGTCGCCCAGGACAATTGCCGGTGCGGCGCAGTCCAGGCCAAGAACGCAAATTTTGGGCGCCATGCTCGATGTCCCGTGTGCTCGCCGCGATTACGTCGCGGCGGAACGCCATTTTCGCACGGAATTCATCCCGTGAGGGACGCATTCGGTCTGTGCAAGTGGGTTTCTTAGATGCATCCCGCAGCCAGGTATGGCTGTACCCACTTGGCGGCACTCATTCCTCGGGCTCGCATTTGTTTGCCACTTGGCGCGATGCTAAACTACGATCCGGGAATGCGGGACCACGATTTCGTCTTTCGCAATTGAATGCGCGATGGCTTACAAGCAAAGCGGTTCCCGGCGGACGATTGCCGTCGATTTCGACGGCGTTATTGCGGACTATGATGGCTGGAAAGGCCGCGGCGTCCTGGGCGAGCCGCGAGCCGACGTGAAAGAAGCCCTCGCAACGCTTCATGCCGAAGGTTGGAAAATTGTGATTCACACGACGCGCGGCCAGGAAGAAATTCGCAATTATCTGATGGAACACCGGATCGCGTACGACGAGATCAATGGCAATTCGGATTATAAAACGCAAGGGCCGAAGCCGGTCGCCGATGTGTACTGGGACGATCGAGCCGTGCGGTATTCCGGCGATGCGCGCAAAGATTTGGAAGCCATCCGCCAATTCAAGACGTGGAGCGGGCGTGAATGAAATTCATCGGCCTTAGCCCGGCTAACTTTGCAATGCGCAACTTGCATCAGGGAAAACGATAACTGTGCCTTCGAATAGACCCCACGGCGGCAAGCTGATCAATCGCATTCTGGAAGGCGCAGAACGTGAGGTGACGCTTGCCCGGGCCGATCAACTTCCGCGAATCGAATTGAATAACCGCCAACTGTGCGACATCGAGCAGATTGCCGTCGGCGCGTTTTCGCCGCTGGAAGGCTTCATGGGGCAACGGGATTATGAAAGCGTTCTCGTCAATCAGCGCCTGGCCAATGGATTGCCGTGGACCCTTCCCGTTACCTTGGCGATAACCGAGGATCGTGCAAAGCAGATTGGTGGCGCGGAAGAAGTGTCGCTGACCGGCGCGCAAGGCAAGATCCTGGCGACACTGCGCGTGAGCGAAATGTTTCAGTTCGATCGCGAGCGCGAAGCAAAGCTCACTTTGTTGACGACGAGCGATCAGCATCCCGGAGTGCAGTATCTACGGAGCGTCGGCGATCACTGCATTGCCGGGACGATTCAGTTGCTCGAACGGCCCAACCGCGGTGTTTTCTCCACATACATTCTAGATCCGAAAGAAACTCGGTATCTATTCGACCATCGAGGATGGAACTCGATTGTCGCTTTCCAAACGCGCAATCCCGTCCACCGCGCGCACGAATACATTTTGAAATGCGCGCTCGAGACCGTGGATGGACTGCTGCTTCATCCCCTGGTGGGTGAAACGCGCGGAGAAGATGTGCCGGCCGAAGTGCGGCTGGAATGCTATTTGGCGCTGACCAAAAATTATTTACCCGGCAAGCGGGCGGTCCTGAGTCTTTATCCCGCGGCAATGCGTTACGCCGGGCCGCGGGAGGCCATTTTCCATGCCATCGCCCGCAAAAACTACGGCTGCACGCATTTTGTGGTTGGCCGTGACCACGCCGGCGTGGGGGATTTTTATGGTCCCTACGACGCGCAGAAGCAATTTGCGGAATTTCAGCCCGATGAGTTGGGGATCACGCCGGTTTGTTTCGACGCCACGTTTTATTGCCGGAAGTGCGGCCAGATTGCTTCGGAGAAAACATGCGGGCATGGAGCCGATGCCCGGCTGGTCTTGAGCGGGACGAAAGTCCGAGAAATGCTGCGCAACGGCGAAAATTTGCCGGCGGAATTCAGCCGGCCCGAAGTGGCGGAAATTCTGCGCGAAGCCTACCGGCGAGCCGATGCGGCAGCCGCTCGATCCGAAGCGCGGGAAGCGGGACAGACAAAATGAAAAAGGCGGCTTCGAACAAAGGATTCACAATTTGGTTCACGGGGCTGCCTTGCGCTGGAAAAACAACCCTGGCGAATCTTGTCGCGGCCGAACTCCAGAAACGCGGACGCGGAGCGGAGATTCTGGATGGCGATACGGTGCGCACGCATTTGAGCAAAGGGCTCGGATTCAGCCGCGAAGATCGCGATGAGAATATCCGGCGAATCGGATATGTGTGCGGGCTGCTGAGCAAGCATGGCGCGATTGCCATCGCGGCAGCCGTTTCACCCTTCCGTGCCACGCGAGATCAGGTACGAGCCTCCATTGAAAATTTCGTCGAGGTCTACGTGGCTGCTCCGCTCGAAGTGTGCATCGCGCGTGACGTGAAAGGCATGTATAAGAAGGCGATCGCGGGGGAGATTCCGCAGTTTACCGGCATCAGCGATCCCTACGAACACCCGCTGAATCCGGAATTGATTGTCGAGGCCTACCAGGAACCCCCCGAAGCTTCTGCGGCGCGCATTATTGCCAAGCTCGAGCAACTGGGATTGGTCGAGCCCGCCGGGGAGCATGCCTACACGCCGGAAGAAGCCGAGAAAATTCACGCGCGCCTGGTCGACCTTGGCTACATCGAACCCTAAGGCCCGTCCTCAAATCATGGGAACTGATTCAATCCTCGAAAAGACGGCACGCGGATATTCACTGAGCTGGCTTCTTCTTTGTTGCTTCGCGATCGCATTGCTGGCTGTGCCGGTTCACTGGACGCAGGCCGCGAACGATGCGCCCAATGTGCTGCTGATCACGATTGACACCCTGCGCGCGGATCATCTGGCGTGTTACGGGTACCAGCAAATCCGCACCCCCAATATCGATCAACTGGCCGCCGCGGGAGCGCGCTTCGCAAACGCCTTTTCCGCCGTGCCAATCACGCTGCCGTCGCACACCGTAATCCTGACGGGCAGTCATCCCATGCATACGGGCATGCACGATTTTAGCGGAAATAAACTCAGTGCTTCGCAGCCGACGCTGGCCACGATTTTGCACGCGCAGGGATACACCACCGGCGCCGTGGTGGGTTCGGCTGTGCTGGACTCGCGCTTCGGCTTGAATCGTGGCTTTGATTTTTACTACAGCAATTTCGATTTCAGCCGCCTGAGCGAGTCAAATCTGGACGACATGGAGCGGCCCGGAAACGAGGTGGTGGATCGCGGGCTCGCCTGGCTGGCGCGAAACGGGCAAAAGAAGTTCTTCTTGTGGCTGCATTTGTATGACCCGCATTTTCCGTATCATCCGCCGGCGCCGTACAGCACGGAATATAAGACGCATCCCTACGATGGCGAGATCGCATTCGACGACGCCCAGTTGGGGCGCGTGCTGCGATATTTGAAGGAAAAGAATCTCTACGATCGCACGCTGATCGTTCTGGCAGCCGACCACGGCGAAGGGTTGGGCGAACACGGCGAAAAAACTCATGGTTTCTTCATTTACAATTCGACGCTGCATGTTCCCTTGATCGTCAAGCTGCCGGCGAGCCGCACGGCCGCGCCTCGCGTAGTAAAGAGTTCCGTGGGCCTGGTGGATATTGCTCCGACGATTTTGACTGTCACCGGCGCCGGCGTGCCCAAGGAAGCGCAAGGCCGGAACTTGCTGCCGCTGATGAGCGGCCCGGAAGATAAAACGCCGGCGGAACTGTATGCCGAGACTTACCTGCCGCGCATCCATTTCGATTGGAGCGAACTCCGCGGAAACTTGATCGGCAACTACAAATTCATCGAAGCTCCTAAGCCGGAGCTTTACGATCTCGCCGCCGATCCGCATGAATTACATAATTTGTTTTATGACAGAAAGCTGATCGCGGATGGAATGCAAAAGCGGCTGATTCAGATGATCGACAAAGACACCGCGAAATCGCCGAGGCAATCCGCTCAAGCGAGCCCGGTTGATCCCATCCTGGCCGAACGATTGAAATCTTTGGGCTACGTTGCGTTCGATAGCGGCAGCAGCGGAATTCTGACCGACCGGAAATCGCCGGACCCCAAGGACCGCATCCAGGTCTACGAACTGGTTGCCGATGCGATGGCGGATAGCCAGCACGGGCGCTATTCCAGCTCCATCCCCAAGCTCGAAGCGGCTCTGAAGATCGAGAAGGATTCGATTCCCGTCCACTACTTGCTGGCGCTGGATTATTACCGGCAGCAGGATTTCGCGCGTTCCATCGACGAGTTCGAAAAGGTGCTGAAGCGGAGTCCGGATTATTCACTGGCGATTTTTTATCTGGGTTTGGCGTATGGCAACGCGGGGCAATGGGAAAATTCCGTCGCGAAATTGAAGCGCGCCCTCGAGCTTGATCCTACGAACTTTTCCGCCGCCTTTAATTTAGGGGCCGCAGAACTAAAGCTGGGTAAAGTTGACGACGCGATTGCTGCATTCAATCAATCGGTTCACATTTATTCCGACTATGCTCCAGGCTATGAAGCGTTAGGAGAAATCTATCTCTATCAAGGCCATGTCGATGAGGCCATTGACGCGCTGCGGAAGGCTGTGCAGATCGCACCGGATAATCCAGCTTTCCACCAATGGCTAGCTAAGGCGCTGGATACAAAAGGGTTACACGACGAGGCGGAGCAGGAGCGCAAGAAAGGCCAGCCCCTCGAGCGCTGAGCGGTTCGCGGGGAAAGAGCATTTGTGGCTCGGCAAGAACATGGTTGAATCCTGCGCCGTGGCCACTTTATTGATGAAAAAACGATTACGCTTGCGACCCTTCTTTTTTTTTCTTGCGGCGGCACTCGGCGCCGCAAATGGTCTTTGGGCGGGGCCCGCGACAAATCCTCCGGATATTATCCTCATCACCGTTGATACCCTGCGGGCGGATCATGTGTCCTGTTATGGCTCGAAAAATGTGGCCACTCCGGGAATCGATTCGCTCGCGCATGACGGGGTGCTTTTCGAACAAGCCATCTCGCAGGTTCCTCTTACATGGCCCTCGCACGCGGCGATTCTGACCGGCACCTATCCATTCGCGAACGGCGTGCAGGATTTTACCGGCCAGCCGCTCTCGAATAAATTCCGCACCCTGGCGGAAAGCCTGAAGGCCCGCGGCTACGCGACGGGCGCCGTCGTCAGTTCCTTCGTGCTGGACCGGAGTTGGGGACTTGCACGCGGATTCGATAGTTACGACGACGCATTTTCCGGTGAATCGTTCGTGAAGCAAAAAGATGTGGCCCTGGTGGAACGCAGGGCGAAAGAGAGTGTGGACCACGCACTGGCATGGCTCGCACATCCGAGGGGCCAGCCGTATTTCTTCTGGCTGCATCTTTATGATCCGCACAGCCCGTACGATGCGCCGGAACCTTTTCGAACACGCTATCGCCAGCATCCCTACGACGGCGAGATCGCCTATGTGGATAGTCAACTGGTCCGGCTGACTGCCTGGCTGAAGCAGAGCGGTCGCTACGATCACACGCTCATCGTCCTGCTCAGCGATCACGGAGAATCGCTTGGTGAACATGGTGAGGGCGAACACGGTTTTTTCATCTACAACGCCACTCTGCATGTTCCGCTGATCATTAAGCTGGCCACAGCGCCCGCCGCGCCGGCGGTTGCGCGCGGCCGCCGCATTGTTGGGCCGGTGGAAAGCATCAGCGCGGCTCCCACTATTCTGCAATTGGCGGGGGTGCAAGATCCAATTCAGAAACAATTTGAGGCAGCCAGCCTTGCCGCGGTCGTGAATGCGGG
>JBGQGW010000138.1:0-10640 GCA_041497605.1 Terriglobia bacterium | reverse complement strand
TGGCGGAGCTTTCTTTAAAACAGCTCCCCGAGCTCACCAGCAATAGATTTATGCCCTCACCGACCAAGCCACACCGCTCTTCACCAGACGATTCTTCACTTCCGTGCTTACTTCGCCTGCCTGATGAATTAACCAGGCTAGCGCGGGAGCGGCAGCAAAAGCACCCGATTGTTTTTCGTGTCCGCGATCACCGCCAGGTTCGTCTGGGGCTGAATCGCCACGGAGAACTGGCTCGAGCCATCCACACCCAGCAAAGCCTTCACCTGGCTGGTCTGGAAATCCATCACTGAAAGCGTGTGGCTCAGTGAATTGACCGTCACCAAAGTGCTGGTCTGCGGATTGTAATCGAGCGAGGTAGGATTGATCCCCACCCGCACCAGTGTGGCGACCAGAGATGAAGGACTCACCAGCGCCACATTATTCTGCAGACTATTGGTGACGATGAACTGGTTGGACACGGGATCATAGGTGATGCCCGTGGGCAATTGGAAATTCGAGATGCGCCCGCCTTGCAGGGTGCCTCCGCCCAATGCGGTAAGCTGAACGGTATTCTGCGTCGCGTTGGTGTACGCCGCCAGAAAGTCGCCCGGATCAATCGCCACCGCTTCCGGTTGCTGGTCCGTGGGAATTGTGCTGACGGCCGCGCCTGTATCCACGCGGAATTCTGAAACGGAGTTCGAACCACTGTTAGCCACAAACGCAGCCGCCGCGTCGGCTTGGATCGCCACGCCGAGCGGCTGCGTGCCAACGCCGATCGTTCCCGCGATCTGCCCGGTCACCTCGTTCACAATCGAAGCCGTGTTATTTCCGAAGTTTGCGACCACCGCCAAAGCCAGCCGGGGCAATATGGCCACTCCCCAGGGACTTGAGCCCACGTTGATCGGGAAGCCTGCCGTGCCGGTATTCAGGTTGATGATGGAAATGTTGCCCGAACCGGAGTTGGTGACAACCGCCAAATTCCGTTCCGCATCAATCGCCACTCCCTGCGGCGCCGTGCCCACCGCAACCGCCTGAATCACCGTCAAGTTGGTCACATTCGAAATCGACAAATCGGGATTTTGCACGTCCACCACATAGCGGCGAGCCAAGGCCAGCGCCGAAGCGGGAATGGTGGCCGTCATTTGCCGGGCGCTCACCAGCGTCACACTGCCCCCCGCCAAAGCCGTCACCGGGGTGCCGTCCAGCCGCACCACGGAACCGGCAACAAATCCTCCGCCCGTTACGTTCACCGTCAGCGGCGTCGCGGAAGCAAATGTGACCGATGGATTAGTTTGCACAATGCCGAGGGGCCGGATGGCTCCGAGCGAGAGGAGCGACACATTGTTGCTCGTCTGATTCACCACCACCGCCGTATTGGTAATCGGATCAATGGCAACTGCCTGGGGTCCGGAGCCCACGCCAACAGTCGCAATCGTTTGCAGCGAACGCAAATCAAGAATGGTCGCGAGATTCGTCACCGAATTCACGCTGACGCCGACATTTGTCAGCGGATTCACCGCCGCCGCCACTTCGCCCGTCTGGAATACACCGGTGTGAACGGTCTGATCCAACAAATTGAATTGACCGATATTTACGTTGCTCGGATCGGTGAACATCGATTGATCCGTTTCTGTATTGACCGCGATCCCTCGCAGGGTCGAAGAAATGCTGATGCTTGCGACCACAAAGGGTGTGAGCCCCACGTCCCCTGTACTCGCGGGACGGCCCAGATTCACGATCGATAATGTTCCGGCGCCCCCCGGCGAAACCAGGGCCCAATTGAGCTGCGGCTCAATCGCAACCTGGGGAGAGCTGCCCGTGCCGATGTTAACCGTAGTGACTACGCTGGGCGCTGCCGGCGTACGGATATCCAGCACCGTGGCGGCATTCGTGGATGCATTGGCCACCAACGCGCGGCCAGACAGCGAATCAACCCCAATCGAGACTGGAGTCGTGCCGCCGGGAAGCGGCAGTGTAGCAATCACTTTCGGCACGGAAAGGTCTACCACCGAAAGTGTGTTGCTGCCGTTATTCACCACATACGCCAGATTCCGGTCGCTATCAACTGCCACGCCCGTGGGTGAGTTGCCGACGGGAAGCGCAGTCACCGTTTGGGCGGCGATATTCACCAAAGAAATCGTGTTGTCACCGCGATTGACGACGACAGCGGTGCCCGTCGCCCTGTTGATGGCCACGGCGACAGGCTGCGATCCCACCGCCAGGTTCGTGGGCGCCGTTGCAATCGCGGATGCGGGTGGCTCCACGGCAATGTTCACGGCGGAAATGGAAGGAGAGCCCGGCGGAACAGCACTGTTCTTCACCACCAGCGGAAAAAGACCTGCCTGTGACAAATCCGGCGTGCCTTGCAAACTCACGTTCAGTTGCCGCGTATTGGTGATGGAGAGAGCGCGTGGCTGTCCATTAAACGAAGCCGTCACCAAAGGAATTGTGGGCGTGCCGAAATATCCACCATCGAGGGTGATTGTAAAGTTTGGCCCGTTTTGGGTGGCGCTCTCGGGGATCGAAGAAATCACGATCGGGCGCACGGGGAGTAGCGTGAAGATAATCGGATTGGAAACATTTCCGTTTTGCCGTTGCACATCGACATTCTCGGCCCCGACTCCGGTCAATTGGTCCGTCGAGACGTGAGCCTTCAACAACGTTTGTGAAATGAAAGTGGTGGGCACCGGTGTGCCGCCGACACGGGCAGTGCTGGTGGAGAAGAAGTTTGTGCCGGTCAGATAGATGTCCTGCACGATGGATCCCTGCGCCGTGGAATTAGGATCGATCGAGGACAAAGTGGGATCGACGCCCGCCAGAAGTGATACGTTCGAGTTGCCGGCGCGCGTCGTATCGGCCACGGATGTGGCCGTGATGACTGTGCCGCTGGTCGGCACGGTTGCCGGCGCCGTATAGAGACCGGTCGAGGTGATCGTACCCACCGTCGAATTTCCGCCGTTTACGCCGTTCACCGACCAGGTAACTGCCGAATTCGTCGTCCCGGTTACCGTATCCGTGAACTGGAAAGTCTCCGCAGCGCCGAGTGTGGTCACGAGAGGAAGGACAGAGACGCGCACTCCGCTATCCAGCGTAACGGATGCAGTGCCGGTAATTTTGATGTTCACAGCGCTGGTCGCCGTAATGGTGATCGTCGCGGGATTCGGCAAAGCGGCCGGAGCCGTGTACAACCCCGTGCTGCTGATTGTTCCCACCGTGCTGTTCCCGCCCGGGACGGTGTTGACGGACCAGTTGACGTTGGTATTCGTCGAACCGGCAACCGTCGCCGTGAACTGCTGCGATCCCGACAAAATCACCGTGACTGGGTTCGGACTGACCGTGACGGTCACCGAAGAGGAGCTGCCCCCGCAACTCGAATACATCGCGGCGAGCAGCAGCACCGCGCCAATCTTCCACACTTTCATCACCATCTCCTCCCCCACGGTTAACTGGATGCCCCCATGCCTCTAACTTCTCACCCGGCCTCTTCGTCCCTTCCACGCTTGCAGATCATTCCATCAGAACGTCCGGCTCACTGTAAAGCGGTACATCGACTTCGGCTCGAACAGGGAGGACGGAATTCGAAATGCCTGGTGATCCAGAATCGTATTCAACTGCGGCAGGATCTGCGTCGTGTATACGCCAGGTGGCAGGGCGGCCTTGGTCTCGTCGCTCAGGAAAAAGGCCCCGCGCGGCTGCACGATCGTATCGGTCAGCCGGCTGATGTTATACGCATAATAAAAGCGGAACGGCGCGTGGACGATCGGCAACTGCACCACAATTTGGATGCCGCTCGAGACCCTCGGCGTGAAATTCGTTCCCGGGGCCACCTGGATCTGCTTGCTGATTTTTAAGTTTGGGAAATCCGGATTGGGATATTCCTCGTGCAGCAAATTCACCGCCGCAGAGTCCAACTGTAATTGAGATTTACGCAGAGCGCCGTCGATCCCGGCATCCGTAAACACGTCAAGCTCCACCGGACCGGCAATGGGAATCCGGTATTCCAGGTTTCCCACCGCCTGCGTATCGCCGCCCGGCCGGGTGGCCACGAAGGAAAGCACCGGGACGATCAAACTCTGAAGGGTCGGGTTCCCGCCCGAATCGAGTTTCGTAGGATCGAAGTAGGGAATCCCCTGATTCGAGGTGGTGGGGATAAAGGCCCAGGGAGAAATCGTGTAGAAGTCAAAGCCGCGCACGTCATTTTCCCCACCCAGATAGAAACGCGTGAATGGCGGCACCACTTTGCCGCCGTAGCCCGTCACCACCGCGGTGATGAAATGGAAGGCCAGTACATTCCGTCTCTTGTTGATCGGGTGGTACCACGACCCGGTGAAAACGCCGGTCACGGTGTTGACGTTCCCTTGCAACGGGCCGCCTTCGAAGGGAACGCTCAACGAAAAACTCTTGCCGGAGGTCGCATTCTCGCCTCCATTCAGAGAACTATAGGAAAGCGATGGCGTAATCTTACTGGAACGAATTCCTCGCAGCGCCGAAGGGCCTCCCAGGCTGGTAAATTGCAAAGTCTCGAATAGAAGTTGCGAGGACTGGCTGAACGCCGTGATATCGCTGGTGGTGAAGCCATAGGTGAGGCCGACTCGCGTGAATGCGAATCGGCGCATCGGATAACTGGCGAAGATCGTGAAGCCTTTTGAGCTTTGATTGTAGTTCTGTTCGAATGCCGGATTGATGGCCACTTGCTGGCCAAGAAGTATGGAAGTCTGGCGCGACTGGTTGTAATCGTACCGGTTGTTAAAAATCGTAAAGCCGGTGGAAATCGGCCGGTCGAATAGATACGGCTCCGTGAAACCGAACAGAAAGCTCCGCTGCAAATCGCCGAACTGCGCCGAAAACGTCAAGGTTTCGCCGAGACCCAGGAAGTTGTTGGTCTGGTAGGAAAGTCCGATGAAGCTTCCCGCCAGTCCACTGACCCCGCCCGTGAAGCTGATGGATTGTTTCCCCTTTTCCTTTACCTTCAGCAGGATGTCGACGGTGCCTTCCTTGATGTTGCGCTTCAGTTCCGCATTCTCCGGCTTGATGGGATCGAAATAATCGAGTTGGTTCAGCCGCAACAAGCTCAGTTCCCAGTAGCGTTTGTTGAACAACTGGCCTTCATCGATCAGCACTTCGCGCCGGATTACTTTGTCGCGCGTGGTTGTGTTTCCGCTGAATTCGATGCGGCGAACGATGAACTGTTTCTGTTGATCGAATTCCAGCGTCAGGTTCACTATTTTCTTCGCGTTGTCCGGCTCGGTCAGCGGGTTGATGGTGAAATCGATGAACCCGTACTGGCCGTAGAGATCGCGGTACATGTCGAACGACTTGCGGACCTTGGCCGTCGAAAACACATCGCCTTCCTTCAATGGAAAGATGTTCTGCAAGTACTCGCCCTTGATAAAAAGCGGCTGGTCGGGGTCGGAACTGCGAACAATCAGTTTGCCCATGTGGTACCGGTCGCCCTCTTCAATGGGAATGGTGATGTTGGTCGCCTTCCCATGCTTGGCTCCCACCAGGGGCCAGGGTCCCGGGATGCCGCCGCGGTCCACGTCTACTGTGTTCAGGATGGGGTCTTTCACGATGACCCGGAAGTAGCCGTTATCCTGATAGAGAGCACGGATTCCGGCTTCCGTGTCCTCGTTCAGCTTGTTCCGGTCATAGGTCTTGCTAAAGATGGGAATCTCGGTGAACCACAGGGGAATCGCGACGGGACGCGAGTTCCTCATCGAGCGGATGATCCGGCGGCTCGAGAACGCGTGATTGCCTTGAATGATGATTTTCCCCACTTTGACCTTCGGCCCTTCTTCGATGTTGAAGACCAGCTTGACGGCGTTCGTGGCCGCGATGCGCTCATAGGTCGGCTTCACGACGGCGAATTGCCGCCCATGTTCGGCGAGCAATTCCTTCAGCACCACTTGCGCGCGCTTGATTCGGGTGGGATCAAACTGGCTTTCCACGGTGAGGCCGACTTTGCGTTCCTTGAACCGGTCGAGGATATCGGATTCCGAGACGGATTTATTGCCCTTGTACTCGATCCGGCGAATGATCGGCCGCTCTTGCACCTTGAAGATGAGCACCTTGCCGCTCGGCACCTTGGGGTCATCTTCCACTTCCAGCCGGATGTCCTCGAAATATTGCGTGTTCCACAAAGCCTGGAAATCGCGCCGGGTTGTCTCCTCGTTGTACGGGTCACCGGCCCGCGAAAAAATGCGCGAGCGCAGAGTGTCGCTTTGAATTCTGCGATTCCCTTCGAAAATGATCCTGGTGATTATTGCCCGATTCGCGGAAGGAGCCTGAGGGGAGGCACTGGCCCGGGCAACGGAAAGTATGCAAACGGGCAAAAGGAGGCACACCTGGAAAACCCAGGCGAACGTGAGCAGACGTACTTTTCTACGTGCGGCCGCCGATAGCGTCAAGGCCGCGCTCCCCCAGCCAATGTAATATGCTCCCCCGCCGGACCGCCCTAGTCCGGCTCGCGCGTGTAGGATTCCCTAGTGGGCGACTGGGGTTGCCTCGACCACCGGTCGGAAACCGAGGCCGTCACCGGAGAGGTAGACCTCCAGAGTTGCCGGCCGTTGCAGCCCGCCCTGGATCAGCGTTTCAGACAGCGGATCTTCGACGTACTTCTGCAGGGCGCGCCGGAGTGGACGCGCGCCATAATTCCTGTCTGTGCAGGTTTTGTCAAGTATCCACTGGCGCGCTTCCGGAGTCAGGGAGATTTGTACCTGGCGATGCACCAGCGTGTCATTCATCTGCGCGACCAGCAGATCAATGATGTTCCGCAGGTCATCATCCGAAAGCGAGCTGAACAGGATGATCTCGTCCAACCGGTTCAAGAACTCGGGGTTGAAGACGCGCTTCACTTCCGTCAGCACCAGGTCGTCCATGGTCTTTACTTCCCCGCCCTCGACGGACTGGAAGCCCAGTGAGGAGGTCTTCTGCAGCGCGCGGGCGCCGATGTTGGACGTCATGATGATGATGGTGTTCCGGAAGTCGACGGTGTTGCCCAGGCCGTCCGTCAACTGGCCATCCTCGAACACTTGCAGGAGGATGTTGTAAACGTCGGGATTCGCCTTTTCAATTTCGTCGAGCAGAATCACCGAATAGGGCGCGCGGCGGATGCGTTCGGTCAATTGGCCGCCTTCTTCATAGCCCACGTATCCTGGAGGTGCGCCGATCAGTTTGGAGACCGAGTGCTTCTCCATGTATTCCGACATATCGAAGCGGACCAGCGACTTCTCACTGCCGAACAGGAATTCCGCCAATCGCCGGGCCACTTCCGTTTTGCCCACGCCCGTGGGGCCGAGAAACAGGAAGCACCCCACCGGACGGCCGGGAGCCTTGAGCCCCGCGCGGCTGCGGCGAATCGCGCGAGCCAGGGCGCGAATCGACTTATCCTGGCTGATGATGCGCTTGTGGAGCTCTTCTTCGATGCGCAGCAATTTCTGCTGTTCGTCTTCCTTGATGGAGGTGACGGCGATCCCGGTCCAGCGCGACACCACTTCTTCGATGTCTTCGCGCGTCACGGTGCCCGTCGCGGAATCGTCGATCTTCAACTTCTCCCGCAGCATCCGCAAATGTTCTTTTTCTTTCCGCTCTTCTTCGGAGTAGAACCGCGCCTTCTCGAACTCGTGATTGGCAATCGCGGTCTCCATGCGGTGCGTGATGAACTTCACGCGCTTTTGCACTTCGGAGACTTCGTCCGGCAGCATGGCCTGGCGCAATTTCACGCGCGCGCCGGCTTCGTCCACCAGGTCGATGGCCTTGTCCGGAAGGAAGCGGTCTGGGATGTACCGGTTCGAGAGATAGACCGAATAACGGATGGCTTCGTCCGTATAGGACACGGCATGGAATTTTTCGTAGCGATCCCGCACGCCTTCGAGGACCCGAATCGCTTCCTCTTCGGCCGGCGCCGAAACCTTGATGGATTGGAAGCGCCGCTCGAGTGAACGGTCTTTCTCCACCGATTTGCGGTACTCGCCCGGCGTGGTGGCGCCGATGCACTGGATTTCGCCGCGGCTCAACGCGGGTTTCAGGATATTCGCGGCATCAAGGGATCCTTCGGCGGAACCTGCGCCAACCAGGGTGTGAAGCTCGTCGATGAAGATGATGGCGTTCTGGCTCTCCATCAGTTCCTTCATGATGGTCTTCAGCCGCTCTTCAAACTGGCCGCGATACTTCGTTCCGGCGACGATCAGGGAAAGATCGAGTGAAAGAATGCGCTTATCGGCAAGGAACGGGGGCACATTGCCGTCGGCGATTCGCTGTGCCAGGCCCTCGACGATGGCCGTTTTACCCACTCCGGGCTCGCCGATCAAGACAGGGTTATTCTTGGTGCGCCGGCAGAGGATCTGGATGGCGCGCTCGAGTTCTTTTTCGCGGCCCACCAGCGGATCGAGCTGTCCTTCCATGGCGGATTGCGTCAGATCGCGGCTGAATTCGGCAAGTAACGAAGTTTCTTTTGGACGGCTCACGGGAACCTTCTCACTGGTTGTTCGTGCCATTTCTTCTCGGAGAGTGGAGAGCCGCAGGCCGCGCTCCTGCAGGATTTCCGCGCCGAAGGATTTCTCCTCGCGCAGAATTCCCAGCAGCAGGTGCTCCGTGCCCACGTGCTTGTGCCCCAGCCGCTCGGCTTCTTCCGCGGCGAAGTTCAAAATCCGCTTGCATTCCTGGCTGAGCGGGACTTCCACCGAGGTCGAAATCCGCTCGCGGATGGTGATTCGCGCTTCAATTTCTTTGCGAATGGACTCGATCGAGCCATGGGTCCGCAAAAAGCGATTCGCCAGTGCCTTGTCTTCGCGCAGTAATCCTAGGAGCAAATGCTCCGTCTCGATATAGGGGCTGCCGTACTGGCTGGCCTCGTATCGGGCGAAGAAAATGACACGCCGGGCTTTTTCAGTGTAGCGTTCGAACACGGTTCACCCACGCTCTTCCCGGGCGTTCACCCCATCGCTCGCAGCGCGCGCGCCGGAAATGACGCTCGCCGCAGGGGCCTCTCCGCTGGGCATCGGCAGGAGTGATCCGTGTTCCAACATCAGAATACGGTCACATTGCCGGGCCAAGGAAAGATTGTGCGTTGCCAGAATCGAAGTGAGCCCGTGAGTCCGGTGGAGCCGTTGCATCAACTCGAAAACCGTCTCCGCGTTCCCTTCGTCCAAGTCTCCCGTCGGCTCATCGGCCAGTAACAACTCCGGCTGATTGACCAGGGCGCGCGCAATTGCCACGCGCTGCTGTTCGCCTCCGGAAAGCTCGGCCGCCCGGTGCCACGCGCGATCGGCTAGTCCCACTTGCTCCAGCCATTCGCCCGCAGTTCCAAGCGCTTCTGATAGGGCGATACCTCGAATCAGCAAAGGCATCGCAACATTTTCCGCAGCAGTAAAATCCGGGAGCAAGTGGTGCCGCTGCCAGACAAAACCCACGCTGCGGCTGCGAAACTCCGCCAGTTCCGCGTCTAAATACTCTGCGAGCGAATTCCCGGCGAAGTATACTGTACCGCTTGTTGGCGTGTCCAGAGCGGCCAGGAGATGCAAGAGCGTACTTTTTCCTGATCCGGACGGGCCAACGATCGCAATCATTTCTCCGCGTGCCACATTCAATTCCACGCCTGCAAGCGGCGCTATCTCCGACTTGCCGGAACGGAATACCTTCCGCAATCCAGTGGCCTGAATCAGCCACTGTCCCTCGCCGCGCGCCAAGGCAGTCCCAGTGCTCGGCTGCCCGCTGCTAACGGCTTCGGTTGTGGTCCCAATTCTCATTGCTCTCCCTTACCGCAGCATACTACTAACCACGTTAGATGCCGAACTTCGCTTCTCGTATGTTCATGATTCTGTTCAGCAGGCCGAGGGAAGGTACACCGAGCAGTTCTAATGTATTTCACATTTTGGCCCTGGGACTCTCTCTGCCAAATAGTGGCGTCTTTCCCGCTAGTCACAACTTTCCCCTAAACCATTCTTATCAATGCAAATACCATTGTAGCACGTTGCCATTTTGCTGTATCTCACGGATGGAAAGGGATTTCCGGCACTATACGACCTAGAACATCACCCGTCCCGGGTGGATGCCCTGGGGATTTCGAGCGTTACAAGGGTTACTCCATTTTCAACAGGAGCTATTCAAAGCGGAGGATTTCGACCGGCAGAATTCGGGCGGCTGCGCGAGCCGGAATCAGCGTCGCCAGAATGCTGATCCCCAGCGACGCGCCCGCGATCCACAATGCGTCCAATCCGTTCGAACGAAATGGCACGTAAGGGATCGCGTAAACTTCCGGGTTTAACGGGATCAACCTCCAGGTATTCGCCACCCAGGCAATTGCGAAGCCCAGAACCAGACCGACCAGGGTCCCAAAAGTCCCCACCACCAAGCCTTGCCACATGAAAATATTCCGCACCTGCTCTCGCCGCGCTCCCATGGCCATCAGCACCGCAACATCGCGCGCTTTGTCGGTAACGGTCATGGACAGAACCACCAGAATATTCAGGCCGGCCACGAAGGTGATCAGCCCGATGAAAATGGCGGTCACTAATTTTTCCAGGCTCAAGGCGCGGAACAGCGCCCGATTCTCATCCATCCAGGTAGTCGTCGTAAACCCGTTGCCAGCCGTACGCAACACCGCTCCGGCTATCGCTTGCGCCTCATCCAGCCGGTCGACGCGCAGTTCCAGCAAACTGACC